>NZ_VPBT01000022.1:0-50928 GCF_013418555.1 Acinetobacter sp. YH12134 | reverse complement strand
ACTGTCTGCTAGGGAGAGTTGCCCTGTTTGTTTCCATGCCATAGTCGTGTTTTTTGCTAGGTGATTGATTTTATTGTATTATACCAATTTAATGAACTTTTGTGTGTTTATTCGTGCAAAGGTTTCTAATCTATATTTCTGCTTTTTATTTTCGTTAATTTCTTGCCGTTGCCGGTTTTATCTTCACACTCAGGATTTTCACCGGTTGAGCCGGAACATTCTGGTGCACACCAACATTGCGGGTCGGTACTTTGGCAATTTTATCGACCACATCCATCCCCTTGGTAACACGGCCAAACACGGCATAACCCGCATTACGTGGACTTTTATTCAGGAAGTCGTTATCGACCAGATTAATAAAAAACTGGCTTTTGGCTGAATCAGGATGATTGGTCCGTGCCATCGCCAAAGTACCACGCTGATTGCTCAGGCCATTATAGGATTCATTTCTGACCGGTGGACGGGTATTCGGACGTTCCACCATGGCTGCATCCATACCGCCGCCCTGAATCATAAAGCCCGGAATGACGCGATGGAAAATGGTACCGGTATAAAAACTGCTGCTGACATATTTTTCAAAATTGGCTGCTGACAATGGCGCTTTGTCGTTAAAAAGTTCAATTTCAATATTGCCCATGGAAGTTTTCATTTCAATCATTGAATTGGCAGCCCATGCAGAGGCACTAAAGGCAAGGCTGGCGGCCATAAGAACGCTACGTTTTAACATTTCTTTACGAATCCGTGGTTTGATGTTTTGCTTCACTTATATTAATTGTTCAGTATAAAGAAAACATTAGCTGTTCCTTTCAAATCCTGAGAATAAGATGAATAACAATATCCAGAACCAGATTTTTGCGCATCCGCCTTGGCGCTTACACGGCGATGCTTTTATTTTGAATTATTGGCTGAATCCTTTTTTCCTGAAAACAGCCAAACGTTTTCGGCTGGCTCCGTCTCCTTTAGGACGCATGGTCAATGTAATGCTGATCCGTTATCAGGATTCGCCAGTGGGTCCGTATGATGAACTGTTAATTATGGATCATCCTTTATTGTATAAACATCGCTTGTCGACCATCCCCAAGATTTATGTCTCGACTCAGGCCTCTTTAGCGCATGGCCAGCAGTTATGGGGCATTCCGAAAGAGCTGGCCGAATTTGAATGGCTGGAAAAAGAAGGTCGCACCTATTGTATTGTGCGTCATCAGCAGCAAGAGATGTCAATTTGTCTGGAGCGGCCGAAAAACAGCACCTCGTTTTATATCAATAGCCACCATATTCCGGCTTCATTTTTATCCATTCAGCAGGCCTGGCAAGGCCAGCGCTACCAGTTTAGTCCGAAGTTTCGCGGCCGTTTATCTAAACTCAAAACGGTGGAATGGCAAAATACCCAGGATATTTTTCCTGATTTTTCCCAGGCCCGACTATTACAAAGTTTTTATGTACCGGAGTTTGATCTGTTATTCCCCGAAGCGCAGATTAAAACCAAAACCGCTGTTCCACGTGAAACCAGAAAAAATCTGAGTCGGCCTTTTTAAGTTACCCCTTTTAAAAGAAGCGTGGTCGATCCCAAAATTTTCTGAAATTCTTGCCCAGCTCGAGCGTGAGTTTTTTAGCACGGCGCGAAACCGGGGTTAAATTAATAAAACCATGGGTCTGGTCGGTATATTCCTTATATTGGACTTTGACCCCTTGCTGACGCAGCTTGTGCGCATAAATTTCCGCTTCATCGTGCAGCACATCATGCCCGGCCGTCACAATAAAGGTCGGCGGCAGTTTTCTTAAATTGCCGTAGGTTGGTGAAATCAGGGCATCATCCAGTGCCATATTGTGCTGTAACGCATAATACTCGGTGACGAAATCAATATCCTGCTCAGTCAGCACCAGACCATCTTTATAGGCAAAGAACGACGGATGACGGCTTTTAAAATCCACCACTGGATAAATCAGTAACTGGGCATGCGGTGCATAGGCGGTATTTTTACTACGCTGTGACACCACGGTAGCAATATTGGCACCAGCACTGTCACCCGCCACGGCAATACGGTTTTTCAGAATATTAAATTGACGGCGATGCTGATACACCCAAGCCAAAGCATCTTCACAGCACTGAATCAGCTGTGTCGGTGAAACCTCGGGGGTCAGTGGATAATCGACACTGACCACCTGCACCTGAGCGGCATGCGCCAATAGCCGGCAAACTTCATCATGGGTATCGAGATTACCCACCACAAAGCCGCCACCATGATAAAACACAATCAACGGCAGTTTTTTATGCGGTGCAGGATGATAATAACGGGCTGAAATGGTGCCACTTTGCAGGCTTAAACGTAAATCTTCGACCCGTTTGACATAGGTCGGCTGTTTACGGATCGCCTTCATCTGAGTATCAAAAGCCTGACGCGATTGCGCCGGATTTTCGCCAATAAAACCGATACGCCCCTGCTTGATTTGGGCCGCCATCATGCATTTAATGAGGGGATCAAGTTGCGGATACTGATAAGGATAGCCCAAGGCGCGCGCCAGTGATTCCTGCGCCACACACGGTAAATGATCGAGTGTTCGCACCACCGTACCCTGACTGTTATCAATGATTTTTTGCAGTTTCTGTTGATACGCACTCATCTATCATCTTCCTTTTTATTCATTCTTCACATTTTCTACATGATCAGCAGTTTAGTGACTATTTCGTTATAGAAGTCCAGTCATCGACCTACATATTCAGAATTTATATACGCTAATCTTATTTCTATAAGGTGTCATTGACAATTTTGATGATACAGAGGGATTGATTTTGCTAATCCGGATAGAAAAAGGACGCTCACCATGTCTAGAAAACTCCTCTTGGTTTCCTGTGCGACCGTATTTTTAGCGGTCGGTTGTGTCGCGTTCCCTGAAGATGGCCACTACAATGGCCGCTATGATCATCGTTATGACCGGGATTACGACCGTAACTATGATTATCGCCGCATGACAGAACGTCAGCGTTGGGAATATGAACAACGTCAGAAACGCTTACAGCAACAACGCCAACGCGAAGCGCAGTGGGATCGACAAAAACGTGAACTGGAACGTAAACGTGCCGAACAAAGCCGTCAGCAGTTACAACGGGAACGCGAACGACGCGCCGAACTGAACCGTAAACGCCAGCAAGTCGAACGCAAACAGCAAGAGCAGCGTAAAAAACGGGTCGAAGAACAGCGTAAACGGATGGAAGAATATCGCAAACGGCAACGCGACCGTCGCGATTAATCCTGTATTTGACAGCGTGCGTGCGATGCACAGTTTAAAAACCCGAAAACCTGGCTTTCGGGTTTCTATTTTTGCCGTATGCATTTATTTAAAAGCACTGTAATAGAAAAATAACGGCCTTCCATAATAATAGTGAAAATAGCATGGCCTTCCCTGGCCTATTAGTTTGATCTCCCTGTTGAGAAATTAAATTTTCCTCCCTGATTTAAATGATGGTCCTGTTTCATTTGAAATAGACAGCGTTGAATTTAGGGCTGTGGCTGTGCCTCAACCGCCGGTGCTTCCGATCCTGCTGGTGCAGCAATGGCCGGGGCAGTGACTTCTGCGGCTACGCCCACTTCAGCCCCCGCTTCTACCGGCATGGTAGTCACCTGTACCGTTTCAGGTTGCTCCGGATTTTGTGCCACTTCTGGCGCCTGTGCCGTTTCATGACTGCTACAGCCTACCACCGCCAGTCCAGCAAACAAGGCCACAGCCAATACACCCATTTTTTTCATCATTCGATCCTCATTCATTGAAAAATACAAAGTCCAACTTTGCGCTGGCTATACTTTCAAAATTTCAGCACTGGCTGGGCAGATAAAAAGTTAAATTTTTATATCCACCGGTACGAGTTATGCAGTTTTTTATAAACATGAAGATGTAGCTGTTTTTACAACCAATATAAATAAACAGCAGGATTAATCTGCTGTTTTTGTTATAGATTACAGCAATAAAAAAGACGAAAGTGCAGAATTATTTTAGAGGGAGAAAACAGCGTGCTCTACACAACATACGGCTAGTTTTGCGAAAAGATAACAGTGTAAATACGGTACTTTTAAATCTTCAGGGCAAAAAAAAGGCTTATCCAGAGGGCGGATAAGCCAGAAAACACATTTCAAGAAAATATCAAAAGAAACTACAGCGATAGAATCTGGGCGCAATCATACAAAGTTGACCTTGCCCTGTAAAATAGTATTTTTCACTCATTCTGATCGTTTTTATGTATAAAGAATAATCAACTTAAAAATTTTTTATAGACAACTCAACAGCATCTACAGAATTTATCCGGACTTAAAATTAAAATCATTTTCCCATAAATTGGGGTTTCAGCCTCGTAGTATCTTCCTGCACCCTCCTGCTAAAAAGATCAAAAATTAAAAGAATGTATGTTTTTTCAGCAAATTTCTGCAGATTTAATGACTGGCACCGCTTGAATTTTTATCCCCTGCCCCGACTTCTTTAATAATTACGAAATTCATCACTCATGGCAGTTCAGAATGAACCAGTCAATACTGATGCCAGAAGGACTGTACATGTTTAAGAACCCATTTAAACGGAGTAAATCAATGGCAACCGAGCACAACCAAGACGCTCAAGATCTGCAACAAGAGCAAGTAGAACAAGATACTACCCAAACTCAAGCTGAAACCGAGCAGGCAGACGTTTCCGTTGAGTCTTTACAAGAACAGATTGCGCAGCTCGAAGGCGATTTAAAACTTGAAAAAGCGCGTACCGCCAATGCAGTGTATGAAGCGCAAAAGAGTGTCGAGCGTATTCAGCGTGAATCTGAAAAGCATAAAGAAGCAGTGCTGGAGAAATTTGCCAAAGAACTGCTCGATAGCGTAGATAACCTGGAACGTGCTATTGCCGCAGCTGGCGAAGAAAAAACCCCGCTGTCTGAAGGGGTGGAACTGACGCTGAAATCACTGCTGACGACTTTAGAGAAATTCGGCATTGTGGCGGTAGATACCGCGAACGGTTTCAATGCAGATTTACATCAGGCGGTGGGCATTGATCCAACAGCCAAAGCCAACGAAATTGGCAACGTACTGCAAAAAGGTTATAGCTTAAATGGCCGTTTATTGCGTCCTGCAATGGTTATGGTCGGCGCTTAAGCCTCATAAATTCGGGAGTTGGTGAAATTTTTTCATATTTTTAACTTGAAAAAAATTGAACGGCTCTCATATCGGATAACAAGTGTAAAGCACAATAAAATTTTTGAGGAAACATCCAAATGGCTAAAATCATTGGTATTGACTTAGGTACAACCAACTCATGTGTTGCGGTACTTGAAGGCGATAAAGTTAAAGTAATTGAAAACGCTGAAGGCGCGCGTACAACCCCATCTATTATTGCGTATAAAGATGGCGAAATCCTGGTCGGTCAGTCTGCGAAACGTCAAGCAGTAACCAACCCGAAAAACACCTTGTTCGCAATCAAACGTCTGATCGGTCGTCGTTATGAAGACCAAGCGGTACAAAAAGATATCGGTCTGGTGCCATACAAAATCATCAAAGCAGACAATGGCGATGCTTGGGTTGAAGTAAACGACAAGAAACTTGCTCCACAACAGATCTCTGCAGAAGTTCTGAAAAAAATGAAGAAAACTGCGGAAGATTACCTCGGTGAAACAGTGACTGAAGCCGTTGTAACCGTTCCTGCGTACTTCAACGATGCACAGCGTCAAGCAACGAAAGATGCCGGTAAAATTGCTGGTTTAGACGTTAAACGTATCATCAACGAACCTACTGCTGCGGCGTTAGCGTTCGGTATGGACAAGAAAGAAGGCGACCGTAAAGTTGCAGTCTATGACTTGGGTGGTGGTACTTTCGACGTATCCATCATTGAAATTGCGGATCTTGATGGCGACCAGCAAATCGAAGTCTTGTCGACTAACGGTGATACATTCCTGGGTGGTGAAGACTTCGATAACGCGTTGATCGATTACCTGGTTGAAGAGTTCAAGAAAGAACAAAACGTCAACCTGAAAAACGATCCACTGGCGTTACAACGTTTGAAAGAAGCGGCTGAAAAAGCAAAAATCGAGCTTTCTTCTTCAAACGCAACTGAAATCAACCTGCCATACATCACGGCTGATGCGACTGGTCCTAAACACTTGGTGATCAACGTAACACGTGCGAAATTAGAAGGTTTAGTTGCTGACCT
The DNA here is from genome assembly GCF_013418555.1 of Acinetobacter sp. YH12134. Lineage (NCBI taxonomy): Bacteria > Pseudomonadati > Pseudomonadota > Gammaproteobacteria > Moraxellales > Moraxellaceae > Acinetobacter > Acinetobacter sp. YH12134. Next base: position 44,751 of record NZ_VPBT01000022.1, on the reverse strand, counting down.
GGTTGCGCGTACCATCGAACCTTGCCGTATTGCACTGAAAGATGCGGGTCTTTCGACTTCTGACATCTCTGACGTGATTTTGGTGGGTGGTCAGTCTCGTATGCCACTTGTCCAACAAAAAGTACAAGAATTCTTCGGTAAAGAGCCACGTAAAGACGTGAACCCGGATGAAGCTGTAGCAATGGGTGCGGCGATTCAAGGTGCGGTACTTTCAGGTGACAAGAACGACGTTCTTTTACTTGACGTAACACCGCTTACACTTGGTATTGAAACCATGGGCGGTGTGTTAACGCCAATCATCGAGAAAAACACCACGATTCCTGCGAAAAAATCGCAAGTGTTCTCTACCGCTGCTGACAACCAGCCTGCAGTAGACATTTCGGTTTACCAAGGTGAGCGTAAAATGGCTCAACAAAACAAATTGTTGGGTAACTTCCAGTTGGGCGACATCCCACCTGCGCCACGTGGTGTGCCACAAATTGAAGTATCGTTCGACATCAACGCGGATGGTATCTTGAAAGTGTCTGCGAAAGACAAGAGCACGGGTAAAGAGCAATCGATCCAGATTAAAGCAAACTCAGGTTTGTCTGATGCTGAAATCGAAGCGATGATCAAAGACGCTGAAGCGAATGCTGAAGAAGACCGTAAGTTTGAAGAACTGGCAAAAGCACGTAACGAAGCCGATGCCCTGGTTTCTTCTGCTCAAAAAGCAGTAAAAGATCTTGGCGAACAAGTGACTGCTGATGAGAAAACTGCGGTAGAAACAGCAGTTTCAGAACTTGAAGCAGCAACCAAAGAAAATGACGTTGACGCGATCAAGGCGAAAACTGAAGCGCTGCAAAACATCATCATGCCAATTACGCAACGTGCGTATGAAGCAGCCCAAGGCCAAGGCGGTGCGCAAGGTTTTGACCCAAATGCCTTCGGTGGTGATGCAGGTCAACAGCAAAAAGCGGACGATGGCGTTGTCGATGCTGAGTTCACTGAAGTGAAAGATGACAAAAAATAATTTGTCGCTTTAAACAAAAAGACCGCGCGTAAGCGCGGTTTTTTTTATATCTGCTTGAAAGCAAAAAAGACTTGTTTCATCTCTGCGGCTTTTTTAAGCTAGTTAGACATCCCCATCTGGCCTACTCTGCTTGACCGTTTTCCCTGCTATATAAAGGAAAGAAAATCGATTAATCACAGAGATACAGGTGTGTAGTTAATTATCCCCTTCTCTACAGGAAGTCCAATCTGCGTGATGCGTCCCTTAATCCTGATTGTGTTACTGCTGTTTGCCGCCATGCTGTGGTATCAGAACCAGCAGCATCCGCAGTTGCAGCACAACAGCCTGCTGACCCGGATTCAGGCACCTTTGGATACCCGATTGCGTTACCGGATTGCCGAAGTGGACCCACGCTTTGGTTTAAGCCATGCCGAAGTAGTGCAACTCGCCCAACAGGCCACACAAATCTGGACAGAGGGTACTGGTCAGGACTATTTTGTCTATGATCCACAAGCGCGACTGGCAATCCGCCTGATTTATGATGAACGCCAATATGAATCGGAACAGCGTCGCCTACAGATGGGCCAGATTGAGCAACAGCAGCAGCATTGGGAACACCAGCAGACCCAAGTGCAGACAGTCAAACAGCAGATTCAGCAACTGAACCAGCAGCTGGCCTTTAAAAATGCCCAGTTACAGCAACAGCTGAATGCCTATAACCAGCAGGTGCAGCAGCTGAACCAGCAAGGCGGTGCATCGGCCACACAGCGTAGCTCTTTAAACCAGCAGCGCCAGCAACTTGAACAGCAAACCGCTAGTTTACAGGCTGAAATTCAACAGTTTAATGTGCGTATTGCAGGCTTGAACCAACAGGTCGATGCCCTCAACCAGCTAAATCAGTCAATTGATGCTTCGGTGCAGCAATTTAACCAGCGCTTTCAGCCGCGTTTATTTGATAAAGGCAGTTTTGATGGTAAAAGTATTCGCATCTATGAGTTTCAGTCAGCTGCCGACCTGCGTTTAACCTTGGCACATGAATTCGGTCATGCCTTGGGCTTGGGGCATACCCATGATCCACATGCCCTGATGCATCCTCTCATGCAAGAGCAAAATCTGGATCATTTTCAGCTAACTGCCGCCGATTTGGCACTTTTACAGCAGCGTTAAATACATTTGATGCTTTTCATTACAAGTTAATCTAGAAAACCGGGGCTTTATCGCCAACAGCACTGCCCTCTCTGACTATTTCATGTTATTGTGAAAGCCGCAATTTCAACAGGAATGTTTGTGGAGATTAATGTGAGTTACTACCATATTTTGATTGAAGTAAATGACCACATCAGCACGATTGAACAAACGCGTGATATTGAACTGTTTGATATCGTCGATATTCAGCCGTATCTCTACTCTATTCTATTGCCATATTTTAATGAGCAGATGATTGAACTCGAAGAAGAAAATGTCGAGTTTGAAGATATCCTGCATTTAGAAATTAAACAGACCCTGTTGCCGGTCAATCACCTGATTGAAGAAGAACAAAAATTGCTGCCAAGTGATACCGATGTCACCATTACAGCCTATGAAGTGTTTAACAACCGTGATTTGAGTCAGGATGTAACCACGGTGATTTTTGATATTTTAGAAGCCGTGAAGATTGATACCTCAGATATTGAATAAACATCCGGGCGCCATAAGGCGCCCTTTTTTATTGCTTATTTATTGCAGCATCATCAGTTTGGCATTTTCATTACGAAAAGCGCGTAACACCTGCTGTCCGGCACGCCCGGTTGGACTTAAGCCCAAGCGGATCTGTTCCTGACGAATGGCCTGACGGGTTTTATCACCAATCAGGCCATCTACCGCACCAATATCATGGCCGCGATTTAATAAAAACTGCTGGATTTCACGACGTTCTGCGCGTGAAGTGCCCGGATCATCGGTAGGCCATGCCGTCACAAACGGGCCTTTGCCCTGTAAACGGTCGGATAAATGCGCAATGGCCAAGGCATAACTTTCCGCGGCGTTATAACTGTAAATGGCATCAAAGTTTTTAAACACCAAGAAAGCCGGGCCATTGCCGCCTGCCGGTGTCAGCAAACCGGCCTGACTGCTGCCTGAAAGATTGCCCTGAATCAAGGCACTGCCATCGGCTCGTACTAGCCCAAGATTGACCCAGCTGCTTAAGGATTTTTTATTGCGGCGCCCTTCTCCACTGACTGACATGCCTGCGGGCAATTTCACTTCAAAGCCCCACGGCTGTCCGCTTTGCCAGCCACGTTTTTTCAGGAAATTGGCGGTTGATGCCAAGGCATCAGTGGTGCTTGAGACCAGATCACGGCGGCCATCACCATCAAAATCCACTGCCAGTTCTTCATAGGTCGATGGCATAAACTGGGTATGACCAAATGCCCCGGCCCATGAGCCTCTGAGCTGATCTTCACGCACATCGCCGCGTTGTAAAATACGCATGGCGGCAAAGAATTCGCCGCGGAAATAACTCTGACGGCGGCCTTCGCAGCTTAAAGTACCTAAAGCCTGCAATAACGGATAACGGCCAGAAATATCGCCAAAATTACTTTCTACGCCCCACACCGCGACCACGGTTTCTGGCGGTACCCCATAAGCTGCTGCAACCCGGTTCAGTACCTCACGGTGCTCGGCCAGTTTTTGCTGGCCCAGTTGTACGCGTTCTTCATCGACCAGACCGGAAAGATAATCCCAGATTGGCGTCGAAAATTCCGGCTGATAATTCAGGCGTTCAATCACGGAATAATCTGGCGTTAAATTTTGGGTATAGCGGTCATAAGTACTGCCACTGACGCCCTTGGCCATGGCCTGGCCGCGCAAATTGGCCAGACAGACCTGGAAATTATTTTGAGGCTGGATGGTACTTGGCACCGGCGCCGTAGTGGTGACCGGCTGACCATTAATAATCAGTTCTGCATGTAGCTGAGATGCAGCCAATGCCAAAGATCCGAAAACAAAAGCAAAGCGATGCATACTATCCCTTATGTCATTTGAATTTAAAACTGGTTTTACCATAACAGCTGAGCCATAAAATGACAGGGTAAAAACGTAAATTTAAATTTATTTTGCTTCATTTTAAATTCATATTTCAGTTTTGAATTTAAAAAATTTTATCCACAGATCTAATCTTGAGTATTTTTAAATTCAAATCTCGGTTTTCTTATTTTTTAAATTTAAATCATCATTTTTAAATTTATTTCAGGAAAACTTATCCACAAAACCCATCCACCGGACCGTAAATCTGTACTTTTTAAATTTAAATTGCAGTTTTTGAATTTATTTCGCAGGTTTTAAATTCAAATTTTAAATTTAAAACTACAAACAGATTTGAATTCATAATTTTGAATTTAAAGTTCAGCGGATATTTTAAATTCAAACTGCATATTCAGATTTAAATTTAAAATAAAATCTGTGTTTGAATTCATTTTTAATTTTTTCAGATGCTCTGTATTTGTGTTTGTTTTTTAGCCATTTATAGTTATAAAAGATCTGGACTGAAGCAATCAAGCCTGTTGTTGAACCAGCCGACCAATGGCAGCTGGCGAAAAAAGAGCGCAATCTTGCCCGAATTTCTGGCATAAAAAAAGCGGCCCGCTGAGGGACCGCTGTTTTCATAAACGAATCTGCAGTTAAATGCTCATATCTTCACTCAAGGCCAGCGGATTTGGCAAAATTTTCGCCAGCTGACGGCACAGTGACGTCAGTTCGCGACTGTCGTTTGGCATTAAGGTAATATGCCCGATTTTACGACCTTCGCGTTCGGTTTTATTGTACAAATGCAGATGTGCACCATTTAACGCCAACACATCTTCCGACTTTGGATGCTGACCAATAATATTCACCATCACCGTTGGGCGCACCACCTCAGTCGAACCGAGCGGCAAACCAGCCACTGCACGGACATGGTTTTCAAACTGTGAACAGACAGCGCCTTCAATCGACCAGTGCCCCGAATTATGCACGCGTGGCGCCATTTCATTGGCATACAGGCCTTTTTCAGTCACAAACAGTTCCAGTGTCAACACACCGACATAGTTCAGATGATTCAGCAGGCGCGTGATGTAGTCTTGCGCCACCGGTTGCAAGTCAGTGCTGTTCGGTGCCGGTACAATCGAGTGCGATAAAATCCCGTGATGGTGATGGTTTTCAGCCAATGGCCAGGTTTTGACATCGCCATTTTGGCCACGTACCGCAATAATCGATACTTCACGCGAGAAGGTGACAAAACTTTCTGCAATCAGCGAGCCGGCAGGGCCGAGTTCTGCCCAGGCCTGATCAATCTGATCGGCGCTACGCAGCACAAACTGGCCTTTACCATCATAACCGCCAGTTGCGGTTTTCAGCACAATCGGCAGACCTAATTCAGCCACCGCTGCCTGTAAACTGTCCAGCGAATCAACCGCCTTATACGGCGCCACCGGAATCTGCAGCGCATCAAATAGGGCTTTTTCCTGCAAACGGTTTTGCGCAATCGCCAGCGCCTGACGCGGCGGATGTAACGCTTTACTTTGGGTCAAGACATCAACATCGGCCAGCGGGGTATTTTCAAATTCCAGGCTAAATACATCTGCACTCTGGATAAAATCCTGCAAACCGTGTTCAGCTGCGCTTGAATAGACCGTACCTAAAGCCGCAGAAGGGCAATCTGCACTGGCTTCAAAGAAAGTACATTGAATATTGAGTGGTAACGCGGCTTGCGCCATCATACGACCAAGCTGCCCACCACCAAAAATACCAATGGTTTTATTCATAAGGAATGTCCCGTATTACGCCTGACCCGGAATATTGTTGCTGGCCACTTTATCGGTTTGCGCTGCACGGAAATCAGCGACATTTTTCGCAATCTCTGGACGCGTTAAACCCAGAATCTGGGCAGCCATAATGGCAGCATTGGTGGCACCGGCCGGACCAATTGCCAAGGTACCTACCGCAATTCCGGCCGGCATTTGTACAATCGACAGCAGTGAATCGACGCCATTTAAAATAGAAGATTTAACCGGCACACCCAGCACTGGAAGATCAGTCTTGGCTGCACACATGCCCGGTAAATGGGCAGCGCCACCCGCACCGGCAATAATCACCTGAATACCACGATCACGCGCAGTTTCGGCATATTCGAATAAACGGTCTGGGGTACGGTGCGCAGAAACCACTTCCGCTTCAAATGGGACACCAAGCTGCTTGAGCATATTGGCAGTGTGTTCGAGAGTTGCCCAATCAGATTGAGAACCCATAATAATTCCAACGAGAGGAGCGTCTTGTGCTGCGGCCGCATTCATTGCTAATGTTCCAGAGACTAAGTGAAAAAAGATAAATCTCGACGAGAGCCAAGCTTTAATGAATAAGCTCCGTATTATAGACTGAAAAACCGGCTGGCTAAAGTTCGGCGCAAGAATAAAGATTAAAATTATCTGTTTGTAAAACTGAAGAAAATACAATGATGGCAATAGGCCAAAAATACAAAAAGAGGACATACAGCGGTGAAAAAAACGCTATAACTATCAAGATAAAGCTTTTTGTAATGAATAACTTAAGATTAGATTAAAGATATTTTCAGGGCAGTTTCTATGTGGTTCAAACTTAAAATCTGGCTACAAAACCCTTCAGAAAACTTATGGCTGATGCCGGCGCTGGGTGCCATCTTTGCGACATTTTTTTCATTATTTGCCATCGCCAGCCAGTATTTTATTCCGGCCAGTACGGTACCGAATATCAGCATCGACACCTTGGGCAGCTTGCTGGATATTATTGCCTCCAGCATGCTGGCAGTGACGACCTTCTCATTGTCGATTATGGTGGCAGCTTTTGCTTCGGCTTCAAGCAGCGGCACACCACGTGCCTATAGCTTGATGATGAGCGATGACAACACCCGGCTGGCCATTTCCAGTTTTATTTCCGCTTTTATTTATGCAGTGATTGCCAAAATTGCCCTGGGGCTGGAGTACTACGGTCCATCGGGACGTTTTGTGTTGTTTATCAGTACTATTCTGGTGTTGATGTACCTGATTTACACCCTGATTCATTGGGTACAAACCCTGTCTAAACTCGGCAATTTAACCACCACCATCGACAAGATTGAAACTGCGGCCAAAAAGGCCTTGGGCCAGTTCCGGCATCAACCGGACTTGGGGGCAACAGGGCAGAAGCCTGCTTTTGCGCCCAGCTTTTGCGTCTATAGCAGCACAACCGGTTATTTTAACCATGTCGATCTGGCCGGACTGGAGCAGATTGCCGCGCAGCAGCAACTGCATTTACATCTGCCATCTATGCCGGGCAAATTTTTAGATCCGATGACGGCGCTGGTCGAAGTCTATAGCCCGCAGGCGCTGTCCGAAGAACAGCAACAGCAGATCCGCAATCAGATTCTGCAGCATCTGATTATTGAAACCAATCGCAGTTTTCTGCAGGACCCGCGTTTTTGTCTGCTGGTGATGAGTGAGGTCGGGCAAAAAGCCATGTCGAGTGCAATTAATGATGTCGGTTCTGGCATTAGCGCGCTGAATGCGCTGACCCGGATTCTAATTGACAGTCATCCGGACCCGGAGGCAACACGCTGTGATTGTCCGCATCTCAGTATTGAGTGCTTTGATCTGCAAGACCTGATTTATGGCAGCTTTATGCCGCTGGCCCGCGATTGTGCCCAGAATCTGGAGTTAAATCAGCGCCTGCTGAAATGCCTGTCGATGATTGAGCAGAATGTACCGGAACCGGAACTCAGACAGGCGGCCACGCAGATGGCGATGCAGGTGCTACAACGCTGTTTACATCACTTTGATTTCGCACCAGAACGGGCGCTGATTCAAGCAGATTTCGCCGCACTTTTTCCACATCTGCCACAACCGGAATAACTTTAGCTACTGCGAAAAACGAAGTAAACACAACCGAGTAGGCACAGACCAGCCCAGAGATAATCCAGTTTAAACGGCTGCTTGAACAGATACAGCATAAACGGCACAAAGACCAGCAGGGTCACCACTTCCTGGGTAATTTTCATTTGCCCAAGTGACCAGCCATGCTGGGCCAGTAAGCGCGTGGCCGGAATCATAAAGGCGTATTCGAGCAGGGCAATCATCCAGCCAAACAAAATGGCCTGCCACAGCGGCGCGCCATGCAAAAATTTCAGATGTCCATACCAGGCCAAAGTCATAAAACAGTTGGAAATAATTAACAGCAGTAAAGGGAAGGACATAGGCGGCAGTATCCAGAAAATGTCAGCCTATTGTACGGTTTCAGGCCAAAAAAGCAGTGCAGCCGTGCGGATTTTTTTCACGGTCAGCATCCGCCTGGAAAATGCCTGATTTTTTCGGATTCCAGTCAACGAATCCCTACAAGAATGACTATCTTTTCCGAAACAGCCTTGCTATCGTTGCTGACAATTCAATACATCATGACCAGGCCATCAACAAGAATGGTACGGTCCTACACGCAGTGGAGTAACAGCGGATGCATCTGCATATTTTGGGTATTTGTGGCACTTTTATGGGCTCTCTGGCCTTGTTGGCGCGTGATCTGGGACATACCGTGACCGGTTCCGACCAGAATGTTTATCCGCCGATGTCGACCCAACTGGAAAATGCAGGCATTACCTTAATGCAGGGCTATGACCGCAGCCATTTACAGCCGCATCCGGACTTGGTGATTGTCGGTAATGCCATGAAACGTGGTATTGATGCGGTGGAATATATGCTCAATGCCGGTCTGCCTTATGTTTCAGGTCCACAATTCCTGGCCGATCATGTGCTGCAAGGCAAGCATGTTCTGGGCGTGGCCGGCACCCATGGTAAAACCACCACCACCACCATGCTGGCCTGGGTGCTGGATCAGGCCGGTCTGGAACCGGGCTTTTTGATTGGCGGTGTTCCGCTTGGCTTTAAAGAAAGCGCGCGTTTAGGTGGTGGCAAATACTTCTGTGTTGAAGCCGATGAATACGATTCTGCTTTCTTCGACAAGCGCTCCAAGTTCGTGCATTACCATCCGAAAACTGCCATTTTAAATAACCTTGAATTTGACCATGCCGATATCTTTGATGATCTGGCGGCGATTCAAAAACAGTTCCATCATCTGGTGCGTACCATTCCAAGTGAAGGCTGCATTATTGCACCGGTTACCGAAACCCATATTGATGAAGTGCTGGAAATGGGCTGCTGGACACCGGTGGTCCGCACCTCACTGACTGCACATGCCCAGGCCGCGCTATCTGCCGAGCAGTTACAGGCCGATGGCTCACATTTTAAAGTGCTGCAAGATGGTGTGGTTCAGGGCGAAGTCTGCTGGAACATGACCGGCCAGCATTCAGTGGCCAATGCCCTGGCAACCATTGCCGCGGCGGCGCATATTGGTGTATCGATTGAAACGGCCTGTGCGGCCTTGTCCAATTTCGGCGGGGTAAAACGCCGTATGGAACTGCTCGATACCGTACGCGGCATTGAGGTCTATGATGACTTTGCCCATCATCCGACGGCAATTGACACCACCCTGGAAGGCGCGCGCAAACGTTTAGGTGAACGTAAACTGTGGGCGATTATTGAGCCTCGTTCCAATACCATGCGTATGGGCAGCCATAAAGATGGACTGGCACATTCAGCGCGTCTGGCCGATGAAGTAATCTGGTATCAACCGGAAGGACTGGACTGGGATTTACAACCGGTGGTGGCTGCGGCACCAAACAAGGCCAAAATTGCCCGGACGCTGGATGACATTATTCATACCGTCAGCCAGGAAGCAGGCGAGGGCGATGCGGTGGTGATCATGTCTAATGGCGGTTTTGGTGGTCTGCACCAGAAATTATTAAGCGCATTAAAATCGGCTTAAACACGTTTTATTGACCTGAAACATCATTCAACGGGGCTGTAGTTAGAATACTGCAGCCCTGTTTTATTTTCATACAATTCAATAGATTAAAATAAATATACAAATATCTGAATCAAAACGGTTTTTTAGAGATGAACTTGTCATCAACTCCTGTTAAGTTAGAACGATCACATCCTGCGCCATCACGGTTCCTGATGAGGTGAAAAGGCGCAGGCTGTCCCACAATAAGCACAACAAGAGGATGACCACCATGTCCCAGACAATGTAAGCCATGGTTTATCATGGCGCCAATGATATCCGTTTTGAACAGCGTCCACGTCCCCAAATTCTGCAACCCACCGATGCCCTCATCCGCGTGACCAAGTCAACGATTTGCGGTACCGACCTTGGTATCTGGAAAGGCAAAAACCCGGAAATTGAAAGCACCGCAATCGAAAAAACCGGCCAGTTTGATGGCCGTATTCTCGGCCATGAAGGGATCGGGATTGTTGAAGAGGTCGGTACGGCGGTCAAAAATTTCAAACCGGGCGACCGGGTGATTATTTCCTGCGTCAGCCGCTGTGGTACCTGTGAAAACTGCCAGAAACAGCTCTATGCGCACTGCCGCAATGAAGGCGGCTGGATCATGGGCTATATGATTGACGGTACCCATGCCGAATATGTACGAACCCCATTTGCCGATACCTCGCTGTATCCGCTGCCAGAAGGACTGAATGAAGAAGTCGCGGTATTTTTATCGGATGTGTTGCCGACTTCGCATGAAATTGGCGTGCAATATGGCAATGTCAAACCCGGCGATACCATTGCCATTATTGGTACCGGCCCGATTGGGATGGGCTGTCTGCTGACTGCACAATTCTATTCACCGGCACAGATTATTGCGGTGGACATGGATGATAACCGGCTAGCCATGGCCAAAGAACTTGGCGCGACCCACACCATTAACTCGGCCAAAGAAGATGCCATTCAGCGTATTCTGGAAATTACCGATGGCCGCGGGGTCGATTGCGCCATGGAAGCCGTGGGGGTAGAAGCCACCTGGAATATTTGCCAGCATGTCGTCAAAGAGGGTGGTCATCTGGCCAACGTCGGAGTACACGGCAAATCGGTGCATTTCGAGTTAAATAAACTCTGGATTAAAAACCTGACCATTACCACCGGTCTGGTCAATGCCAATACCACCGGCATGCTGCTCAAAAGCTGCTGTGCCGGCAAACTGCCGATGGAACGTCTGGCCACCCATCATTTTAAATTTGACCAGTTTGAAAAGGCTTATGAGGTATTTAAACACGCCTCAGATGAAAAAGCCCTGAAAGTGATCATTGATTACAGCTAAGGTCTTTATCGGCAATCAAAAACCACGAGTTCATGCTCGTAGTTTTTATATATTGGCTGACCCTCCAAAGTCGGCGGCGGGTTCAAGTGCCAGATTTAAGCGGCGACATCAGCCAGGCTGGGCTCGCGTCGAAACATGACTTCAACATAAGAACAGACCGGTACAATCTTGAGCTGTTTTTCCCGGGCAAACGCGACCAGCACATCCAGTAATTGGCGGGCAATGCCTTGGCCACGCAATGAATCATCTACCCAGGTATGGTCGGCGACAATTTTATGTGTGTCTTGCCATTGATAGGTAATTTCAGCAATCCGCTGTCCATCCCGTTCAATAAAAAATGCGCCGCCACGTTTTGCCTCTTGATGTTGAATATCCATTGCTGTCCTGCCTTAAAGTTTATGTGTCACCGGATGAATTAGGGTTGAAGTACATCCTGAATCGACGGGTCTTTTTCAAAAGCCGCTTTGGCATAAGGGCAGAGCGGTATAATCTTGATCTGCTGTTCGCGGGCATAATTGACCGCAGCTTCAACTAAGTGACGTCCCACACCCTGACCACGTAACTGTTCACTGACCGTGGTATGGTCAATAATGATTTTATCTTCGCCGGCGCGTGAATAAGTCATCTCAGCCAGACGCTCGCCATTGGCTTCAACAAAAAAGGCCCCTTTGCTGTCATTGTTTTCGTGTTGCACCATCATTTTTATCATATCCTCCCATCTGAATTTTGAGTATCTGCTTTCTGCAGAAAAAAATATAGCATCTGATCTGTAATCTAACATTTTCACTGCATGTTGAAACAATTGCATACAGTCGCTTTTTTCTTGACGAGGAATACACTGTAGCACGCGCTCATTTACATTCGGCCATTTGCACTTTACTTAAAAATATGCAATTCTCTGTCGACTTTGGGGCATTCCCCCAACACAGAATTGTTGAACAAGGGGAGTAGCCTCCTCCAAGCGTTAAAACCCAGATGAAACTCACTGGTTTTAACCTGTCAGACTATCGTCATTACACTTTGCAAAAAGTCGGTATCTGAGCATTGAATCTGCATCAGGCAGGGCAATGTAGGCAAGACCTTGATCACGTTGTTATGGATGTTTTTATTTCATCTGGCAACGGGTCAAGGTTTTTTTATGGCCAATTGTCGGATGTGGAGATTGTATGGAATCTATCGGCAATATCTGGCTGTATCTGGCCTTTTTTGCGATTGTTATGGTCATGCTCGCCATCGACTTTCTGGGCTTTAAACAAAAAGAAGGCCAGACCGTTCAGGTGCGTACCGCCGCTTACTGGAGTATCGCCTGGGTCAGCGTGGCCATGCTGTTTGGTGGTGGCCTATGGTTATATCTGAAACAGACCGCCGGACTGGATGTCGCCAATACCAAGGTGATGGAATATCTAGCCGGTTATTTACTGGAAAAATCACTGGCGATTGATAACGTCTTTGTCTGGCTGATGATTTTTGCTGCCTTTGCCATTCCACCGGCACTACAACGTAAAATCCTGCTGTATGGCGTTTTGGGCGCTATTGTGCTGCGTACCATCTTTATTTTTATTGGCGCCTGGTTTGTGCAGGAATTCTCCTGGATTCTGTATCTGTTCGGTGCCTTCCTGGTGTATACCGGCTTTAAATTCCTGCGTGGACAGGACGATGAAGACAGCAATATCGAAGATATGGCGATCCTGAAATGGTTACGCAAACATATGCGGATTACCCCGCAGCTGGAAGGCAGCCGCTTCTTTGTACGTAAAGAGGGCTTACTCTGGGCCACGCCACTCTTTCTGGTGCTGATTCTGGTTGAAGCCTCCGATGTGATTTTTGCGGTGGATTCAATTCCTGCAATTTTCGCCGTGACCAGTGATCCCTTTATTGTCTTGACCGCCAACCTGATGGCGATTTTAGGCTTACGCGCCATGTTCTTCCTGCTGGCCGGTGCAGCCACCAAAATGCATTATCTGCCGTATGGGCTGGGAATTATTCTGGTGTTCATTGGCTTCAAGATGCTGATGCTAGATGTATTCCACATGCCAATCTGGATTTCCCTAAGCTTTATTGTGATTGTGCTGGCAATTACTGCCTGGCTGTCGATTCGTCACAGCCGCAAGCATCATGAAACCACGCTCTAAAGTGGCCTGATTGATCAAAAAGCCCGTTGCATACGGGCTTTTTTTATTTTCCATATTCAGGGATTACTCTTAAATATCATCGTATAAGTACGCGATTTAACTGAATATTTTAGAGTTGACCCAGTGGACATCTTGTATTTCACCCAAACTGGCAACAGTTTTGCATGACACCCAATGTCTGTGACTGAATGTTGGATTTTCCATACAGGGCAGCGCTTTTCAGCTACAATCAACCGAAAAAATTAAACAAGTGCAGGTTTTTCATGTCTTCTGTCATTGCAACGACGGCAATTCGCGGCCGCTTCCTCGATATTCAGAATACAGTTGCCCAAGCGCGTGATATTCACGACCAAGTGCGCTATGTAGAAGATGGTTTATTAATTACCCAACACGGGAAAATTCACTGGTTTGGTCCCTGGGAAGAGGGGCAGGCGTATATTCCGGCCGGTGTTTCGGTGCAGCATTATCCCGATCAGCTAATTATACCCGGCTTCATTGATACCCATATTCATTTTCCACAAACCGAAATGGTGGGCGCCTATGGCACCCAGCTGCTGGAATGGCTAAATACCTATACCTTTCCAACCGAAATGCAGTTTGCTGATAAAAGCTATGCTGACAAGATTGCTGCATTTTTTGTGCAGGAACTGCTGAAAAATGGCACCACCACGGCACTGGTGTTCTGTACCGTGCATCCTGAATCTGTCGATGCCCTTTTTGAAGCCGCAGAACAGCACCAGATGCGCCTGATTGCTGGTAAAGTGCTGATGGACCGTCATGCACCCGAGGAACTCTGTGACACGCCAGAACGCGCCTATCAGGAATCTAAAGCACTGATTGAAAAGTGGCATGGAAAAGGCCGTAATTTATATGCGATTACCCCGCGTTTTGCACCGACCTCAACGCCGGCACAACTGGAAAAAGCGCAGCAGCTGAAAGCTGAATATCCGGATGTGTATTTACATACCCATTTAAGTGAAAACAAAAATGAAATTGCCTGGGTCAAAAGCCTGTTCCCGGAGCAAAAAGGCTATTTAGATGTCTATCATCATTATGGGCTGACCGGTTCACGTTCGGTATTTGCGCATTGTGTGCATCTGGAAGAGCAGGAGTGGGACTGTATGCACCAGACCGATTCCGCGATTGCCTTTTGTCCGACCTCCAACCTGTTCCTGGGCAGTGGCCTGTTCCCGATTCATCAGACCTGGCAGAAACAGGTCAAAATGGGCCTAGGCACCGACATCGGGGCAGGGACCTCGTTTAGCCAGCTGCGCACCATTAGCGAAGCCTATAAAGTCCAGCAGCTACTTGAGCAAAACCTGTCGGCCTATGAAGCACTGTATCATTCCACTTTAGGCGGTGCCAAAGCACTGGATCTGGATGACAAGCTCGGCAATTTCAATGTCGGTAAAGAAGCGGACTTTATTGTGCTGGATTTAAACGCCACCGCCTTGCAGACCCTGCGCCAGCAGCACAGCAAAGGCCTGGAAGACAGCCTGTTTGCGCTCATGACCATGGGCGATGAACGGAATATTCAGGCCACCTATATTTATGGACAATGTGCCTATGTCCGCGACTAAACCTATACGCCGGGCGCAACCGAAATGGCGGGTGGCGCTCACGCTGATTGGTCTGGCCTTATTGCTGAAAAGAGACCACCCGGTCAAAAATGCTGTTTTTTTAGACAGCAAAGAGGATGCATCTGACCGCAAGATGTATTAAAATTAAGGCATATTTTGGGGTGTTGCAGGTCAACACCTTTTTTATTTTTTGCTCTTTTAGGGATCTACCCATGACCGTTGATATGAAAGTATTGATTTCTGCTGAAGAAATTCATGCGAAAGTTCAAGAACTTGGTAAACAGATTAATGCGCATTATGCCAATAGCGACAAGGAGCTGGTGTTAATCGGTTTACTGCGCGGTTCTGTGCTGTTTATGGCCGATTTATGCCGGACCATTGAAAAACCGCATGAACTGGACTTTATGACCGTTTCAAGTTATGGCGGCAGTACTGTGTCTTCGCGTGATGTAAAAATCCTGAAAGACCTCGACGGCGAAATTCGTGGCAAAGATGTGCTGGTGGTAGAAGATATTATCGACTCTGGCAATACCCTGAGCAAAGTACTGGAAATTCTACAAACCCGTGAACCAAATTCGATTGAGCTGTGTACCTTGGTCAGCAAACCGTCACGCCGTGAAATTGAACTGGAAGTTAAATTCCTGGGCTTTGAAGTAGAAGACAAATTTATTGTCGGTTATGGCCTCGACTATGACCAGAAATATCGCCATATCCCGTTTATTGGTGAAATCGGTCTGTAAGCAACCGCAAAAGAAAGTGGCGTTCAGCCACTTTTTTTACGACAAAGCGGACAAAAAAACTACAATCTGTAGCAGGACTCTACTGTTTGTCCTCTCAAAAATCCTGAAAAATAAATCAAATAGCAACAACTCAATTTGATAAACCATAACAAGAAGGAGACAGGAGATGTGGACACTTATTGTGGCTATCGTGATTGGTTTTATTGCAGGTCTTATCGCCCGTGCCATCCATCCAGGTGATGATAAAGCAGGCTTTATTATGACCACCTTACTCGGGATCGCCGGTTCACTGTTGGCCACTTACGGCGGTCGCTTCCTCGGTCTGTATGATGAAAACTCAGCTGCCGGCTTTATTGCCTCGGTGATTGGTGCGCTGATTATTCTGTTTATCTATAACATGATTTCCAAACGCTCACATCGCGTTTAAATCAATAAAAAAGCACCGTTCATTCGCCGGTGCTTTTTTATGGTCTAAAATCTGACTTTTAACAATCTGAGCTTAGAGTCCAAATTCCTTGAAAATCTGCTCGATCTGCGCAGCAGGGTAGGCGCCCATCACCTTAAAACCATTCGAGAAAATAATGGCCGGTGTGCCGTTTAATCCCAGGCTTTGCGCCAGTTTCAGATTACGCTGAATCGGATTGGCACAGGACTGGCTCGTGCGCGGGCTAAGACCTTTGGCAATCAGGTCTTCCCAGGCCTGGGCCGGATTGGCTTCACAATACACCTGCTGCGAAGGGCGTACCGATTGTGCCTTTAACGGTAAAATAAAGGTGTAAATGGTGACATCATTGAGTTTTTTCAGCTCTACTTCCAGCTGTTTGCAATACGGGCAATTTGGGTCAGAAAAGATGGCCAGCTGACGTTTACCCGTCCCTCGAACCGTTTTTAAAGCATCTTGTAGCGGCAGTTTTTTCCAGTCGATGCTGTTTTGTTGTACCAGCAGCGCTTTGGTCAAATTCTGCTGGTCGCTTAAACGGAGCATGGAACCGGCCAGAATATGCTTGGCATCTTCATTCAGATAGACCACCTGACCCTGCATTGAACCGCTATAAATCCCGCGCATTTCAGTGGCCTGAATATTCTGGATGTCCAGGTTTGGATGCTGCTGCTTTAAATTGGCTTTGACGGTGTCGACATTGGCCAGTGCCGGCGTTGAGCTCATCGCGAGCGCGGCCAGCAAGAATGCATGTTTAAACATAGTGAAATCTTGTCTTTATCAATCCTTGCCCGATTCTAATCTTAAATCGGGACAAAGATTCCACTTTTATCAGAGAAATTTACCGAATCACTACAGCATCGACAATGGCGTTTCACGTGGAACATAAACCGGATGAATCGAGTTAATTTCAATTGAGACATGCACAATTTCCTCATGCACTGACAGGGCCGTGCGGATTTGATCGGCATTTAATTCATCTTCAGTTTCTACGGCCAGAATACAGGAAAACTTGTCACGACCGACTTTCCAGACATGCAGATCGGTGATATTGACCATTCCTGGCAGCTCGGCAATCACCTCGCGAATTTCTTCCACCACCGGATGATCCATTTCGGCATCCAGCAAGGTGCGTCCAGTTTCCTGAATCAGGCCCCAGGCCCAGCGCGCCACCAGAATCGAACCCACAATACCCAGTACCGCATCAAGAAAATCCCAGCCCCAGAACTTGCCGGCAATTAAGGCCACAATCGCAAAAATGGAGGTCACAGCATCGGCCACCACATGCATAAACGCAGCTTTCTGGTTTAAATCATGTGCTCCAGCTGTATGTGCATGCGCATGTCCATGCCCCGACTCATGGTGATGGTGATGGTGATGGTGATGGTGATGGTGATGGTGATGGTGACCATCATCATGCAGTAACCAGGCACAAATCAAGTTGACCAATAGGCCTAAAATCGCAATGGGAATGGCTTCGTTATAATGAATATTAACCGGGAAAAATAAGCGTTCTACCGAATGAAGCGCCATAAAACCGGCCACTACCAGCAATAAAATCGCACTACTATAACCGGCCAGAATCTCAATTTTCCAGGTACCAAAGCTAAAACGGGCATCCTGGGCATAATGACGCGCCGCCCGATAAGCCACATAGGCCAGCCCCAAAGCCAGCATATGCGAGCTCATATGCCAGCCATCGGCCAGAAGTGCCATCGAGTTAAAAATCCAGCCGCCAATAATCTCTAAAAGCATCATGACACCGGTTAATATCGCAGCATATAATATACGCTTCTGGGCCAGTGGATTGCCTTCATCAAACTGATGGTGATGGGTACTGTGAGAAACATGATTTTGCATGGGGAGAATCGTCCAACATACTCCCCCATAGTATATTTGAAATTAAGGTGAAGTGTGGGCCATTTACATACAGATAAAAAAGTTTTAAATCGCATCAAGCGTTTACAAGGTCAGATCAGTGCGGTGGAACAGTCCATCCATGATCCGGAAAAAAGCTGTATCGAAGTATTACAGCAGGTGGCTGCGATTAAAGGCGCGGTTAACGGGCTGATGAATGAGCTGATTGAATCGCATTTGCGCCATCATGTCATTGGCGATGAGGTCGAGGTCAATGAAGTCGAACTGGATGAATTTTTAAAATTGTTAAAACGCTATACCTAAGCCCATCTTTCGATTGACCCACGAAATTCCTGCCTTTACACTGAAACGATCTTTTCTCATATCATGATACCTGAGCCAAAAAGCTGAGGTATGTTTTTATTCTCTCATGTCAAACGCTCAATCGTGGCAGCCGTTTTTAATGGTCAGCCTGGCGCTGTGTATTGGTACCGTTGGAACCGCACTGGCCAGCCCTTTATATCCCCTATATCAGGAGCTGTGGCAGCTGCTGCCGAGTCATATTACCTATCTGTTTGTGGCCTATATGTTCGGCTGTCTGGCCACCTTGCTGTTTCTGGGACGGACCAGTAACCGCTTTGGTTTTGTCCGCAGCTTGCAGGTCGGTATTGCCCTGGTCACGGTTGGACTGATACTGTCAGCCTGGGCACCGACAGCGCTGTATTTGGGCCTCGGCCGCTTTATTATTGGGATTGCTTCGGGACTGATTACCACCTCTGCCATGCTGGGGCTGATGAATGTAGTGCCCGATAGCCATAAACTGCTGGCGCCACAGCTCAGCTCGATTATTACAGCAATTGGCTTTGGTTTAGGGCCATTTCTGGGCGGTGTAATTGCCCAGTTTGCCGAGCAGTCGCTGGTCACGCCTTATCTTCCGGTGATTGTCAGTGCCATTTTCTGTGGGCTGGGCCTGTTCAAGCTAAAACAGCCTGCCTTTGAACAGCAGCCATTTTCGGTTTATCCCAAATTACAAACCCCGGATGCGCCGTATCAGGCTGCTTTTTTTCTGGTCAGTCTGGCCGCGTTTTGTGCCTTTGCCGGCTTTAGTCTGTTTGCTTCGCTGTCGCCGTCGTTTGTGCAGGATATTTTGCCCTGGCATGGGCCACTGGTCAGTGGTGTAGCAATTTCCGCGATTTTAATTATTTCAGCCATCGTCCAGTTTTTTGCCCGTAGCGTGCTGCCTGCCACGGCCTTGCGCTGGGGGCTCTATGCGCTGCTCGGCAGTCTGCTTCTGCTGGGGTTATGTATGTCGCTGCAATGGAGCCCGCTGTTCTTTGTCAGTGATATGCTGGTCGGAATTGGGCATGGCTTGAGCTTATTGGGCGCCTTTGGCCTGATTCACCAGATGAGTCAGCCGCACAACCGCGCTGCAATTATGTCCAGTTATCTGTTTATTGCCTATCTGGGCACCATTGTACCGATTATTGCGGTGGGCTATTTATCAGACCATTTTGGCTTAAGTGTGGGTATTATCAGCTTCTGCATGCTGATTGGGCTGCTTTGCCTCAGCCTGATCTGGCAGCAGCGTAAAGTGCTAACCTTTTAAATTAATGCTGTTGAGTCGGGGATGATCAGGCACCCTCGGCCTGATCCTGGGTGCGGACAGACTGCGCTGCCAATCAGATGCTGACCATATCAACATCCACCAGATGATTGAATAGTTTTATTTCTCTGTACCGGGTTGATGTTCCAGCTCTTTCATTAAAAAGTAGTTTAAAAAGGTCCGAATGACCGCAATAATCGCCAGTTTGATCAGGCTGTCCATATCCGGATCGACCGTGGTGGCCAGAATATCCGCGGCCAGCTGAAACTCCAGCGCAGTGGCCAGCCAATTGCCAAAACAATAGCGCGCACTGCGGCCGGATTTTAGCTGAACCAGCACCATTAAGGTTTTGACCAGACCAATCACCACACAGACCACCGAGATAAACTCGAGCAACAGCTGCAGCACACTCACTAAAGCAACCAGTGACTCACGTAAATCAACCACCTCCAGCATGCCACACCTCCGGCAGTGTTTTTGTTGAACTGCATTCAGGATTTTATTGGAACAACTTGTAGGTTATTCACTCATCATAGCCTGAATATCGGGCAATAGAAGGGCGGATGGTGGGATATAGGCTAGCCCATACAATGTGACAGGCTGTTCCCTTAGAACATACAAAACTATTTAGGCTGAAATGACGAGATTGCCTGATAAAAAGCAATAAAAAAGCACCAGGTGGCTAACACCTGATGCTTTTAAATGCATAGCAATCTCAGAGCGTGCTGCGCTTATTTTCCAATACAGAAAGAACCGAAAATTTTACCCAACAGATCATCGGCACTAAAATCTCCGGTAATTTCACCTAGGGCATTTTGCGCCAGACGCAGGGATTCAGCCACCAGCTCACCGGCATGATAATCTACCAGCTGCTCGCGCGCTTCGGCCAGATAGTACTGGGTGCGTTTCATTGCGTCTAAATGACGAGTTCGGGCAATGAAGGTATCTTCTTCCGGCTGGAAGCCTGCATGCGCTGTAATCGCATCTATGAGCGATTGAACACCGGTTTCCTGCTTGGCCGACACGGTAATATGACGAAAGCCCTGATAATCACCAATAACGGCTTCAGCACCAGTCAAATCTGCTTTATTACCAATCAGCATCAGACGTTTGGGTTCCAGATGATCGGCAAAATATTCCTGGGCCAAGGCCAGTGGATCTTCACCCTGACTTAAGTCATACACCAGCAGCAATAAATCGGCCTGTTCAATTTCTTTAATCGCGCGGCGGATGCCTTCTTTTTCCACCACATCACCGGTTTCCCGTAAACCGGCGGTATCGGTCAGGGTAATCGGCAAGCCATTTAAGGTGATTTTTTCATGCAGCACATCACGGGTGGTACCAGCAATATCGGTCACAATCGCCCGTTCAATCCCGGCTAAAGCATTCAGTAAAGATGATTTTCCGGCATTGGGTTTACCAGCAATCACCACCTGCAAGCCTTCACGTAATAATTGTCCCTGACGTGCCGATTGCTGTACCGCGGTGACTGAGCTGGCAACATCATCCAGTAGGGCCAGAATTTTGCCATCGGCCAGAAAATCAATTTCTTCTTCCGGAAAATCAATCGCTGCTTCCACATGCAAACGCAGATGAATCAGTTTTTCTAAAACCGTATTGACCTTGGTTGAAAATGCACCTTGTAAAGAACGTACCGCTGAACGTGCTGCGGCCTGCGAAGTGGCGTCAATCAGGTCAGCAATCGCTTCGGCCTGTACCAGATCAAGCTTGCCATTTTCAAAGGCGCGCATGGAAAACTCACCGGCTTTGGCCGCGGTCGCA
Organism: Acinetobacter sp. YH12134; assembly: GCF_013418555.1. Lineage (NCBI taxonomy): Bacteria > Pseudomonadati > Pseudomonadota > Gammaproteobacteria > Moraxellales > Moraxellaceae > Acinetobacter > Acinetobacter sp. YH12134. The sequence continues at coordinate 23,456 of NZ_VPBT01000022.1, read as the reverse complement.
CCGAGTTCCAGTAAACGTGCCAGCAGGGCATTTTGAATGACCGGGCCGCCATGACCTTGCAGTTCCACCACGTCTTCACCGGTAAAGGAGTTCGGATTGGGGAAACAAATCACCAAACCTTCATCCATCACCTCACCGCTAGCCTCATAAAACTGGCGGAAGCCGGCAAAACGGGCTTTTGGCAGCTGCTTTTGGGTCAGGGCTTCAGCAATGGCATAGGATTTAGGACCAGACAGGCGAATTACCCCCACACCGCCACGCCCGGGTGGAGTGGCAATCGCAGCAATTGTTGTGGTTTGGGTCAGCATAAATTCACCTGTCGCAATGCTTAAAGTCGGGCCAAAAAAAATCCGCCTAAGAGTATCATCTTAAGCGGATTTATTCAGCTCGTCAGTACAACTTAGTTGACTGGGGTCGCTTCATCACGTTTGGCACGGTCTTTCTCAACAGATTTGTTGATCAGGCCTTGCTGCAAGATGGTGATCAGGTTGTTGACAATCCAGTACAACACCAGACCCGCCGGGAAGAACAGCAGGAACACAGTAAAGATCACTGGCATAATGCGGAAGACTTTAGCCTGCATAGGATCGGTCGGCTGCGGGTTCAGCATTTGCTGGATATACATGGTCGCACCCATGATCAGCGGCAAGATAAACCAAGGATCCATTGCCGATAAATCCTGAATCCAGAGTAACCATGGCGCATGACGCAGCTCTACAGATTCCATCAGTACCCAGTACAGGGCCAGGAAGATTGGCATTTGCAGTAACAGCGGTAAACAGCCGGCCAGCGGATTGACCTGTTCACGTTTGTACAGGGCCATCATCTCTTGCGAGAAGCGCATCCGGTCTTCACCGAACTCTTCTTTCATGCGCTGCATTTCAGGTGCAATCACACGCATTTTCGCCATAGAACGGTAGCTCTTCGACGATAATGGCCACAGAATCAGCTTCACCAGAATGGTCAACAGAATAATTGCCCAGCCCCAGTTCCCCACTAAGCCGTGGAAGAATTCCAAGCCTACAAACAGCAGTTTGGCAATTGGCCATAACCAGCCATAATCCACAGTCTGATTCAGACCGGTGGCCAGATCTTTCAGCTCTGACTGGATTTTTGGACCGCTATAGAAGGTCGCATCGACTTCTGCCACTGTACCCGCCGGTACATTAATGGTTGGCGAAGTAAAGCCGATAATATTCATATTATCGCCTGATTTACGCGATTCCAGCTTGGCGCTATACGGTTGGCCATCGGCCTGGGTCAGTTTCAGGTTACCCGGTACCCATGCACTCACGAAGTAGTGCTGCACCACCGCAACCCAGCCGCCAGTCGCTTCAACATTCAGTTTTTCTTCAGTGAAGTTGTCGAATTTCAGCTTGTTGTAGTGTTCATCCGGTGTCCCCCAGGCGCCGCCCAGGAAGGTACCCAAAGTGAAAATGCCCTGGTCCGATTTACCCGGATCATCCGAGTTATCACGTTTGATCTGACCAAACATTTGACCTTGCCAGTTCTGGCCACTGCGGTTTACCACTTTGTGGTTGACCACAATCGGATATTCGCCTTGCTTGAAGCTGAAGGTCTTGATAATTTCTACACCGTCAGCAGTTTTGTACACCATTGGTACATTTAACACTTTCACCGCTTCACCGTCCTGATTCTGAACGGCTTTGGCATCTTCCAGGCTATAGCTTAATTTTTCAACTTCATAGCTTGGACGACCATTACGGCTGCTGTCTGGTCCATTCAGACCAATCAGGCCTGACTGAGCGACATAGGTACGTTTGTCATCGCTTTCAAGCATTACAAACGGTGCATCACTGTCTTTATTTTTGTCATGATTGAGTAATTCAACACGAACAATATCACCACCTTTTGGATTGATCCAAAGATGATAAAGGTCAGTTTGTACTGAAATAAGCTGCTGACTTACAGGTGCAGTGGCATCTGTGGTTTGAGTCTGCTGCGCTGAAATATTTGCCTGCGGTACATCAGAAGCTGCTGTAGCGGTTTGGCCATTTGGCAAATCTGCAGACACTTCATGTGAAACCACCGCAGCCTGTTGCTGTGGTTGGGTTTCAGCATTTCCATAATCTTTTTGCCAAGCCAAAATGAGCAAATAAGCGACAACAAACATGGCCCCGAGAATTGCAATCCTGGCCCATTGTTGCATATCTATTACCCCAAGTGGTTAGAGTGATTTTGGTTCAATAAACGTTCACGAAAGGGTACAGCAATGTGACCCGTTTGAGAATCTATTTGCTGAAATGAAATAAAACGAATTGCTTTGGCCGGTACAGGGTCATAGCCCGAACCACCCCACGGATGACAACGACAGATACGTCTAGTCGCCAGCCACACACCACGTCCGGCCCCATGGATCTGGACTGCTTCCAGGGCATATTGAGAACAGGTTGGAATATAGCGACAACGTGGTCCAAGAAGCGGACTAATCGCAATCTGATAGAAACGAATCAACCAATGCAGTAAACGTACCATTGGTCATCTCTACTGATGTGGGGAGGGAGCTATTTTAGAATGCTTTTTGGCAAGGCGGTGCAATTTCTGCCAAGCAAATTGTAATTGCTGATGTAACTCTGCATTTGGCACTGTTTCAATCCCCATTTTGGGCATCACCACAATATCCAGTACAGCCAATTGCTGTTGATGCAGGCGAAAACTTTCGCGAGCAAGTCGTTTTACTCGATTTCTTTCGTGTGCACGACGCACTTTTTTCTTGGCAACAACAATACCCAAACGGCTGTTCAGCAGTTCGGACGGTTTTGCCAGAAATAAGAAATGGGGTTGATGCACTTTAAAAAGCGCACCATCAAACACATCTTTATAATCGGCAGCACAGCGTATACGAAGCTCTGTGCTGAAGCCATAAAGTGATGTCATAACACCCAAGTCGATGCAGCGTGACTGATTAAACAGTTAAGCTGTGACGACCTTTTGCACGACGGCGAGCTAATACTTGACGACCAGCTTTAGTAGCCATACGAGCACGGAAACCATGAACGCGTTTACGCTTTAATTCAGATGGTTGGAATGTACGTTTCATGTCGAAACTCCAAAAATGATCTTTCTATAAAGGTCCGCGATTTTAGTGCTCATTGCTTGAGCTGTCAATCAAAAACACGGTTTTCCTTTAAATAAGCCTAATTTTTATAAAAGGCCTTAAGTTTATCCAGGAATAGGCAACTGTACATATTCTGGCTTATTCACAAGCTATCCTATTGTTAAAAAATACAAAATAAGTTATAAACAATATTATTCACATAATTATCCACAAGACCATGTGAATAAACTTATTCTCTGCAGGTTTAAATTCGAATTTAAATTTATTTTCAGTTTATCCACATCCGAGCACGCTCTAATATATAAATTCAAATTTATAAATTTAAATTTATTCTTATTAGGGTGGCTTTTTTATGTGGAAAAGCAATTTTTAAATTTAAAAAACATAGACTTTGCATGTGGATAACTGTGTTTTTATATTTTTAATACATTGTGGATAACTTTATGCTATATTTTATTCACAGCTTGCGGATAAACTTATCCACACCAGCTTTTAAATTTAAATTTAGATCTTGATGTTTGTTTTTTGGCTAAATTCGCTCAATTTCTCATGACAGATGTGGATAACTTGGTTAGAATGGCGACCCGCTTGCAGCGGACGAATGCGTTTTAAATTTAAAATGGAATAAATAGGGGTTTTCACATGCTTTGGACGGACTGCTTAAATCGCTTGCGACAAGAGCTCTCTGGGAATGTCTTTACGATGTGGATTCGCCCATTAGTTGCAGAAGAATCAGAAGATACTTTACGTTTATATGCACCGAACCCGTATTGGACCCGCTATATTCAGGAACATCATCTTGAGCTGATCACGATTCTGGCCGAACAACTGTCTGAAGGACGGGTACGTAAAGTTGAAATCCTGGTCGATTCCCGTCCGGGCGCCATTTTATCGGCCAGTGAACAGCCAGCGACCACCACCGCTGCTTTAGAGTCAGCACCGGCACCGGTCAGCCGTCCAAAAAAGGACAAAGAAGAGAGTGCCAGCAAAAACAGCCGCAAGCGTCAGTTAAACCCTTTATTTACCTTTTCTTTATTTGTAGAAGGCCGTTCTAACCAGATGGCGGCAGAAACCTGCCGTAAAGTATTGACCCATCTGGGCGCTTCACAACATAACCCGCTATTTTTATATGGCCCGACCGGTCTGGGTAAAACCCACTTGATGCAGGCAGTGGGGAATGCCTTGTTGCAGGCCAAGCCGAATGCCCGGGTCATGTATATGACTGCTGAAAGCTTTGTACATGACTTTGTCAGCTCGCTACAGCAGGGCAAGGTTGAAGAATTCAAGAAAAATTGCCGTTCACTTGATCTGCTCTTGGTGGATGACATTCATTTGCTGGCCGGTAAAGAAGCCAGTCTGGTGGAATTTTTCTATACCTTTAATGCCTTATTGGATGAATCCAAGCAGATTATTCTGACGTCGGACCGTTATCCAAAAGAACTGACCGAACTGGACCCGCGTCTGGTGTCACGTTTTTCCTGGGGCTTGTCAGTTGGGGTAGAACCGCCCGATATTGAAACCCGGATTGAAATTCTATTAAAGAAAGCCGAAAGCAGTGGCGTCGATTTACCGCGCAACTGTGCCTTGTTTATTGCCCAGCAGGTGGTCGCCAACGTGCGTGAACTGGAAGGCGCCTTAAACAAGGTGGTCGCAATTTCCCGTTTTAAAGGCACCGCGATTGATCTGGATGTGGTGCGTGAATCTCTAAAAGATGTGCTGGCGATTCGTGCGCGTACCATCAGTACCGAAAATATCCAGCGTGTGGTCAGTGAATATTTCCGTATTCCACTGAAAGAATTGGTCGGGCCAAAACGTACCCGGATTTATGCCCGTCCGCGGCAGCTGGCGATGGGGCTGGCCCGTGAACTGACCGGGGACAGTTTCCCCGAAATTGGCATGGCTTTTGGTGGTCGTGACCACAGTACCGTGATGCATGCCTGCGAGAAAGTACAAAGCCTGCGCGAAGAAGATCCAATCTTCAACGAGGACTATAAAAACCTGCAACGCCTGTTGCAAAGTTAGGCCGGTTTGGTCAAATTCTGTTCTTGCAATGCGGCATATTCTGCCGCATAGTACACTGCTAAAAAATTAATTTTTATCTTCATCATCTTCAGTTGTTAGAGGAATGTACCGTGCGTTTAAAAATCGCCAAAGAAAGCTTACTCAATGTTCTATCACATGTTGTAGGAGCGGTTGAACGTCGCCATACGTTAAACATTTTATCTAACGTGAAAGTTCAGGTGACCGAACAGGCGCTGACCATTACCGGTTCCGATCTGGAAGTTGAGCTGGTGGCCAGTACGGTTCTGGCTGAAGGTGCATGTTTACAGGCGGGTGAGACCACAGTGCCGGCACGTAAACTGATGGATATCTGTAAATCTTTGCCGACTGCGGCTTTAATTGACCTGCAGATTACTGAAGATCAGCGCTGTATTTTAAAATCAGGCAACAGCCGTTTCGTGTTGGGCACTTTACCAGCCGAAGATTATCCGTTATTGGCCACTGAAAATACTCAAGGCACACAGGTAGCGGTGACTCAGCGTGAATTAAAACGTTTATTTGAAAAAACCGCCTTTGCCATGGCGGTGCAGGATGTACGTTTCTATTTGACCGGCACCTTACTGGAAATTGATGAAAACCAGCTGCGCGCTGTGACTACCGATGGCCACCGTTTGGCATTATGTGAAACCGGTGCCTCTTCAAATGCGACACAACCGATTCAGGCAATTGTGCCACGTAAAGCCGTGGGCGAATTACAGCGTTTACTCAGTATTGAAGATGAGCAACTATCCCTGTTAATTGGTCGTGAACTGTTAAATGTAACCATTTCCGTGCCGAGCCGTGACAAAGAGCAGGGCGATATTACCGTACGTTTCACCACCAAGTTAATTGATGGTAAATTCCCGGATTACCGCCGTGTGATTCCACGTGGTGGCGATAAAGTGGTGATGATTGCACATGATGTCTTCAAGCAGTCGTTACAGCGTGTGGCGATTTTAAGTAATGAAAAATTACGCGGCGTATTCCTGAACTTTAATGCAGATTCACTGCAATTACGTGCCAACAACCCGGAGCAGGATGAAGCGATTGAAGACCTGGCCGTGCAATACAATAATGCACCGCTGGAAATGTCGTTCAATGCTCAATATCTGCTGGATGTATTAGGTGCACTGGATGGTGATGATGTGGCAATGACCATGACCGAAGCCAACCAGTCGGTACTGGTGCAAGACCCAGCGCAGCAAGATCAAACCTATGTTGTGATGCCGATGCGTGTCTAAGCTTGTATGTGATCTGACACGATTATGCATATTACGCGTTTAAATATAGAACGTGTTCGAAACTTAAAAGCGGTTGCACTCGTCGGGTTGCAGCCGTTTAATGTCTTTTATGGTGCCAATGGCTCCGGTAAAACCTCGATTCTGGAGGCCATTCATTTACTGGCCACCGGTCGTTCCTTCCGTACCCATATCCCCAAAAACTATATTCAGCATGATGCCCAAGATGCGATTGTATTTGCCCAGTCGCCCACCGAAAAAATCGGCATGCAAAAACTGCTGTCTGGGGAACAACTGATTAAGGTCAATGGTGATCATATTGCCACCCAGGGGCAGCTGGCCAAACTGCTGCCGCTACAACTGATTGATCCGCAAAGTACGGATATTATCGACCACGGCGCTAAACCACGGCGACAGCTGCTGGACTGGATGATGTTCCACGTGGAACCAGAGTTTTATCATGCCTGGCAATACTATTCGCGGGCCTTAAAACAGCGTAACAGCTTACTAAAAACCCGGCGTCATTTAAGCCTGGCAGAACTAGAACCGTGGAACCAGATGCTGAGCCAGTATGGTGAAATGCTGCATCTGCAACGCTACAGTATTATCGAGCAGTGGCAGCACTATTTTCAGCAGGATTTACAGCAGTTGTTGCCCGATTTAAATATTCGCCTGGAATACCATCCGGGATTTCATCCGGAACCGGGTTTAATGAGCGATTTGATCAATCATCATCAGAAAGATGTGGAGCGCCGTTATACCGAATATGGACCGCATCGCGCAGATTTACGTTTAAAAACAGTGACGGGCGATGCCGATGTAGTGCTGTCACGCGGACAAAAAAAGTTATTGATCATGGCTTTAAAACTGTCACAGATTGCAATGCTGCATGCGTGCAATAAGGAAACTGTGGTATTATTAGATGATCTGACAGCAGAATTAGATTTAACCGCACAACGACGTTTAATTGAGCGATTGAGCCAACTTGGTAGTCAAGTTTTTATTACCACCTTAGACCATGAATCAGTGCAGAATCACTTACATGATTTGTCTATTTCCTATCAATTATTCAATGTTGAAAACGGTACTGTTCAAGTTGTTGTGCAATAGTTTTTTATCTTTGGATAGACCAGTTTTTACTAGGGAGAAACCATGAGTTCAGAAGATCAATCTGCCACTCAAACAGAACAAACCAATGAAAAGGCTTATGATTCCTCTAGTATCAAAGTATTACGTGGCCTAGATGCTGTTCGTAAACGCCCGGGCATGTATATCGGTGATACAGATGATGGTACCGGTTTGCACCACATGGTGTTCGAGGTGGTCGATAACGCGATTGACGAAGCGCTTGCCGGCCATTGTGACGAGATTCTAGTCACTATTCATGAAGATGAATCGGTATCTGTGGCCGATAACGGTCGCGGCATTCCAACCGACATTCACCCGGAAGAAGGCGTATCGGCTGCCGAGGTGATTCTGACCATCCTGCACGCCGGCGGTAAGTTCGACGACAACAGTTATAAAGTGTCGGGCGGTCTGCACGGGGTCGGGGTATCGGTGGTAAACGCCCTGTCGAGCAAACTGGAACTGACCATTAAACGTGCCGGTCAGATTCATCAGCAGGAATACCGTCATGGTGATCCGCAATATCCATTAACCGTGGTTGGTGAAACAGAAGAGACCGGAACCATGGTCCGTTTCTGGCCAAGTGCTGAAACCTTTAGCCAGACCATTTTTAATGTCGATATTCTGGCGCGCCGTTTACGTGAACTGTCGTTCCTGAATGCCGGTGTACGCATTGTCCTGAAAGATGAACGTATTAACCTGGAACATATCTATGACTATGAAGGTGGTCTGTCTGAGTTTGTGAAATACATTAACGAAGGCAAAAACCATCTGAATGATATTTTCCATTTTACCGTGCAGGCAGAAAATGGCATTGGAGTTGAAGTTGCGTTGCAATGGAATGATTCTTATCAGGAAAATGTACGCTGCTTTACCAACAATATTCCGCAAAAAGATGGCGGTACCCATTTAGCCGGTTTCCGTGCCGCGTTGACCCGTGGTTTAAACAGCTACATGGAAAACGAAAACCTGCTCAAAAAAGAGAAAGTGGTGGTTTCCGGGGATGACGCACGTGAAGGTTTGACCGCAATTATTTCGGTGAAAGTGCCTGATCCAAAATTCTCTTCACAGACCAAAGAAAAACTGGTGTCGAGTGAGGTAAAACCTGCGGTCGAGCAGGCCATGAATAAATCTTTCTCGGAATATTTACTGGAAAACCCGCAAGCGGCCAAATCGATTGCCGGCAAGATTATTGATGCAGCGCGTGCCCGTGATGCAGCGCGTAAAGCACGTGAAATGACCCGTCGTAAGAGCGCGCTGGATATTGCCGGTTTACCGGGTAAACTGGCCGATTGTCAGGAAAAAGATCCGGCTTTATCGGAACTGTATCTGGTCGAGGGTGACTCTGCGGGTGGTTCAGCCAAGCAAGGCCGTAACCGTAAAATGCAGGCGATTTTACCGCTAAAAGGTAAGATCCTGAACGTGGAACGTGCCCGTTTTGACAAGATGATTTCATCGGCAGAGGTCGGCACCTTGATTACTGCACTGGGCTGCGGAATTGGTCGTGAAGAATATAACCCGGACAAGCTGCGTTATCACAAAATCATTATCATGACCGATGCCGACGTCGATGGTTCGCACATCCGTACCTTGCTGCTGACGTTCTTCTTCCGTCAAATGCCGGAGCTGGTGGAACGTGGTCATATCTATATTGCCCAGCCACCGCTGTACAAGCTGAAAAAAGGCAAGCAGGAACAGTACATTAAAGACAATGAAGCGCTGGAAACCTATCTGATTTCCAATGCCATTGATGAACTGGCCCTGCATGTCAGTGCAGATGCACCGGCGATTCGTGGTGAAGCACTGGCTTCGGTGATTGCCGATTATCAGACCTCGCAAAAGAGCCTGAGCCGTTTAACCTTGCGTTATCCAGCCAGCCTGTTAGATGGTTTGCTGGCGCAAGAGGCGTTCAAGCTGGATCAGGCGCATGATCTGGATTATGTACAGGCTTGGGGTGAGCAGCTGTGTGCCTATATCGCGGCCACTCAAAGCAGTTTACGTCCTGAACTCAGCATCGAAACCTTTGACAAAGAAGATGCGGAAGGACAGAAGTCTGCGATTTACTGGCCACGTATTACCATTTATGTGCATAACCTGCCACATGCCTATTTGCTGGATGCCGGTTTACTCGGTTCGGGTGAGTACGCACGTTTGCTGAAGAACTCGAAGAGCTGGTTTAGCCTGATTGAAGAAGGCGCGTACTTGCAAAAAGGCGAGCGCAAGATTCAGGTCAACAGCTTCCATCAGGTCTGGCAGCATATTCTGCAGGACTCACGCCGCGGCATGATGATCCAGCGTTATAAAGGTCTGGGTGAAATGAATGCCGAGCAGCTTTGGGAAACCACCATGGACCCGGAAAACCGTCATATGCTGCAGGTGACCATTGAAGATGCGATTGAAGCAGATCGGATGTTCTCATGTTTAATGGGCGATGATGTGGAACCACGTCGTGCTTTTATTGAAGAGAACGCCCTGAATGCCGATATTGATGCCTAAGGGCATGATTTAAAAAAAGCGCCTGCGGGCGCTTTTTTGTTGGCGCGATGGATTAGGGCGTGAGAATAATTTTGCGGCAATCCTGTTCGCGTTGATCAAAAATACGATAGCCCTCGGCAGCATCGGCCAGTTTCATACGGTGGGTAATAATCACTTCGGGGGACAGGTCGCCATTTTCAATCCGTTCCAGTAATTCGGGCAGGTACCGATGCACATGGGTCTGGCCCATCTTGAAGGTCAGGCCTTTATCAAAGGCATCACCGAACAGGAAACCGTGAATTGGACCGGCATAGACGCCCGGCACACTGACCACGCCGCCACGGCGCACTGCGGCAATACACTGGCGCAGGGCAAAGCCGCTGGAGCCTTCCAGTTTCAGGTTGGTCATCACGGTTTCAATCATGCTGCCTTTGGCTTCAAAACCAATTGCATCAATGACCGCATCGACACCCCGATGGCCGGGGGTATTGTCAATAATAAACTCGGCCGCATCCATTTCATCAAAATTGACCGGAATCGCGCCATAGGTTTCATGGGCAAACTGCAGCCGGTAATGGTGATGATCGACCATAAAAATCTGTTCAGCGCCAAGCATCCGCGCACAGGCCGCTGACAGTAATCCGACCGGGCCGGCACCATAAATGGCTACACTGGAGCCTTTGCCAATTTGTGCATTGGTCACCGCCTGCCATGCGGTTGGCAGAATATCGGTCAGGAATAGCACTTTTTCATCTGGCAGTGAACCGGGAACTTTAAAAGGACCGATATTGCCTTTGGGGATTCGCACATAATCGGCCTGTCCACCCGGCACGCCGCCATAAAGATGACTGTAGCCAAACAGCGCTGCACCCGGTGGAATCTGTTTTTTATTCAGAATGGCGCCGCGGCCCGTATTGGTATTTTCACAGGAGGCAGTCAGCTCATGTTCACAGAAAAAGCAGTGACCGCAAGCAATCACAAAGGGAATAATTACCCGGTCGCCTTTTTTTACCGCTGTGACCTCGGGGCCGACTTCTTCGACCACGCCCATAAATTCATGGCCAAAAATATCGCCGTGTTCTGTGGCCGGAATTTTACCGCGATATAAATGCAGATCTGAGCCACAAATGGCAGTGGCGGTGACGCGAAGGATAACATCATCCGGTTCCTGAATAATCGGGTCAGGCACCGATTCAACTCTTACATCTCGGGCTCCATGATAGGTTAAGGCACGCATAGAATTTCCTCTCTTGGCTAGCAGAAGGCCAGACCCGTGCATTGAGCCGGCCACATTCCTCCATAATGAAAGGCGCGGCTGTAAATTTATGTATAAATAAACCGGCCAAGCTGTGTGCAAGAGAGCTTTATATTGCAGTTCAGTAAGTGCAATCAGAAGTAAAACGGAGAGGAAAAAGCTATCTATTCGCATCCTCCTTGATCTTTTTAGAGAAAACAGACGGGCTAAAAAGAGGAGTGATCATAAAATGGAAATAAAAAAAAGATAGCCACGGGGGCTATCTTGAGGGGAAGGTTTCGGAAGAAACCGGTTTAACTGTTCTGGAACGATTGCTCCAGGGTTTCCAGTTCCATCATCAGTTCCAGCATGGTTTCTTCGGCCTGTTCCAGCGTGGTTTTTAAGCTGGTCTGTTCATTCATCAGCTTGAGCAAATCTTCTTTACGCGAAGCTTCATACAGGCTGCTGTCAGCCAGCTGTTCTTCAATACTGGCCAGACGGGGCTGGATTTTTTCAATCTGGCTTTCACATTGTTCAATTTTTTTCCGCAGCGGACGGGTTTCTTCACGGCGCTGCGCTGCCAGTTTGCGCTGTGCTTCTTTATCAACTTTGGCCGGTGCGGCAGTCTTGTTGGTACTTGCGCTGGCCTGTGCCAATGCGGTTTGAGCATTGATCTGCTGCTGACGGGCCTCACGTAACCATTTGGCATAATCCTGCAAATCACCGGAAAATTCAGTACAGCGTCCGGCATGCACCAACAGCAGGTCATCACAGACACTGGCGATTAGCTGACGTTCGTGCGATACCAGTACCACTGCGCCTTCAAAGTCCTGTAAGGCCATGCTTAGGGCATGACGCATGTCTAAATCCAGATGGTTGGTCGGTTCATCCAGAATCAGTACATTCGGGCGCTGCCAGACAATCAGGGCTAAGGCCAGACGGGCGCGTTCACCACCGGAGAAGCTTTCGCACGGCGTATCCATACGTTCACCGCTAAAACCAAAACTGCCGAGAAACGAACGTAGGGTGGCTTCACTGATCTGTTTGTCGGCCAGACGTGACAATTGCAGCATCGGGCTGGCTTGTGCATCCAGTGCATCCATCTGATGCTGGGCAAAGTAACCAATATTCAGCAGTTCAGAGGCTTTGCGCTGGCCATTTAATAGTGCTAAATCACCGACCAGTGATTTAATCAGGGTGGATTTACCGGCGCCGTTCATGCCCAGCAGGCCAATACGCGAGCTTGGGGTAATCTGCAGACTGATTTTGCTGGCAATACTTTTGCCCGGATAGCCAATCTCAGCCTGATCCAGAGTCAGTAAGGGTGAACTCATTTTGGTGGGTTCACGGAAACTGAAAGTAAACGGGGTATCGACATGCGCCGGCGCCAGCAACTGCATTTTTTCCAGCTGTTTAATCCGGCTTTGTGCCTGACGCGCCTTAGTGGCTTTGGCTTTAAAACGGTCAATAAATTTTTGCAGATGTGCGCGGGCTTCAACCTGCTTTTCAAAGGCCTGTTGCTGCTGAGCCAGACGTTCGCTGCGGGTCACTTCAAAGGTCGAGTAATTGCCGGTATATAAGGTCAGTTCCTGATTTTCAATATGCAGGATATGATCGGTCACTGCATCGAGAAAATCGCGGTCATGCGAAATCAGGATTAAGGTGCCTTCATAGGCATTGAGCCAGTCTTCAAGCCATAAAATAGCATCTAAATCCAAGTGGTTGGTCGGCTCATCCAGGAGTAGTAAGTCGGAGCGACTCATCAGAGTGCGCGCCAGATTTAAACGCATCCGCCATCCACCGGAGAAACTGGAGACATCTAAGCGCAGCTGATGTTCCATAAAACCGAGACCAGCCATTAACTGGGCGGCTTTAGATGGGGCAGAATAGCCATGAATTTCATCAAAACGGCCATGTAATTGTGCCAGTTCGCTGTCACTGAGCTGTTCAGGTTGTGCCAGCTGTTTCTGAATCTGCCAGTATTCTTCATCACCCGATAACACAAAATCCAGCGCCGGCATATCCAGGGCTTTGACTTCCTGGGCCATGTGCGCAACGGTCCAGCCCGATGGACGGGTCAGGCTGCCTTCATCTGCCCCCAGTTCTCCCAATAAGGCGGCAAATAAGGTCGATTTGCCGGCGCCATTGACTCCGGTGAGGCCAACTTTCCAACCCGGATGGATCTGCATGGACGCTTTTTGAAATAAGACACGACCACCACGGCGTAAAGAGACTTGGTCAAATTGAATCATTGGACTCACTAAACTCAGGAACAGAATGCGCCTATTCTAAAGGATGCGCTCTGGAAAACAAAAAGCTGGCGCAGTTTATTTCAGGTGCTACAGCAACACATCGAAAAAAATAATGAAAAAGCGGGCGCCGTGTCATCTATCGGAAAGCGGCTATGCAGGGTTTTTTTATAAAACCAAGCCCGATATATTAAAATTTCTGATAAAAAACAAAAACAAATGTACGGTGACAAAAATGAAAAACGGAGTTTTGTTGTTGTCGACACTGGCCTTGTGTGGCGTCAGTGGCCTGGCTCAGGCCAATCCGCAGGTCTGTGTTTTTGATCTGTTGGGACGGGCCGGAGAATCCTATAAATTGCTGGAAGAATGGGCCTTGGCCAGCAAGCGCTGGGGCAGCAATGTCAGTCTGAAAGCCTATCAGGATGAAGCCCAGGTCGAGCGCGATTTTAAGGCGGGCAAGTGTGATGGTGCCTATATGACCTCAATGCGGGCGCGGCAATACAATAAATTTGCCGGTTCGATTGATGCACTGGGCGGTGTGCCAAATAATAGCATTGCCCAGAAAGCCATTAGTTATGTGCTGGACCGGCGCAATAACCGCCGTCTGGTGACCCGGATTGGCCAGGAAACCTTTGAAGTGGCTGGCATCGGCCAGATTGGCTCGGCCTATATTTTTGTTAAAGATCGGGCCATGAACTCGGTTGAGCACATTAAAAACCGGAAATTTGCGATTCTGCATTATGATCCGGCACAAAAAATGATGGTGGAGCGGGTCGGTGGTATTGCGGTCGATTCCGATATTTCCAATTTTGTGCGTAAGTTTAATCAGGGCGAGGTTGATATTGTGGCCGCACCGGCCTATGCCTTTAAACCGCTGGAAATTGAAAAAGGTTTGGGCACACGCGGCGCCATGATTGATTTTCCGGTGGTGAATGTCACGGCGGACCTGATTATCCGGCCAGAAAAATTCGCAGATGGTTTTGCAGTACAGTCCCGGCGCTGGTTTGTCCAGCAGATTCCAAAAAACTTTGCCATGGTAAAACGCCTGGAAGCGGAAATTCCGAATAAATACCGCACCCGACTCAGCAAGGAAGATCAGGACAAATACCAGAAACTGTTACGTGATGGCCGCATCGAACTGACCGAAAAAGGTATTTATGATGGCTCGATGATGCGGGTACTGAAACGGGCACGTTGCACGGTAGAACGTACCAATTTTGAATGTTCACTTGGTGGCGAATAGAGAAAATGGTTATAAGTTTGTAAAAAAGTGGCCGTGATGTGTAAATTTTCACCGCGCTGCCTGAAATTTTTAAGCTATTGAAAATACTGCTGATCTCTGCAATTTGTGGGTTTGAGATCAGCAGCTGTATAAATTGAATTGGTCACGATTTAAAAATATTTGGAGTAAAAACTCTATTTTTTTAAAAACAAGTTGCTTAATATTCAGCAAGTGTATGGACACTCTTGATGAAAGACGATTCTGTAAGGACAAATACAATGAAAAAAACAATTCTCGCGCTTTCTGCACTTGCTACTTTGGGTATGGCCAGCAATGCTCAGGCAGCCAAGGTCGATGTATGTATCTTCGATTTACTCGGCAAATCTGGTGAATCTTATCAAATGGCCCAGGAATGGGCGCTGGCCGCGAAAGGCTGGGGCGCAGACATCAACCTGATTCCCCGTCAGGATGAAGCCGTGGCAGATAATGACTTTAAAGCCGGTAAATGTGATGCGGTTTTCCTGACTGCGATGCGTGCCCGTCAGTACAATAAATTTGCCGGTTCGATTGATGCACTGGGTGGTGTGCCAAGCAATGCCATTGCCCAACGTGCGATTACTTTTGCCCTGGACAAACGTAATGCCGGCAAAATGGTCACCAATCTGGGGGGTAAAAAATATGAAGTGGCGGGAATTGCACCTTTAGGTTCGGCCTTTATTTTTGTCCGTGACAAGAATATTGATTCGATTGAAAAAGCTGCCGGCAAGAAATTTGCGGTACTGGGCTATGATGATGCACAAAAAATTATGGTGCAACGTGTCGGTGCTCAGGCGGTAATCTCCGATGTCTCTAACTTTGTGGCGAAATTTAATAATGGTCAGGTCGATATGGTTGGTGCGCCAGCCTATGCCTATAAGCCGCTTGAAATCTATAAAGGCTTGGGCAGTAAAGGCGCCATGTTTAATTTCCCGGTGCTGCATGTCACGGCTGATTTAGTGATTAGTCCGGAGAAATTCCCGGCCGGTTTTGGCCAGAAATCGCGTGACTGGTTCTCGAAAAATCTGCCAAAAAGTTTGGGCATGATTAAACGTCTGGAAGCAGGTATTCCGGCCAAATACAAAATGAACCTGAGCGCGGAAGAGAAAACTAAATACCAGAAGCTGTTACGTGAGGGGCGGATGGATATGACCAAACGCGGTATTTATGATGCGTCGATGATGAGCGTACTCAAACGTGCCCGCTGTTCTGTCGATAAGGCCAACTTCGAGTGTTCACTGGGCGGTGAATAAGCTTCATTTTTAAGGAAAAACAACCCGGCATCTGTGCCGGGTTGTTACGTCTGGAACCTTGTCACTTGGGCCATTGCAGTTCAGGTCAAATCACGTAAGCTAATCAAAAATAATAGTTTCATCTTTGCCCAAGCCTAAAAAATAGAGATGAGTTGTTTCATCCAAGGCATACAGACAGGAGGAGCAGGAGAGGGTGATCTCCAAAGGTAAAAAGAACAAGGATGGATAGGCAAAAACAGCTTTTTAAAATATTAAACACTTCAGTACAACTGAAAACAACAAGAACAGCGATAAAGGAAAGATCAATGAAATATTATGCTCAAGGCATCGCACTGGCTGCAGTGATGGGACTCGGTGCGACTGCAGCACAGGCCAAGCAGACAGTGTGTGTCTTTGATTTGGTGGGAAAAAGTGGTGATGTGTATGCGCTGATGCTGGACTATCAGCTGGCGGCCAAAGCCTGGGGCGCCGATATTGAACTGCGTGTCGGACAGAATGAAGCGGTAATTGCCGAAGATTTTAAAGCCGGTAAATGTGACGGGATTAGTGTCACCGGTATGCGCGGGCGTCAATTTAACAGCTTTACCGGTTCTCTGGATGCGATTGGTGCGATTCCCGATTTAAATCTGGCGGTCAAAGTCATGCAGGGGCTGGCCAGCCCGAAATTTTCCCGTTTCATGACTCAGGGCCAGTATGAAGTGGCTGGTGTAGTGCCTGTTGGTGATGCCTTTTTAATGGTCAATGACCGCAGCATTAATACTGTGGCCAAAGCTGCCGGTAAAAAAATTGCGGTCCTGGATTATGACCAGGCACAAAAAATTATGGTGCAGCAGATTGGTGCGCAGGCGGTCAGTTCCGATGTCACCAACTTCGGCAGCAAGTTTAATAATGGTCAGGTCGATATTATTGGTGCACCGGCCGCCGTGTTTAAGCCACTGGAGCTGCATAAGGGCCTGGGCAGTAAAGGCGCGATTGTGAATTATCCGATTTTACAGGTAACTGGCAATATTATTATTCGCCCGAACAAGTTCCCGGCCGGTTTTGGCCAGAAATCACGGGAATGGGTTAAAGGTCAATTGCCACGTGCCTTTAACATCTTGGGTAAAATGAAAGCCGATATTCCACAAAAATACTGGATGAATATTCCGGCAGCCGACAAACCGGGCTATCAGAAGATGATGCGTGAGGCGCGGATTGACCTGACCAAACGTGGCATTTATGACAAACGCATGATGAAGCTGCTGTGGCAATTCCGCTGTAAGCAGGACCCGAAAAACTTCGAATGCGGCCTACAGGATGAGAATTACAAATAATCTTGATAAAATTAGTCTGAATTGACTTTGAATTGAACATGACTGACCATATATTGGGTATGTTATACTTGATATGTGGTCTTTTCTGTTAAAAGACATTTGAATCGAACGAGGAATCCGACATGAATGCCCAAGCCCTTGTGCTGACTGACAATGCTGCGAACAAAGTACGCCAATTGCGTGACAGTGAAGGCAACCAAGATTTAATGTTACGCGTTTATGTGACCGGTGGTGGTTGTTCGGGCTTCTCTTACGGCTTTAACTTTGCTGAAAGCATGAATGAAGATGATGCTGAATTCGTGAATGGTGACGTAAAAATGCTGGTCGATTCACTTAGCTATCAATATCTGGTCGGTTCAGTGGTGGACTATTTAGAAGGTCTGGAAGGTTCACGTTTTGTGGTTCAAAATCCGAATGCCACGACTACGTGTGGCTGTGGTTCTTCTTTCTCGATTTAAGCAGAATTTTAAAATACTCAGCCCTCTATTTTGAGGGCTTTTTTAATATCTTTTTTAATACCAAGAGATTGGCCTAGACTGCGGTCAATGTTCCTAAAATCCGGTAGCCTTTGGCCCCGGTCACAGCCGGGAAATTGCCACTTTGCTGGTTGAGAAAACGCATCGCCAGCCAGGCAAAAGCAGTGGCTTCCACCCAGGTCGGGTTAATACCTAAATCTGCCGTGGTCTGTACACTCCACTCATGTTTGCGTAAGCGCCAGCGCAGCTGTTCCAGCAAATAGGAGTTATAGGCACCGCCACCACAGACATAGACTTCACCGGTGTCCATGCCGGAGCGGTAAATGGCTTTTTTAATCGCCCGAGTAGTCAGCTTTAACAAGGTGGCCTGTACATTTTCCGGGGTATCTTCCAGTTCCTGATAGGCCAGGTCATTGCGCCAGTCGGCAATCTGCTCATCCAGCCATTCCAGGTTGAAATCTTCACGGCCGGTACTTTTTGGCGGCTCTTTGGAAAAATATTCATGTGCCTGCAGCCGGTCCAGCAGGCTGCGAATTGGTTGGCCATAAGCCGCCCAATTGCCGTTTTCATCATAAGGCTGGCCGGTGTAGCGTTCACACCAGGCATCCATCAGGATATTGGCCGGGCCGGTATCAAAACCATAGACTTTTTCCGGCTGTGCGGCAGGCAACATGCTGACATTGGCAATCCCGCCCAAATTCAGAATCACCCGGTGGATGCTGTCATGCTGGAACATATCCTGATGAAAAGCTGGTACCAAAGGGGCACCCTGTCCACCGGCAGCCATATCACGCCGGCGGAAATCCGAGACCACCGGCAGCTGGGTTATTTCAGTAATAATATTCGGGTCACCAATTTGCAGGGTAAAGCCATGTTCAGGCCGGTGGCGGATGGTCTGACCATGTGAACCAATGGCACGAATCTGGCTGCGATCAAGTTGGTGTTCTTTAATCAGGCGGTTAATGCCATGTCCGATCATTTGCGCCAGCGCGACATCGGCCTTGCCCATCCGGTCAATTTCATTGTCATCCGGCAGGGTCAGGGCCATCAGTTCATCGCGTAAATCGGGATCGAAGCTCAGGGTCAGGGTGGCATGAAGCTGTAAAGGATCAAAAGAAGCAGCAACAATATCGACACCATCCATACTTGTGCCGGTCATTACCCCAATATAGATCGCTGTCATGGTTATTCTTAAGCCTGCAATGTGCTGAAAAAGTGTTAGTATATCGCACAAATTGAATAACTGATGTGTTTGGGTTTTGTGATGTCAAATTTCTTGCCAGCTGAAGAACAACTTGCCCTCATCCAACGAGGTACGCATGAAATTATTTCTGAAGAAGATCTTCTAAAGAAATTAAAAGAGAACCGTCCTTTAAAAATTAAAGCGGGCTTTGACCCGACTGCACCTGACCTGCATTTGGGTCATACGGTTTTAATTAACAAGCTGAAAGTGTTCCAGGATTTGGGGCACGAGGTCTTCTTCCTGATTGGTGACTATACTGCCATGATTGGTGATCCGACCGGTAAGAGCGCAACCCGTCCGCCGTTGTCACGCGAGCAGGTACTGGAAAATGCCAAAACCTATCAGGAACAGGTGTTCAAGATTCTTGATCCAAACAAAACCAAAGTGGTGTTTAACTCGGAATGGTTTGCCAGCAAAACTGCGGCCGATTTAATTCAATTGGCCTCACAGCAAACCGTGGCGCGTATGCTGGAGCGTGATGACTTCACCAAGCGTTATAACAACCAGCAACCAATTGCGATTCACGAATTCCTGTATCCGCTGGTACAAGGCTATGACTCGGTGGCTTTAGAAGCTGACGTAGAGTTGGGTGGCACCGACCAGACCTTTAACCTGCTAATGGGCCGTACCTTACAGGGCCGTTATAACCAGGAAGCACAGGTGTGTATTACCGTGCCAATTCTGGAAGGTTTAGATGGCGTCAACAAGATGTCGAAATCATTAGGCAACTATATTGGTGTATTTGATGCCCCAGGCGCGATGTATCAAAAAGTGCTGTCTATGCCGGATTCACTGATTGAGCGTTATTTTGACCTGCTCAGCTTCAAGTCTGTGGCAGAAATCCAGCAATTACTGAAAGAAGTGGCTGAAGGTCGTAACCCGCAGGATGTGAAAAAGATTCTGGCGCTGGAACTGGTCGAGCGTTTCCACGGTGCGGAAGCTGCAGCCAATGCGCATAAAGGTGCCGGTAACCTGATTACCGAAGGTGAATTGCCAGAAGGCACACCAGAAGTGACCATTTCACGTGGCGAATATGGCGGCGAGATTTTCATTGCTTCTATTTTACGTGCAGCAGGTTTAACCAAAAACGCGGCACAGGCTAAAGATGCTGTCGGTCGTGGTGCAGTGAAAGTTGATTGGCAACCAGTCGATGCCTCATTCTCGGTAAAAGAAAACGTGACCTTGATTGTGCAGGCCAGTAAAAAGGCCATTGCCAAAGTCACCTTTACCGACTAAAAATGCAGTTAAGTATTTGAATTAAAAAGCAGGCTTCGGTCTGCTTTTTTTATGATATTGCTTATAAGATATTTAAATATTTAAATTTAAAAAAAACCTTATAAAAACAAGAATTAAATTTTTCCGATTGTCTTGATTTTGTCATATTTTATGTTTAAGATTTATCCGTCTAAATATGTGGTGTCTACATATCTAGAGGGTAAATTGCTATTTGATGACGTTTCATCCCCAAGAAGCGCGGAAATAGCCGAAAATAATAATGACAATAACATATGGATCCGTAAAAGATTCAACTCCGAGGGAGAGATTTTGGGAGAGATCTCTTTCTTTTTTTTATCCAAAATTTAGCCTTTGACCTGAAAAAAAGCGGTTTTTTGAGCAGCTGGAGCACTATCTGCCCCATGGTTGCCCGCTGCAAAAATCCGGCGTATAAATAAATCCGGATCATCATTTCCATATAAAAAATAAACTCGAGCCAGAGGGAGCGCATGTATTCCTATAATACCGATACTCATGATCAGCAGCTGGATGCCATTTTACGTTTCCTGTTTGAATATCAGCCGCAAAGTGAAAAGCAGTTTGCCTATCAACCGGTCAAGACACTGTTTGAGCAATTAGAGCTGTCGGCCATGTATCAGCTATTTGCCCTGATTCACGAGCAACTGCCGCGCAAAGCCAGACTGCTGTTTGCTGCCGAAGATTATCGCGGTAAACAGGCACTGGTCTTAGAGGTCATGCAGCATATTCGCGAACGGGTTTAACTATTGTCATGAAATCTTGATCGTTTTTTCATCTGCCTTACATGTTCAGGCCACAGACTCAGTCAGACAATTCCAATTAAAACACTGAGTCTCAGGGTAATTGCCAGATGAACGTATTGAATAAAAAAACCATATTATCAATAGCCTGTCTTTCTGTTTTTATGACAGCCTGCGGGGATAATGACCGTCATACTACTGCACCGACGCCAGTAGTCGAGGGCAAAGCCGTTGAACTGAATATTCTGCATATCAATGACCATCACTCCCATTTAGATGAAGAGCACTGGAACTTTAGCCTGGCACAAGGGGCTGAGGAAGAAAATTATAGCGTCAGCCGGGGTGGTTTTGCCCGTGTCGCCGGTTTAATCAACCGTCTGGCAGAGGAATATCCGAATGTGATTAAACTGCACAGTGGGGATGCGATTACTGGCGATCTGTATTTCAACCTTTCTGAAGGTAAGGCCGATGCAGATGCCATGAATACGGTCTGCTTTGACAGTTTTGTGCTGGGCAATCATGAATTTGATGCCAAAGATGCAGGCCTACAAAAATTTATTAACTATCTGGATGCCGGTAACTGTGCCACACCGACCCGTATTGTATCGGCCAATGTGAATTTCGGTTCATCTTCGCCGCTGTATCAGACTCAGCGCATTGAAAAGTCTTTTATATTTGAACGTGACGGTGAAAAGTTTGCCATTATTGGCCTGACCATTGCCGATAAAACCAAAAATGCCTCTCAGCCGAACAGTGACACTACGTTTGCCAATGAAATTGAAGCGGCTCAACAGGAAATTGATCGCCTGAAAGCTCAAGGCATCCATAAGATTATCCTGCAAACCCATACTGGTTTTGCCCTGGATCAGCAACTGGCTGCGGCTTTAACCGATGTCGATGTGATTGTCGGCGGTGATTCACATACCTTATTAGGTCCGGACAGTTTAGAGGCGGTCGGCCTGAGTCCGAGTGGTGCGTATCCGACCCAAGCGCGAAATAAAGATGGTGATCTGGTCTGTATTGCCCAGGCCTGGCAGTACAGCTATGTAGTGGGTGATTTAAAGGTCAGGTTCAATCCGCAAGGTCAGGTGGAACAGTGTAGTGGTACACCGCACATTTTAGTGGGCGATGACTTTAAGCGTGAAAATACCGAGAGCAAACAGTTTGAAGCCTTAAATGCAACCGAACAGGCGGCGCTGCTGGAGCGTTTTAAAGCGGCAAATATTCCGATGCAGGTGGTCAGCCCATATACCGCGACCTTAAATGTGCTGTTGCCATATCAACAACAGAAACAGAATTTTGCCAGCACGGTGGTGGCTCAGGCAACCGATAACCTGTGTTTACGCCGTGTACCGGGGACACAGCGTGATACCAGCCGTTCTAGTCTGGGCGATATCTGTAACCAGAATCCGCATGTCATTGCCCATGGCGGCGATATTCAGCAGATGATTGCCGAAGCCTTCTTGCAACAGGGCAAAGTGTACTTTGATGCCGATCTGTCATTCCAGAATGGTGGCGGGGTGCGTGTAGATGTCGCAGCAGGTCCAGTTACGGTTGAGAAAATCTATCAGGTACTGCCATTTAAAAATACACTGGTCCGTCTGGATATGACCGGTGCAGAAATTAAAGCCACGCTGGAAGATGCGATTAGCGGTGTGGTCGAGCAGAGAAATACTGGCAGTTATCCATATACTGGTGGTTTACGCTGGCAGGTAGATTTAACCCAGGCCAAAGGGCAGCGTATTAGCCAGCTGGAAGTGCGTAATACAAGCGGTAGTTATGAAGCACTGGTCTTGGATCGAACCTATAAAGTGGTGACTATCGACTTCCTGGCCAATGGACAGGACTACTATAGCAGCATGAAAGAGGTGACAGGCGAGCGCCGTATGGACGTGGGCCTTGATTATGCCGAAGCGTTTTTACAATATGTGGAGCGTTTACCGGGAACAACCGGACAAAAATCACTCGGTAAATTGCCAACAGCGGATTACAGCACGCAGAAATTTACTGAATAAGATAAAAAGAAAGACAGCAAAAAATCCCGTTCGCGGGATTTTTTCTTTTGAATTGTGCAAAAAATAAGTGAAAAACCGGTTTTTTTAGCTGTTTCGTAGAAAAAAGATACATATGTGAAAAATAAAGTGAATTGGGGCTTGCAATGATTCTGAAATCCTCTAGAATGCACCCCATACCGACGAGATACACGGTGATGAACGAGGCGGATCGCTGAGTTGTTGAGTGTTTTGAGTCCAGCTTCTGGCACTGACGAGGTGTTGGAAAGATCATTAAGAGATTATGAAGAACAACTTGTGTGGATTTTTACTGGTTGATTAATCGAATATATTTTCATTAATTGATTGGTTTAAATTACTCGAAGTTTATTTGAGCGAATTTAAGTCAGGAATTGATGAGCCAGATTTGGTCACTTCGAATAAAGTGACAAAATGATTTTAACTGAAGAGTTTGATCATGGCTCAGA
>NZ_VPBT01000021.1:0-53124 GCF_013418555.1 Acinetobacter sp. YH12134 | reverse complement strand
CTCATGAAATACGGTATTCTGATGTGACAAAACCTGAATCCTGGTCGTTAAAGTGTTTGTTTGCACTCATATTTTAACTGTTAGGACTCAGGTTTTTTTATTTAAAGCAAACTATGGGACAGCAGTGACCTTCAGGTGCGCTTTTGCATTCCAGAGCATGAGCCGACTAGCTCAGATACTTCGGCTGCTCATCAACCACTTCGGCCTGCCATTCATTGACCTGCTTTTCCAGCAGCCCGAATAATGCGGCCTGAATCATGTGCTGGGCGACAATTGGCGTCTGATCTCCCAGCAGGGCTTTGACTTCATCATTAAACTGGATTTTGACCAGAGGTTCCTGTTCTGAACCAGCATTACGCAATGCCAACTCACCACCTTCAAGCTGAACCAATTCCAAAATCGCGTCCTGATTTCCAAATAAGGCTTTTAACTGTTCTATAGACATAATTCCTCCATGTTCAACATGGTGGCAAAGATGGACTCTTTGCATCGCTTAGATAGTTAATATGATGTCAGGTTTTCAGAATTCAAGGGACTCTGGTCGGGTTTAGAATTCCACCATTTCATTTCTGAAACCATCAATTAACTGCATCAGCTCACGATGCCATTCACGCAGGATTTTGGTATCTGGCAGCCATGCTTGCGGGGTTTGAGTGACTTTAATAATCAGATTCGATGAAGTCTCATCTTCCGGTTCAGGCGCGCTTGGCTCCGGCGTATACTGACAAAGACGATAAGCGCGTTTTAATTCGGCAATAAAGCCTTCTTTGGCCAGTTTTTGCAGAATCACCACTTCAGGCGATACCTGACCTTTGGCCGCCATCGCTTCTTCAATTGATTTTAAAGTCGGCTGCAGCTCATTCAGGCGGTAGTAACGCACCAGTTCCTGCAAAAAGGCCAGTACAGCACCATGCAGATGAAACACCGCTGCTTCGCGATGTGCCTGCGCCTGCTGGATATGTTCGGTTTGTTCGGCTTGCTGACATGAAAGACGGGCAAAATACAGTTTTTGATTGGTACGGTCGGCATGAAAGCGAGCAACACGGGACATGAATAGCGTTCCTAAATTTTGGCTTTTATTTCAACATTAAGCTTAAACGCTCTGCGTCCAAATGCCCAACAAAAAATACATATGAGCGCTATCATCAGCATCGATATTTTCTACGATAAGTTTAAATAGAGAAAAATGCAGCGCTAAAAAAGGAGCCACTAAGGACTCCTGTTGATGTTCAAGCTTTCGGCTTGTCTTCCGCAGCTTTAACGCGAATGCCAGCACCTTTGACTTTCAGGGTATTCAGGCCCTTAATCGCTTTGACGGCTTCACGACCATGCGGCATTTCCACAAAGCCAAACCCTTTGGACTTGCCACTGTCAGCCTCTTTAACAATCACCGCAGATTCGACTGTGCCAAACGGCTGAAACAGCGCCAGCAGTTCAGCATCGGTGATGGAACGTTCTAAATTACGTACAAGAATTTTCATTTACTTTTTCCAAATAGGCCAAATCATCCAAAAGCATGCGCCTACTCTACTCTGGAGATTGTGCATCAAGCTGCACAACACATGACTCTAGTTTAATCGAGATCAATCCCAAAATCTAAACGAATCTTCTGGCGTTCGATCAGCGCACTTTTAACAGTTTGTTCACGGGTTTTATAGTGGGTTTCACTTTGACACAGGTTACGGGTCAAATCGTTCAGAAAATAGCTTTCCACAGTACGCCCCTGTTCATCGACCGTATCTCTGGCCCACCAGCTGATGTTCTGCTTGGTCAGAATCAGCTCGTTTTGCGCCCGGGTTAAAGCCACATACAGCACCCGGCGTTCTTCTTCAACTTCGTCAAAATTCCCTTGCGCCCGTGCATGTGGATACTGCCCGGCAGTGACATTGGCCACATAGCAGACCTTCTGCTCGGTGCCTTTGGCCGAGTGGATGGTAATGAGCGTGACCACGTCATCATCTGACTGGCGCTCAATTTCACTAATTGAAATTGGATCGAGTACATATTCTTCCAGAAACTCGCTGAGCTGACCGTGTTTGCTGGCCAGCTGCTTGACCAGATCAAAATCTTTAAGCCGTTTTGACCAGTCTTTTTTGGCGTAATTCTGTTCCAGCTGCTCCACCAGTGCCTCAATCGCCAGACTGACACAGACGTCGACTTTCTGTTTCAGTACCGCCATTTGCTTCATAATCAAAATGGTTTTATCCGGAATCCGGCCAAATTTCTCCAGCTTTTCCGCAATCTGCTCCATTTCCGGATTCAACAATAACTGCTGTGCCAGTTTACTGGCACCGACATCTCCCACGCCATTCCACAGGGTCAGAAAACGCATCCAGGCAATATCATCGGCCGGATTGGCAATGACCCGCAGCAGACTGAGCAAATCCTTGACATGCGCCGATTCCAGTAATTTCATGCCGCCAATAAAACGATACGGAACATTGGCGGCAATAAAGGCCGCTTCAATATGCCGCGCGGCAAAACTGGAACGCACCAGCACCATATGCTCCTGCCATGCTGCGCCCTGGATAAAGTGACGCTCTTTGATATCAATGGCAATCCATTTGGCTTCATCAAACTCATTCGGGAAAATGTGCATGCGCGGTTTTAAGCCGCTGCCACGATACGCCTCCAGCCGTTTGTCATAGCCGATCGGACTTTGATCCAGCAACCAGTTCGACAGGTCCAGAATTTCCTGGGTTGAACGATAGTTGCGTTCCAGTTTATAAATCTGGGCGCCCGGAACACGTTCTTTAAAGTGATGAATATTTTCAAAGTCAGCACCACGGAAACCGTAAATCGACTGCGCATCATCACCAACACAGAACAGCTGCACCCGCTCTTTTAACGGCTCCAGCAAGGCCCATTGCAAAGGATTGGTGTCCTGCATTTCATCGACCAGCATGTGCTGGCACAATGATGCGACATAATCGACCAGCCCCTCTGACTGGGCCAGCGCCGAGGCGACAATTGCCAGAATATCGTCATAATCCAGAAAATGACGCGCCTGCTTGCGCGCTTCATATTCTTTCATGATCTCGGCAATCTGATCTTTATAATCCAGACATTCCGGCAGCTGCTTTTCCAGGGCAATACTCAGTTTTTGCCGGGTATTGCGGGCAAATGAATAAAGATCACATAGCTGCTGCGGCTTGGGCAAGGCATTTGGATTTTTCTTGTCATCTTTACCACGCAGTAAACGGAACATCATGATCTGGTCATCACGATCAATAATCGAGAACTGTTCCAGCCCAAAGGCTTTTGGAATCCGGCGCAGCAGATACATACAGAAGGTATGGAAGGTCGAAGCACGCAAGCCCTTGGCCTGCTCGCCCAGTGCCAGTTCGACCCGCGCTACAATTTCGGCAGCGGCACGGCGGGTAAAGGTTAAAATCTGAATCTGGTTGGCCGGAACGCCCTGATCAATCAGATAAGCCGCACGCGCCACAATGGTTTTAGTTTTGCCACAGCCTGCCCCAGCCAAGACCAAACTGTGCTTTGCTTCAGTGGTGGCTGCATTTTTCTGTTGGGGATTTAACTCGTCGATGAGCTGTGCAAGTGACATACCAAATCATTTCTCGAAAATTCAAAGCGAGATCTTATCATAAGCATCCCATCAACATAAAAACTAGCCTATTTGTAAACCCGGATCGTTTTCGAATTGAGTACTTCGTATTGCAGCCCCAGCTGTCGGGTCGTTACGTCCAAAAATTCAAGAAAGTTCGCATTGCGTAAATGAAGGGGAAATTGATGATTCATATCGACATCTGAATCCACAATCAGCGTGACCTTCTTTTCAATTGCCAGCAGATTTTTTAAAACACTCAGATGCATCTCATCAAAATGAAAAGACAGTACTCTCGGCTGTGAGTACTGCTGTACAGGATTTTTCCTGAGATAATTTTGCATATTTTCGCGGTAGGCCGGTTTTGCAAAACTGTGTACGGTGATGCAGCTTAATATCAAAACCAAGATGATCTTTTTCATAATTTCCCTATTTATCATTTTTTTAAACCCTATTGGCATCTGGGTTTATCACGCTTTCTTTAGCGATCGCATGACATTTTCGACGCTGTCGGTTAAATTATTTTCCGCATTTCGAATCGCATCTTCTACTGAAATATCAGGTGGATTAATGCCAATAATCTGTGTAAATCCCGCCTCTAGCAGTGGCTCAATGCCTTCACCAATCATTCCTGCAAACGCATAGACCGGTTTATTCAAGCTTTTCGCAACCTGTGCCACGCCAAATGGGGTTTTGCCCATGAAGGTCTGCCGATCAATTTTCCCTTCGCCGGTCAGGACCACATCGGCCTGTGTAATTTTTTCAGTCAACCCGGTTTGCTGAATCAGCAGTTCAACACCTGACTGAATTTTTGCGCGTGCAAAAGCAAGCAAGCCAAAGCCCAGTCCACCCGCTGCACCGGCCCCGGCCTGATGTTGCACATTAACCCCGAGCGTTGTTTCAACCAGATTGGCAAAATAACCCAAGTTCTGATCGAGAATTTTGACCAGCTCCGGTGTGGCACCTTTTTGCGGTCCAAAAATGGCCGAGGCACCATATTCCCCACAGAGCGGATTATTGACATCGCTGGCAATCAGCATCTCGGTGGTTGCCAAACGGGCATCCAAAGCACTAAGGTCAATCTCGCAGATCTGCTTTAAATTGCCGCCACAAGGTTGCACCTCCAGGCCAGCCTGATCTAAAAATTTCACCCCCAACGCTTGCGCCATTCCACTGCCGGCATCATTAGTGACACTGCCGCCCAGTCCAATCACGATTTTAGACACGCCCAGATCCAGCGCCTGGCGGATCATCTCGCCAGTGCCATAAGTAGAAGTAAGCGCCGGATTGCGCTGCGCCAACGGAATAAGATGAATACCATTGGCCTTGGCCATTTCAATGACTGCAGTTTTGCCGTCGTCAATCAGGGCAAAGTAGCTTTCAACCTGTTGCTGCGGCAAAGGACCGCGTACCCGACACGAAACTTTCTGCCCGGTACATGCATTTAACAGGGCATCGACGGTGCCTTCACCGCCATCGGCCAGCGGTACCAAGCGACAGATTGCATCCGGAAACTGCCGCAAGATTCCGCGCTGCATGGCCTGGGCGGCCTGTACTGCGCTCAGGCTTTCTTTAAAGGAATCTGGTGCAATCACAAAACGAAGTGGCATGTGGTTTATCCCCAGCGTGGGTGTCCATTGTGGATAAGTGTTGACTTATCCGCATATTAGCGTAGCCAGCCAATTTCCGCAGCGGTCAGGTCATTAATGACGGTGTATTGCAGGCTGTCCGGCATTTTGCTGGTGCTGCTACTTAGCGGAATATGCCCGCCCATTAACTCAGCTTTCTGCTGTGGATAGCGTGGCTGTTGCTGCGGGTTGGCATAACCCAGCGGATAAATCGGCAGTCCGGTGGCCAGATCATATTTATCACGGGCGCCAAAAGCATGCAGTAATTCATGTGCCAGTACCACATGATTCTGCTGGTTCTGACGCTCGGCGGCAAACAGGTTAACCGAACCAATCCGGCCTTTTTCCAGCGCGGTAGAATGTTTTAAAGCTTTTTGATGAGCTGGATCATAATAGTTTAAATACAGGGTCACATGCGGTGCGCCATCAACTGACTGATGCTGACGCCAGGCATAAAACCGGAACTTGAGACTCCAGATGATGCTATCGAGTAAAGAAGCCTGTTCCGGTACCTGTGGCGGCAACTGTTTCAGTTCCCGGCCAAGCTGCAGATAAAAATATACCGGTTGCTGGCGATACTGTGCTGCGGCCTGCTGCAAATACTGCTGCACCGTTTGAAAACTGCTGTTAGACAGCTGCTGGATATAAAGCTGCGTGCTGTCCTGTCCATCAGCATTCACCGGATGCAAGAGCACCCGCACTGGTTTATTCCAGTCCTGATTCTGGTCACGATAGGCATTTACCGCCACAATGAAAAGAATCAGCAACAGGATCAGGATACGAATCTTTTTCCACATCGGCTTAAGCGCTCTGTTTTTTGAGTTTTCTCAGATACATCTGACTCATTTCAATTTTGGTTTCAAACAGATTCAGAGTTTTAATGAGTCCGGAAAGCTTGGCCCGGCCATAGTTTCTGGAATCAAAATCCGGTTTTACCGCGCTGATATATTGCCCGACCATGCCCAGATTGGCCCAGCCATTTTCATCGGCATTGTCTTTGACTGCTTTATAAATCAGATTCAGTGTGGCGCGATCCATCATCTCTGCAGCCGGGTTTTCTTTCGGCACAGTGCTGGATTTTAGCTCGGAATTTTTTGCACTTTCTATGTTCTTTTTGTCCTGAACCGGGCTTATTTCATCTTCTTCGGCATTTTTCAGTTCATTTTCAGAGATCAGGTTTTCAATATAAATAAATTTATCACAGGCTTTTTTAAATGCTTCCGGGGTCGATTTTTTGCCAAAACCATAAACACTGAGGCCATTTTCACGAATCCGCGAGGCCAGCGGAGTAAAGTCACTGTCACTGGATACAATACAAAAACCATCCAGCGCTCCGGCATAGAGTAAATCCATGGCATCAATAATCAGGATCATGTCGGTGGCATCTTTGCCTTTGGTATAGGCAAACTGCTGTACCGGGGTAATAGCATGCGGCAACAGCACATCATGCCACTTTTTCAGAGTTTCACTGCTCCAGTCCCCATAGACCCGTTTCACGCTGGCAATGCCATATTTGGCCACTTCTTCAAGCACCGAAGCAATAGCGTGAATCGAAGAGTTATCGGCATCAATTAACACCGCAAATTTTTTTGTTTGGATATCCACCGGTTCCCCAAGCGCTTATTATTCAAATTTATTGTGGAGTTGATTTTGACATAAAAAATGCCGACTGATGTCGGCATTTTTTATTTTTAGCTTTTAGGCTTCAACCCATTTGCCATCCTGATATACCAGACTCCATTTGGTCTGCTTGCCTTCAGGGGTTTCAGAGCCAATATATTGCGCCTGATTTTTACGGCTGAATTTCACCAGAGTCGGGTTGCCTTCTGGGTCTACATCGGGTGCTTGCAAAATGAATTGATATTTTGGATCAAGCTGGTCAGCAACCGTACGCAGTTCCGCCACCTTCGGTGCACGGGTTTCACGCACTTTCGGGAACTTGCTGGCCGCCAGGAATAAACCGGCAGCGCCATCACGCAGGACAAAAAAGTCATCATGCTTGGTCGAGCGTAAATGTTCCATCTTGATTGGGTCGACACGCGGCGGCGCAGGCTGACCGTTTTTCAAGACTTTACGGGTATTGTCACAGCTAGTGCAGGCAAAATACGGACCAAAACGGCCAGTTTTCAGCTGCATTTCGCCATCACATTTATCGCATGGAATGGTCGGGCCATCATAGCCTTTAATCTTGAACTCGCCTTCTTCCAGCTCAAAACCGGCACAGTCCGGGTTATTACCGCAAATATGCAATTTACGGCCCCCATCAATCACGTAGCTATCCATGGCAGTTTCACAGATCGGGCAGCGTTTTTTCGACATCAGGTCGGCGGTTTCAGCACTGTCATCATCTGACAGGGCCGCCAGAGATTCAACTGGCGTTAAATTCAAAGTGCCTTTACAGCGTTCTTTTGGCGGCAGGTTATAACCGGAACAGCCCAGGAATACCCCGGTGGTACCGGTACGAATCTGCATTGGACGTTCGCATTCCGGACAATGCACGGCATCCACTTCCACCGGCAGGTTACGGCGCATGCCCTGTTCGCCCTGTGCATTGGTCAAACGGGTTTTAAAATCGCCATAGAAGCTGTCGAGCAGATCTTTCCAGTTGCGTTCACCATCGGCCACTTTATCCAGCTGACCTTCTAAGTCCGCGGTAAAGTCGTAGTTCATCAGGTTGTTAAAGCTTTCATCCAGACGGTCGGTGACAATTTCACCCATCTTTTCCGCAAACAGGCGGCGGTTTTCCAGCTTGACATAACCACGGTCCTGAATGGTAGAAATAATCGCCGCATAGGTCGATGGGCGGCCAATGCCACGTTTTTCCAGTTCTTTCACCAGCGAGGCTTCGGTAAAACGTGCAGGCGGCTTGGTAAAGTGTTGTGATGGGTCCAGCTTTTGCAGTTTCAGCACTTCGCCGACTTTCACTGCAGGCAGCAATACATCATCATCAGACTTGTTCTGACCACGTACTTTGGTAAAACCATCAAAGACCAGGGTACGGCCTTTGGCTTTCAGTTCCACGCCATTAGCATTGACCAGAATGGTCGATGATAAATACTCGGCCGGAGTCATCTGACAGGCCACAAACTGACGCCAGATTAAATCGTATAAACGCTGGGCATCACGCTCGACACCGGCCAGGCTGTCGCCTTTCAGACCAACATTGGATGGACGAATCGCTTCGTGGGCCTCTTGCGCGCCGGCTTTGTTGCCGTAGCGGTTTGGCTTGGCTGGTAAATATTTCTGGCCATACTCGGATTCAATATGCGTACGCACCATATTCACGGCGTCATCACTCAGGAACGTCGAGTCGGTACGCATATAGGTAATAAAACCAGCTTCATACAGACGCTGTGCCAGCATCATGGTTTTCTTGACCGAGAAACCTAACCGGGTACTGGCCGCCTGTTGCAGCGTTGAGGTGATATACGGCGCACTCGGATTCACCTTGGTCGGCTTGTCTTCACGTGCAGCCACCGTATAGTCTGCATCTTTAATCAGGTTCAGCAAGTCATCGGTTTCAGCCTTGTTACGCAGCTTTAGGGTCTTGCCATTTTGCTTGACTGCTTCCAGACGAATATCATCTTGTGCAGATTTGGTATCGGCAAATACCTGCCAGTATTCTTCCGGAATGAAGGCGCGAATTTCACGTTCACGCTCCACCACCAGCTTGACGGCTACTGACTGGACACGACCGGCTGACAGACCACGGGCAATTTTTTCCCAGAGCAATGGCGAAATCATAAAGCCAACCACACGGTCCAGGAAACGGCGCGCCTGCTGTGCATTGACTTTATTGGTGTCTAGACGTGCCGGATGCTTAAAGGCTTCCTGAATGGCATTTTTGGTAATTTCGTTAAATACCACACGCTGATAACGCGCATCATCACCGCCAATGACTTCTTTTAAATGCCAGGCAATGGCTTCCCCTTCACGGTCCAAATCCGTTGCCAGATAGACTTCATCGACCTGCGATGCCAGTTTTTTCAATTCAGCAACAACATTTTCCTTGCCAGGCAGCACTTCATACTGGGCTTTCCAGCCATGCTCCGGGTCTACCCCCATGCGGTTGACCAAGGCCTGCTGGGCTTTTTCTGCTTTTTGTGCTTCGGTCAGTTTGGCACGTGTGGTGGTTTTCTTTTCTGTACTTTTACTGGCGCCTGTAGGCAAATCACGCACGTGACCGACCGACGACTTTACAATGTAATTCGAACCGAGGTATTTGTTGATTGTTTTCGCTTTTGCAGGCGACTCCACAATCACCAAGGCACGCTTAGCGCCATCGGCAGATTTTGCTGTAGTGCTTTTCGATGTGGAGCGAGGAGCGTTCGCCATAGTTAACCGTAGTTCCTGTGAAAATGTTTTAAATTAAAGTTCAGCCAAAGAATGTAAATATGCCTTGATGTCATCCAGTTGGGTGGCTTTCAGGTCAGCTTCTTCATCCCAATAGAGTCCTACACAGTTTGCCTGCATATCAATAGCATAAATGCCCTTTAATGCAACGGGTGTATGATTAAATTTTTCTTCACCATGCACCAGCTCAAGCTGCTGATCGACCACCCGGGCGCGCATTAACGGCAAGCGGGCCTCTGGAATCAGTACGCTATAATAGGCCACCATACTGGCGCGGCTTTCTGTGGCCATCGGAATTTTGGTCCAGTCCGGCGCAGCCACCAGACGCGGATGCAGGCCCATCTTGCGGGCTTTTTCACGCATCAGGCCGAGGGCTTTTTCTCTTGGACTGACACGCAAACCAAAAATCGAGCCCAGCACAAAAATGATGATGGCCAGTGCCACCCAAATTCCAGTATTTTCCATAGCTCAACCTTTATGTTCTTTTATTAGAGTTGCATAAGCGCCATATAAAACGCAAGTTTGCACGATAAAATTAATTCAGGAACATTTCGTGGCTATAGACCACTTCATGCCCATTCCAGTAGATATAGCCTTTTTCCAGCAGTTCCTTGAGCAATAACCGCACGTCGGACTGGGGAAACATCTGTTCTAACAGGTCACGCAAGGCATAAATATCTTTGGGTTTATCGGCTTTCAGTTCGCGCAGTTTACGCGCCACTTCCAGCTGTACCGGATCAATCTGGTCAAAGTTTTTAAACAGCGGCTGCTGCGCACTTTGAATCGGCGCGGCGACAGAGTCCTGTTCAATAACAGGAGCAGCTCCGCTTTCTGTCGACTGTAACTGTTTTAAGGCCTGATCCAGACTGCTGGCCACCGGTGTTTTTTCAGCAGAGGCATTTAAATCCAGCTGAATCCACTGTTTCAGCACCTTCTTGCGAAAGGCAATTTGCTCATCATAACGCTTGATAATTTTCAGATTAATTAACAAACCGACCAGACGCTGGGCTTTTTCCGGCACCACCTGCAAAATATTGCTGAGAGAGTTTTTCAGCTTCTCGACCGTATTCGGTTTACCGCTCATTTTTGCCAGAGCATCGTAATATTTTTTGACCAGTTGCAAATACGGTTTTTGCTGGATGGTGGCAATACTCGGCAAGCTGTATTTTGGCGTATGAAGTGGCTGCGCCGCATCTTCTGGCTGAATTAGAATCAGATGGGCACTGATATTCGAGGCCTGTAGCATCTGCACCAGAATATCGCTGCTGTCCTGGGCCGAAATAATTTCGACATGGCTATCTGGCTCAAGTAATGCCATTAACTGCCCGACCACCACGGCATATTCAAACTCTTTATGTGGCGCTTCTGGGGTTTCCAGCACCACCACCTGAGCGCTGTTCATCCAGCTGGCCAATTCAGTCAGGTCATCCAGCGCGTACTCAAAGCGACCGGCACAATTAAACAGGTAGAGCGTCGAATAATGCTGCAGAATATCGCGCAGCAGTTGTGCCGTAGGCATATTCTGTTCAAGATCTAAAAGTACAACTTTCTGGGTCATGACAAAAAATAAAGGATCTGAGAGCCGAAAGTGGGCATTAGAGCCGGAAGTGAGATAAAGGTCAAATTTTTTTATTGCGGCGCTGTGATCGCTGCCTCAAAAGCGACTGGAGCTAAACCGCCCCACTAGCCCCCGCTTTATATAGATACCTCAACATAAAACCCGCATTCAGGCTGCGGGTGTATTCATAGATTGTGCGGGATGCTCTAGCAATTGACAGATTAATAATGCGGCGGAATATTGGTCAGCGGATCGAAGGGAGCAATGCCTTCTGACAGGTCAGCCGACTCAACCCGTTGATAAAGCAGCTGCATTTGTTTCTTGAGGTCGGCAATTTCCAGATTCTGTTTAGTCACCTGCTCATTCAGCTGTTCAACTAAATCATCTAAAAATGCAATTCGGACTTGCAAATCTTCAATGGGTGCGGAAAATGACGCCTGATCATTTAGATTTTGTTGTTTAGTCATTTTAAATCCTCATTTGAGATTTTTCAGGAAACACTATGGCCTATATTACCCTAAGGGATGTCCAACTCGCGTTTGGTGGACCCGCCCTGCTCGACGGCGCGAACTTTACTCTTGAACGTGGCGAACGAGTGTGTTTGATCGGCCGTAATGGTGAAGGTAAGTCTACCTTACTTAAACTGATTGAAGGAAGCTTACTGCCCGATGCCGGTGAAGTCTCGATTCAAAATGGCTTAACCGTGTCCATGCTCACCCAGGATGTCCCGATGGATTCGGGCAAGGTTGCCGATATTGTCGCCGATGGTGCCGGTGAAGCAGCAGAAGTCCTGCGTGCCTATCATGCCGCCAATGATGCCTGCGTACTGGGCGATATGGCCGCCTGCGAGCGCATGGGTGAACTGCAACACAAACTGGATCAGCTTGATGGCTGGGCACTGGAAAACAAGGTCAACTCTATTTTAAGCAAAATGGGGCTGGACCCGAATGCCGATCTGGCAGATCTTTCCGGTGGCCGTAAACGCCGCGTGCTGCTGGCCCGTGCCCTGCTGACCCAACCGGACATCCTGTTACTGGATGAGCCGACTAACCATTTAGATGTTGAAAGTATCGAATGGCTGGAAAAATTCCTGCTCGATCAGAACAACCTGACCTTATTGTTTATTTCGCACGACCGGACCTTTGTCGACAGTCTGGCAACCCGTATTGTCGAACTGGATCGCGGGATTCTGCGCAGTTATGAAGGCAACTATTC
The DNA here is from genome assembly GCF_013418555.1 of Acinetobacter sp. YH12134. Lineage (NCBI taxonomy): Bacteria > Pseudomonadati > Pseudomonadota > Gammaproteobacteria > Moraxellales > Moraxellaceae > Acinetobacter > Acinetobacter sp. YH12134. The sequence continues at coordinate 40,805 of NZ_VPBT01000021.1, read as the reverse complement.
ACGCTATCTGGATCTCAAAGCCCTGCAGCTGGAAGCAGAAGAAAAACAGAATGCCCTGTTTGAGAAAAAACTGGCCGAAGAAGAAGCCTGGATCCGTCAGGGTATTAAAGCGCGTCGTACCCGCAACGAAGGTCGTGTTCGTGCCCTGAAAGCCTTACGCGAAGAATCCAAAGCGCGTCGCTTCCAGCAAGGCAAAGTCAACATGGGCGTACAGGAAGCTGCGCGTTCAGGCAAACTGGTCTTTGATATTGAACATCTGGGCGTCAGCTATGATGGCAAGCCGCTAATCAAAGACTTCTCGGCCATTGTCATGCGTGGCGACCGGATTGGTCTGGTCGGAGATAACGGGGTCGGTAAAACCACCCTGATTAAAGCCATTTTGGATGAAGTAGAACACAGCGGTACCGTTAAAATCGGCACCCAGCTGGAAATTGCCTATTTTGATCAGCTGCGTAACCAGCTCGATTTGGAAAAATCCGTCAAGGACAACGTTTCTGAAGGTTCCGACTTTGTTGATGTCAATGGACAGCGCCGTCATATCTACAGCTATCTGCAAGACTTCCTGTTTAACCCGGAACGTGCGCGTACCCCGGTCAAAGCCTTGTCCGGCGGTGAACGTAACCGCGTGCTACTGGCCAAACTCTTGCTGAAACCATCCAATTTAATTGTGATGGATGAGCCGACCAACGATCTGGATATGGTCACGCTGGAACTACTGGAAGAAATGCTGGCTGAATACAAAGGCACCTTGCTGCTGATTTCGCATGACCGTGCCTTTATGGACAACGTGGTCACCTCGACCTGGGTGTTTGATGGCAAAGGCCATATTGAAGAATATGTCGGCGGCTATCAGGACTATTTACAGCAGCGTCCGGATCAAACCGTGGTTGACCAGAAAATGGCGGTGAAAAAGGCCCAGGCCAAGGCAGAAGCAGCAAAAGTAGAAGCTGCTCCGGCGCCTGTGAAAAAGAAACTCAGCTATAAAGATCAGCGTGAGCTGGACCAGCTGCCGGCTGAAATTGAAGCGCTGGAAACAGAACAGGCTGAACTGTTAGAGAAACTGGCTGATGGTTCCTGGTTTGTATCCGATGCCGAAGCTGCAACCCAAGCCTCGCAGCGTCTGGCAGAAATTGAAGAGATTCTGCTGGAAAAATTGGAACGCTGGGATGAGCTGGAAAATATGAGCAAAGGCTGTTAATTCACCCGCTTCACAGCATCTGCCGGACAGCGGCAGATGCTTTTCATCTTCAAAATCGTTCATGCTACACTGCATTTAACCTTCATTTTAAAACGTCACTATGCCGCAACCGCAAGATTATCAACCTGGTGAATTTCAATGGTCCTTTCTGCTACCGAAATACTGGAGCATCTGGATCGGTATTATCTTCCTGATGATTTTGGCAATCTTGCCGTGGGCCATTCAGTACCGTTTAGGCCAGTGGCTGGGCCAGCTGGCGTTTCGCTATCTGCATTCACGCCGTAAAACCACTGTCCGCAATCTGGAGCTTTGCTTTCCAGAATGGTCTGCGCAAGAGGTGCAGGACAACGCGCGCCAGGTTTTTGTTGACCAGATGATTGGCGTATTTGAAACCCTAAATGCCTGGTATAGCCCGAAATGGTTCCAGGGCCGGGTCAGTATTGAAGGTCTGGAATATATTCAGCAGGCGCAAGCGGAAGGCAAAGGCGTCTTGTTGCTGGGCACCCACTCGACCCTGCTTGATGCCGGCGGCTATTTATGTGCCCAGTATTTTGAACCCGATGTGGTCTATCGTCCGCAGAACAATCCGCTGTTAGATATGCTGATTTACCGCTGCCGGGCCACCATTTATGCCCATCAGATTGACCATGATGATATGCGTGGTCTGGTACGTAACCTGAAAAATGGCCATGCCATCTGGTACAGTCCGGATCAGGATTTTGGCCTGAAACAAGGCGTAATGGCGCCATTCTTTGGCGTGCCGGCAGCCACCGTGACTGCGCATCGTCGTTTACTGAAAATGACCAAAGCCGCCGCAATTCCGCTGTATTTCTACCGCCATGGTGATCTTAAAAATCCGAAATATCATGTCTTGATTGAGCCACCGGTTGAGCGTTTACCAAGTGAGGATGAAGTCGATGATGCGACGCGTGTTAATTTGATTATTGAACGTCAGCTGCGCATCGCGCCGACTCAATATATGTGGTTTCATCGCCGTTTTAAGACCCGTCCACAAGGCTATGAGCAGCTGTACTAAGCAATACAGCTGTATTAAGCCAATCTTTCTGCGAGTCAAATACCATATGCTGATCAAAATACCAGGACACGACAGCCCATAAAGTTAAACCCGAGTTCTGCATCCTGCAAAACTCGGGCTTATGAGGTTGTGCTTTCAAAACTTTTTTGTTGTTATCTCTGGCTTTCCATTCCTGCATCATCTCCATGATGACAATCCACCGGCTTCAACTTCCTTAACGGGACTCTCCTTTCCCAACTCCATCTGCCGATATGCTTAGAATACGCAGCTTGCTCGGTTTCAGCTATTGGCCATCGGCCTAAATCTGTGTAAGCCATTTCTTACACTTTTCCTCAAATTTCATGGCGTCTTGCTGCCCTGCTTATAATCCTGAGCCAAATCATCGGTCACGATTTTTTCTTCCCGCTCGGCTTTTTCAATACCCTCCTGAATCGCCTCCTGCGCTTCTTCTTCATCGGCTTCAGTCTGTTCCAGCTCTTCCTGAATGTGCTCAAACACCCGACCGGTCTGTAACACCACATAGACCGGAAAATGATCTGAGCCCATATGTGGCAAACGCTTCATCTCCACCAAGGCAAAATCGGTACTGTGAAACACATGGTCCAGCGACCAGCGCAATAAGGGATAATCTGCATGGAAAGTATTGACATAATGCCGGCCGACGCGCGGGTCCAGCAGGCCACTGATGCGCTGAAACAGACGTGTGGTGCGGGACCAGGCCACATCATTCAGGTCGCCCATCACAATACAGCTTTCATCCAGATCTTTAATCTGATCGCCGACAATTAATAGCTCGGCATCACGCAGGGTCGAATCTTTGGCTTCAGTCGGACTCGGCGGTTTCGGATGCAGACAATACAGCTGCACCGGCTGGCCTGAACGCAAGATGACCGTGGTATGAATTGACGGAATTTCATCGCTAAGGATAAATTTCACTTCAGTCTCTTTTAAGGGCAGGCGGCTATAGAGATGCATGCCATATAAATTGTCCAGCGGCACCGGCACGCGATAAGGATAATCCGGTTCAATCACCGCCAGCTGCTGCTGCCAGACCGTATCGGTTTCCAGCGTCAGTACCAAATCGGGCTGGTATTTCCGGATTTCAGCAATGAGCAGATGATATTTCTGGTTGGTGGTCAATACATTGGAAACCATTAATGAAATTTGCTGATCGGGATTTAACTGCTCCGGCTTGACCTTTTTGACCTGCTTTTTCCAGATAAAGGTATAAGGCAGCACCATTTTCAGTTGGTACGCTAGGGCGGCAATCAGGCCGGTTAAAATCACATAGCGCGGCGTATCCCAGGCCGCATCCCACAGCAGCATCAGCACAAAGGCCACAATCCCCAGCACCAGAACCTGCAATCTGGGAAAATCGGCACCTCGAAACCACCATTCATCCCGCGGAATCAGCGACCAGAAGCTGATCCAGATGACGAAAATGGCCAGCATTTCCACCCAAATCATATGCACCTACTTAGAAAGTTCATTTTTCTCTTTTTTTTTAAATAGAAATCTAACGTTATCAATTTTGTATGTAACACAAACAAGTTATTTCACTCAATAATAATGATGTTTTGATTATGTAGAGCTTGCAGTTGTGTCCCCTTTTGATACACTCATACTCCTTTTTGTTTTTTTACGCACCGAGGCAAAGTGACATGAAAGTAGGTCTGGTCGGTTGGCGCGGGATGGTAGGTTCCGTCCTTATGCAACGTATGGTTGAAGAGAATGATTTTGCTCATTTTGAGCCATTTTATTTCTCTACCAGTAATGCCGGTGGTGAAGCACCAGCGTTTGGCGGTAAAACTGCCCCAGCACTTATGGATGCAACGGACATTAACAGTCTGAAGCAAATGGATGTCATTATTACCTGTCAAGGTGGCGACTATACCTCAGACGTGTTCCCGAAACTGAAAGCTGAAGGCTGGAACGGTTACTGGATTGATGCAGCATCTACCCTGCGTATGGATGATGAAGCAATTATCGTACTTGATCCGGTGAACATGAACGTGATTAAAGATGGTCTGGTGAAAGGCACCAAAACATTTGTTGGCGGTAACTGTACGGTTTCACTCATGTTGATGGGCTTAGGCGGTCTGTTCCAGAACAATCTGGTGGAATGGGCAACCTCGATGACTTATCAGGCAGCTTCGGGTGCGGGCGCGCAGAACATGCGTGAACTGATCACCGGTATGGGCTACCTGTATAACAACACCAAAGAACTGCTAGATGACCCACGTTCTCCAATTCTGGACATCGACTCTAAAATTGCTGAACTGCAACGTGGCGAAGGTTTCCCGTCAGCCAACTTCGGTGTACCGCTTGCTGGCTCTTTAATTCCATACATCGACAAACAGCTGGAAAATGGCCAGTCGAAAGAAGAATGGAAAGGTCAGTCTGAAACCAACAAGATTTTAGGCAACCAGCAAATCGTACCAATTGATGGTCACTGTGTCCGTATTGGTGCCATGCGTTGTCACTCTCAGGCCCTTACCCTGAAACTGCGTAAAGATGTACCTCTGGATGAAATCGAAGATATCATCGCCAGCGCCAATGACTGGTCGAAAGTGGTACCAAATACCCGTGAAGCCTCTATGACAGATTTAACCCCTGTTGCAGTAACCGGTACCTTAACTGTTCCTGTGGGCCGTTTACGCAAGCTGAACATGGGTAAAGAATACCTGGGCGCGTTCACCGTCGGTGACCAGTTGCTTTGGGGTGCGGCAGAACCATTACGCCGTATGCTACGCATCTTAATTGACTACAAAAACGCGTAAGCCTTTTAAGCAAAAGTAAATTACAAAAAGCCGATCTGAAAAGATCGGCTTTTTATGTAACTAGCCTGTAAATATTTTACAATCGACTTACAACTCGCTAATCTATTCTTTTCGCTATGCGATAAATGACCGAGCTAACGATTAAGATGACCGTATATAACAAATTAAAGATCGCGATTTTAGCTATTCTTGCCTCACAACATATTCATGCGATTAATGTCGATCCTGTTCAGATTCAGTCAGCACCTGGGGAATTGCTGTATGCTGAAATGAACTTCCGTCAGTCCAATGTCAATGCGCCAATTGAAGTCAGTCTGGCCTCGGCAGAAGACTTGATGGCCATTGGTGCCAGCCATCGTCCACCGGGTCATTTAAACTTCTTTACCCGACGTGATGGTGCCGGCAACGGGGTCATTACCATTACCTCATCTCGGCCACTGACCGATACCGAATTGAATATTGTGGTCAAAATTCGTGAAGGCTCGGCCACGCGTTTACAGCATATTAAAACCTCACTGAAACGTAGTACCCTGGCAGAACAACGCGCGCAGCTGCAACCGAAAGAGCAGCCACTAACACCGGTCATGGTCGTGAATGAACGGGACATTGCCTTAAACTTGCCGACTAGTACCGCCTATACTGCAGCCACGGCATCTGCCAGCACCACGCGCAGTGTAGAAGCACCCCTAGCGATTCAAGCCAGCCCGCCACCGGCTTTAAGTCCATCAACCACACCAGCTGTCAGCGCAGCAGCACAGCCGGCTGCAAGCCCTGTGTCAGCGGTTACGCCATCAACTCCGGCGACATCAGCTCAACCGGCCTCTACAAATAACGCGGGCAACACAGCTGCCGTAAATACATCTGCCTCGGTTTCAGCAGATCCACTGGTCAAGAAATATGCCGAGCAGTTAAAAGCGCAGCAACAGCAAGCACCGGCAAAGCCGGCACCGGTTACAGCACCCAAAGCGCCAGCTCCATCTGCGCCAGCATCAACCACAGCACGGCATGTGGTGCAATCCAATGAATCGCTATGGGCCATTGCCTCACGTATCGCCGCAGAGAACCAGCAGCCGGTCGGCGAAGTGATGCAACAGATTAAAGCCCATAATGAACATGCCTTTATTCAGGGCGATGCCAACCGTTTACGCCGCGGTGCCACCTTGAATTTACAGGCCGTCAGCAGCGGGCAAAAAGCCGCGAAAAAGACCGTGCCGATCCCAGCAACTCAGCCTTCACGCCAGTCTGGCAAGGCCAAATACCGGATCAGTCAGGCCGAAATGAGCCTGGTGGCAGAAAATCAGCAAGATTCTGCCCAAGGTTCTGCCAAAAAGAACACACAAAGCGCGCAAACCTCAGAAGAGTTGTCACTAAAAGTTATGACAGCGCGTGAGAAAACCGTTAAATTACAGAGAAACGTAACACAGTTAGAATTGGCATTAAGTCAGAAGGATCAAAGAATTCAATTACTCAATGTGCGTCTTGCTGAATTGCAACAACAGTTGAAAAAGCAACAAGCCGAAAATAAGCCAAAACTCTAACGTATTACTCAACATGATTTTTTTCAGGAGAGATGGTTTATCCCTCTCTGCCTAAGGGGTAGCAACATGCTGATTTATGTGATTCCATTTATTTTGTTACTGGTCATCGCGCTGGTGTTAAAAAAGCGTGAAGCCAATAAAGAATCCGAACCAGCAGCAAAAAAACCGGCTGCAGCCAGTAAAACCAAGGCCAAGAAAAGCACCACTACGAAGAAAACTACGGTCAAAACTGCCGTAGTGGCTGAGCCTGTTGCCGAACCACAAGGAAGCACACCACTTCCGGCAGATTTACGCCAGACCATTGAGACCCAGATTCGTGACCGTAACTTTTTCTCGGCCGAAGCGCAGATTAATCAGGCGCTGAAACGTGACCCGTCGTTGCATGAACTGTATCTGCTATTACTGGATGTGCATTTGACCCAAAAAGATGAATTTGCCACCCGCCAATTGCTGGATCATCTGAAGAATCTGGGATTGGAAGATATTCTGGCTCAGGCTGAAGCTAAAATCGAAGCACAGAAAGCTTCTCAAACCAAAGCAGAAACACCGGCCTCTGCAGCGCCAACTACTGCAGCATTTTCTGAAACACCAGTTAGCGCAAAAACACAACCCCCTGCGGATTTTGATGCACTGATTCAATCCAGCAGTTCAAGCACAGCCAGCACGTCATTTGACCAGTTACAACAGTCACTCAAAACCGAAACGCCAGTCGCAAAAACCGAAAGTGCTCCGGTACCAGATCTGGAATTTACCCCAAGTACCTCGGCTGCGCCTGTTAACACCCCTGCGCCAGCAAAAGCAGAAGAGGTTCAACCTCTTGAATTTAATCTGTCTTTTGACTCGGCTGACAGCACCCAAGTGGCTGCACCGGTAACACCGGTTGAGCCAGTGACTCCGGCGGCACAAGAACCTCAGGCACTGGATTTCTCGTTTGAGCTGGAAAAGACCGCAACTGAAGCCACACCTGCGACCACACCGGCCGTCACCACCCCACCTGCGGAAGAAAAATCAGACTTTAGTTTTGATTTCTCGATCAGTCCTACACCGGTGGCTGAACAGCCGGTAGAACCTGCGGTTACCGCACCAGCAGACACTGCACCGCTGTTCCAGTTTGACTTAGATAGCGCACCAACCATTGAAGCGACACCAGCAGCACCTGAAGCACCAATGGTTGAAGAGCCCGCTATTGCTGCGGTGGCGGCAACTGCAGTGGATCCGCATGATCCACTGATTCAGTCCTTCCCGGAACTGGGCGAAGTCAATGAAATCCAGCTGAATCTGGATCTGGCTCAGCAATATATTGAGCTGGGTGCCTATGATGCAGCCCGTGCCCTGCTGGCAGAAAAAGAAGCAAACTATTCTGCAGCACAGCAGAAACACGCCACGAAGTTACTCAATCAAATAGCTTCTTGAAGCAAATCTCACTAAGATAAAGCAGTCATCCTTGGCTGCTTTTTTTATGATGAAAAAAATTGCATTAATTTATATGGGCGGTACCTTTGGCTGTGTCGGCGAGCCACTCAGCCCCATGCCTGCAGAACAGTTTCTTCCCCAGCTGCGCCATGTGCTACCGCTACATCTGTCGGTGGAATGTTTTGTGGCACCGGTGATTCAGGACAGTAGCCGCTGTACCGCGACCGACTGGTTACGTCTGGTGCAGTTTATCCAGCAGCTGCAGTTACAACAGTTTCAGCATTTTGTCATCATTCATGGTACCGATACTTTAAGCTATGCCAGTGCCGTGCTGGCACACTTTATCGCGCAGTCTGCACATGTGGTGCTGACTGGCAGCCAGTATCCACTGCTGACCATAGATGGACAGAACACCCGTGACTTCAGTGATGCGCTGGATAACCTGAATTTTGCCCTGGAATCAGTGCTGCAATTGCCGGTTGGCGTGTATCTGGCGTTTCATCATCAGTGTTTCCATGGTCGCAGCGCCTTAAAATGTCATACCACCGAGCTGAATGCCTTTCAGGGTCAGGCCGCCAGCAGTGCTTTAAATCAAAAAGAACAAGCCGCCTACTTGGTACAAGCTGCAGATCTGGACAAAGCACAACACTTCAACTGCATGAGTGTGATGATGCAGCCGATTGGTTTAGAGCAGCAGCTCGCCAATTTGAAACTGATCGCCCAGCAGCCACCGCATTGCCTGATTTTACAAGGTTTTGGCACCGGTAACCTGGCTGTAAATGAAACACTCCTGACGTTGCTACAATCCTTACAGACGCAAGATTGTGCCGTGATTCTGACCACCCAAGTACCATTTGGCCTATTGGATCAGCGTTATGCGATCAGTAGCTGGATTCAGGACAGTAAAATTTTAGTCAATGATGGCTTTGGACATGCAGATCTGTATGCAAAAGCATTAAAAATGTATTTACAATACCCGCGCAGAGAACAATGGCAACAGCATTGGTATGACTAAGGCCAATTTGAGGTGAATATGCAACGTTTTGCGGTCGGGATTGAATTTTGTGGTATTCGCTACCGGGGCTGGCAAACCCAGCAACCAGGCGTCCCGAGCGTGCAGGAAACGCTGGAAAAAGTCCTCTCTAAAATTGCCGATGAACCGATTATCCTGCATGGCGCTGGCCGCACCGATGCCGGCGTGCATGCCACCAACATGGTGGCACATTTCGACACGACAGCCGTTCGCCCTGAACGTGGCTGGCTGATGGGAGCCAATAGCCAGTTACCCAAAGACATTGCCATTCAGTGGATTAAGGCTATGGACATGGATTTTCATGCCCGCTTTAAGGCCTGTGCGCGCCGCTACCGTTATGTGGTCTATAACCATCCACAGCGCCCGGCCCTGCTGCATAAACAGGTCACCCATGCCTACTATGCGCTGGATGTCGACAAGATGATTGCTGCCGCGCAAAAGTTTGAAGGCACGCATAATTTTGAAAGTTTTCGTGCCGCAGCCTGTCAGTCCAATCAGCCGGTCCGCACCGTCAGCCATTGCCGCCTGATCCGTCATGGGCATTATTTGGTGCTCGATATTCAGGCCGATGGTTTCCTGCATCATATGGTGCGGAATATCATGGGCTGTCTGCTGGAAATTGGCCAAGGTATGTATGATATTGAGCATATTGATACAATTTTTGCCGCACAGGATCGTAAAGCGGCTGGCATTACCGCCCCACCCGATGGCCTGTATTTTATCCAGGCGCACTATCCAGAGCAGTTTGACTTGCCTCAAGTGCCTTTAGGTCCGCATTGGCTGAATATGCCGGAATAATTGTATTCCGCCCCCCTTTTACTCAGGGAGTGGTTTCATTCTTGCCACTCCAAGCTTTAAAAACGAAAGTCACCCTTGCATCAAGCGGCAACTCTAAAAAAATCCCCCTTTAATCAAGGGGGACTGCGGAGATGCTTAACGCTGTTTACGTTTCCGGTACTCGACCGGTGTTTCATTGGTCCAGCGTTTAAAAGCCCGGTAAAAGGTGCTCGGTTCAGAAAATCCGGTCAGATACACAATCCGCTCCACGCTTTCATTGGTATTGGCCAGCAGTTTTTTAGCCAGACGGCAACGATAATCCGAGAGAATCTGCTGGAAACTGGTATTGGCCTCACTCAGCTGGGTGCGTAAACGACGCGGCGTGATATTCAGCTGCGCTGCCACGGTTTCCAATGTGGTTTCCCCACTTTCTAGGGTCGACCCAATCGCCCGGCGTACTTCACCGACCAGATCATAACGCGCCAGTTCCTGCAGCTTCTCCAGCGCCAGCTGCTCATGTAACTGCAACAGCTCCGGCTCGGCCTGCCACAGCGGATATTCTAAAATAGAGGGATCGAAATACAGTCGTGTTTCATTCTGCCCCAGACTGACCGGGCACTCATAGACCCGGAAATATTCATCATCGGCAGCGCCCTGCTGGAAATTAAAGTCGATATACAGCGGCTGGAATTTGCCTTCGGTAATAAACTTGAAGAAACGCAAAATGCCCGACATGGCACATTCAGAAAAGTGACGATTGACAATATTGTCAGCCCACGGCTGTTGACCATTGGTTAAATAACAGCGGTCATCTTCAATCACCAGTTTGGCATCAAAGGCATCACTGATTAAACGCTGATAGGCCAATGCCCGTTTTAAACCTTCACCAAAATTTTCCGAAGAAATAAACAGATGCTCAATCACCTGACCACGATAGAGCGGCAAATGTTCACCCAGATGCAAACCAATATCCGGGTCACGGCTGACTTCTTCCGCCGCCACCCAAAACGCATACTGCGCGCCCAAAGGCGTACGATCATTGGCCTCAACCTGATTAAGTGCGACACCTGCTTTTGTTAATATTTCTTCGGTTGGCAAACCGGCACGACGAATCGCTTGGTAGCCTAATCGCAATACAACCGATGCATCAGTTAGCTGACCCACGCAAAGACCTTCCTTGTATGTTCTTCATTTATACTTAAAAAGATTGATTTTAGATTAACTGTGATTGACCAAACTGACAACCATCCACCACGTTTTTTTGTAGAAAAAATTTAAATGTTTTGTTCGCTTATTTTACTGACAGATGATTCATCTGCGGCGGGTTTCACCTTGATTTTTTCAAAAAAATTGACTATAATTTGCGCCTTTCCAATTTGATCATCAGGTAGGCTATGGCCAATAAAGAGGAACTCATCGAGTTCGAAGGCGTTGTCACCGAAACGCTTCCTAATACTATGTTCCGTGTACGTTTAGAAAACGGTCACGAGGTGATTGCCCATATTTCAGGTAAAATGCGCAAGCACTATATTCGCATTTTAACTGGCGACAGCGTGAAAGTTGAAATGACGCCTTATGACTTAACGAAAGGTCGTATTACCTATCGTGCACGCTAAGTTTTAGCGCAAGCAAAAAGCCACCTTCAACAGTGGCTTTTTTATTGGCTGCTGATGCTGCGTAATAGCGAAAAATGGCGTCAAGATCTGCCGCTTATCGAATATACACATATTTTTAGGCTGTCCTTGCCTAGAATGAAGTTTTATTCAATGGAGATCGCGCATGTTTGTCTCTCGCTCCGTTGCTTTGGCGCTCCTCGCGTTCAGTCTCTCCGCTTGTGTAACCACGCCGTCCAGTACCCGAGCTGAACGTGATGCCTATCTGGCCCAATTTGTCGGCCAGTCCAGCCAGCAGATTCGCCAGCAGCTCGATTTAAGCCTGCTCGGTTACGAACAGGTCAGTTCACCACAAATCAGCCCACAGGCGCTCACCTACACCGTTATACGCCCAATCAGCATTCCGATTCCTGTAGCGAATGCCCCGGCCACCGGTCCAGCCCATATTCCAGCGCCCATTGGCCCAGCCAACAGCTATGATGTTAACCTGCACTGCCAGATTGTGTTCCGGCTGGAACAGAATATTGCCCACTCTGTACACTATACCGGTCGCACCTGTTAAGCGCTGAATCTAGACCTAGCTATTCAATAGCCATAAAAAAACGCAGCCTGCAGCTGCGTTTTTTGATTTGCTGTCGAGACTTAGCCCAATGCCGCAACCACAGCCTGACCCATTTCCTGAGTACCCACTTTATTCATGCCTTCAGACATGATGTCAGCCGTACGTAAACCTTGATCAAGCACATTGCCCACTGCATCTTCAATCGCTTTCGCGGCAGCTTCTTCACGGAAGGTATAACGCAGCATCATTGCCACAGACAAGATGGTCGCCAACGGGTTGGCAATGTTCTGGCCAGCGATGTCTGGTGCTGAACCATGACATGGCTCATACATGCCTTTGCCATTTTCATCCAGAGAGGCAGATGGCAACATGCCAATAGAACCGGTTAGCATTGCTGCTTCATCAGACAGGATGTCACCAAACAGGTTACCGGTTACCAGTACGTCAAACTGTTTTGGTGCACGTACCAATTGCATTGCCGCATTGTCGACATACATGTGTGACAGGTTGATTTCTGGATATTGTTCAGCGTGTAACTGGGTCACGGTCTGTTTCCACAGCTCAGTTACTTCCAGCACGTTGGCTTTGTCCACCGAGCAGACTTTACCACCACGCAGTTTGGCCATTTCAAAAGCCACTTTGGCAATACGCTTGATTTCTGATTCAGCATAGACGTCGGTGTTAAAGCCCTGTTTCTCGCCATTTTCCAGCTCGCGAATACCACGTGGCTGACCAAAGTAAATCCCACCCGTCAGTTCACGTACAATCAGGATATCCAGACCCGATACAATTTCCGGCTTTAAGCTAGACGCATCAGCCAGTTGCGGATACAGAATCGCTGGACGCAGGTTAGCAAACAGGTTTAATTCGCTACGTAATTTTAACAGGCCACGTTCCGGGCGGATCGAACGCTCAATCGTATCCCATTTTGGACCACCAACTGCACCGAGCAATAAAGCATCGGCTTTTTTCGCCTGTTCAGACGTCACATCCGGATAAGGTGAACCATGCGCATCAATCGCGGCACCACCTAACAATCCCTGTTCCCACGTCAAGCCCAGATTGAACTTTTCATTAACACGCGTAAGCACCTGCTCCGCTGCTGTGACGATTTCTGGGCCAATACCGTCACCGGCAAGAATCAAAATATGTTTTGACATGAGTTTTTCCATTTCCTGTAGCAGTCAACGACTGTGGAGACTAAATTTTCTGTTCCACAAATTCCCCCAGTCCATGTAAGACATTATAAGGTTTGCAGAAACGTCGAATAATTTTCTGGTTTTGTAAAAGATCCACACACAGCGGCTCTGGCGCCGAAACATTCAGCAGACTGCCTTTATGCTTGCTGCGGTCACGGTACATTTTAAAAGTGTACGTTTGACGCGGCTTAAACTGATGAATGACGTGCAGGGTTTCGGCCTGATCACGGGAAATCGGATAGAACCGGATCACCACTTCATGCTGTTTAGCTGGAACCGACAGATATAGCGGATTAGGCTGCCGTAGTGAATCTGCCTGCAAGCGCACCAGTCCCTGCTTGATGGCTTCACGACTCAGACGCTGACTTTCAGCATCCATGATCATGACCCGGTTCAAGCGCTCAAACTCGCAATGCTCGGTACCTGAACAATAAATACGTGCATTGGATTGGGATGCCTGTGTCTCTTTTACCTGTTTTAGACGTGCTGTATCCCAGGTTTGACATGCTGTTAACAGCGTAGCCACTCCCCCCAATACAGCAAGCCGACGAAAAACCTTCAACATAGCCCGAGCCCAACCTCATCAAAAAGCAGAATATTTAAATTATTATGCCTTGAATGTTAACAAGAGTTCGACGCCCGTGCTATGCCTATTTACGAAATAACTTAAGCTTGAATTTCCGCAAACACCCACGGACGCGCGGCTTTGGTTTTCTCCTCATACGCGCGAATATCATCGGCATCTTGCAAGGTCAAACCAATATCATCCAGACCGTTTAACAGGCAATGCTTGCGGAATGGATCAACTTCAAACTTGAATGCTTCACCGTTTGGCGTACGGACTTCCTGTGCTTCAAGGTCAATAGTTAACTGATAACCTTCATTGGCTGCACATTCCTTAAATAGCTGATCAACCTGCGCTTCGGTTAAAATCACCGGTAACATGCCGTTTTTAAAGCAGTTATTAAAGAAGATATCCGCAAAACTTGGGGCAATGACTGTACGCAAGCCGTATTCACTTAAAGCCCACGGCGCATGCTCACGGCTGGAACCGCAACCAAAGTTGGCACGTGAAATTAAAATGCTGGCGCCCTGATAACGCGGCTGGTTCAAGACGAAATCTGGGTTTTTAGGACGGGTTGAATTGTCCTGACCCGGATAGCCTTCATCTAAATAACGCAATTCATCAAACAGGTTGTCACCGAAACCGGTACGTTTGATTGATTTCAAGAACTGTTTTGGAATAATTAAATCGGTATCGACATTGGCACGGTCTAAAGGTGCAACGATACCCTGTTCAACGGTATAAGCTTTCATATTTATGTTCCAATGAATCCGTAGTCTCTCTCACATCCGCTCCAGCAAGGAGCGGCCTGGGATGAGGGCTTAAACTTAGAATGAACGAACATCCACAAAGTGACCGGCAATTGCCGCTGCTGCTGCCATGGCCGGGCTGACCAGATGGGTACGACCACCATTGCCCTGACGACCTTCAAAGTTACGGTTTGAGGTCGATGCACAGTGCTCGCCTGGCTGTAACTTGTCGGCATTCATGGCCAGACACATCGAGCAGCCTGGTTCACGCCATTCAAAACCGGCTTCCAGGAAGACCTTGTCCAAACCTTCTGCTTCTGCCTGCTGTTTGACCAAACCAGAACCTGGTACCACCATCGCCTGTTTAATGCTTGGCGCTACTTTACGGCCTTTAATCACGTCTGCCGCAGCACGGATATCTTCAATACGCGAGTTGGTGCATGAACCAATAAAGACACGATCCAGCTGGATATCTGCCAAAGCCTGACCAGCAGTTAAGCCCATATATTGATAAGCACGGGTCCAGTCATTGCGCTGTACCTCATCTTTGGCCTGTTCCAAAGTTGGTACTGCCTGAGAAACCGGAATGACCATTTCAGGTGAAGTACCCCAAGACACTTGTGGTTCAATCTCTTCGCCCTGTAATACCACGACAGTATCAAAATGCGCATCGGCATCTGAATGCAAGGTATTCCAGTACGCCACAGCCTGATCCCATTGCTCGCCTTTTGGTGCATAAGGACGGTCTTTTACATATTCAATGGTTTTTTCATCAACCGCGACCATACCGACACGTGCACCGGCTTCAATTGCCATGTTACACACGGTCATACGGCCTTCAATCGACATATCACGGAACACCTGACCGCCAAATTCAATGGCATGGCCCGTACCACCTGCTGTACCAATTTTGGCAATAATCGCCAGCACCACGTCTTTCGGGGTCACGCCCTGACCCAACTGACCATCTACGCGTACCAGCATGTTTTTCATTTTCTTCTGAATTAAACATTGCGTGGCCAACACGTGCTCAACTTCTGAAGTTCCGATCCCGTGTGCCAGACAACCAAAGGCACCATGGGTCGCGGTATGCGAGTCGCCACATACCACCGTCATTCCCGGCAAGGTTAAACCCTGCTCTGGTCCAACCACGTGAGCAATCCCCTGACGGATATCGTTAATATCAAATTCAACGATATTAAAAGTCTTACAGTTATCGTCTAAGGTTTGCACCTGAATACGCGAAGTATCATCTTCAATACCGGCTACGCCCTGCTCACGCTCTTTTTTCGAGGTCGGTACATTATGGTCCGGAGTCGCAATATTGGCACTTAAACGCCATGGCTGACGGCCAGCCAGTTGCAAACCTTCAAAGGCCTGTGGAGAGGTAACTTCATGCAACAAATGACGGTCGATGTACAATAAAGCCGAACCATCATCACGCTGTTTTACCAAGTGGTCATCCCACAATTTGTCATATAATGTTTTTGCTTTTTGGGTTTCGCCTGCCATGTCGATGTGCTCCACTGGACTGGGTAATTCTGTCATTAATTTCGATTATAACCACACAATTACATAAATCTAATTTATCATTTTTATCAGTTAAAAAACTTTATGGAATAAATATAATTGATTTTTGCTCAGATTAACATCTGATTAAAAATTCAATTTTCCGATTGAATTTTACAAAATATTCGTTTTTACAAATTAATTCGTACTGACTATGATGATGTTATCAGCACTGAATTGTAGATACGAGGAACATCATCATGGCGCATATTCAAAACTTTGTCGCAAACAACCAGCGAATGTTTAAAAAGACTTTTAGCTACTATGTGATGCACATTACGGTGGCCATGCTTGTCGGCTATTTCGTTACCGGCAGTCTGTGGATGGCCATTACCTTAAGCTTATTGGAACCAACAGTACAGGCGGTGGCCTATTTTATTCATGAACGCATGTGGGAAAAGAAAGCACAAGACGGCACAGAGGAAATCACCGCCTAGCCTATTTTTCGCCCGGTGTTCCTCCCAAAAGATCATCTTCAGGATGATCTTTTTTATTTTAATATAACTTAAATTACTGTTTTTAAAATATTTATATTCAAGTTATGGTTGTTGAACTTCAATTTATAGAAAAATAATCTTTGATTAATTCTAAAAATTTCTAAATAATAATTTTAAGCATAAAAAATCTTTATAGGTGATTGCGATGAATCTTGCAGCATTTGAAGCTTTTGTAAAAGTCATGGAAACCGGTTCGATTTCTCTGGCCGCCGATCAGCTGTTTATTACCCAGCCCGCAGTCACCAAACGGATTCATAGCCTGGAAGAATATTTTGGGGTCAAGCTGTTTGAGTCGGCCGGCCGTGGCGTGCAGGCAACCCATGCTGCGCATTCGCTGTTACCCAAAGTCAAAAACTGGCTAAATGAACTGGGCGATATTCATCATACTTTAAGCCATGAACAGGGTCAGGTGCAGGGTCGCCTGAAAATTGGCACCAGCCATCATATTGGCCTGCATCATCTACCCAATCATTTACGTCGCTATGTCCAGGATTTCCCCGATGTCACCTTAGATGTGCATTTTGTCGATTCGGAACAGGCGCATGAACAGGTGCTGGCCGGTGATCTGGAACTGGCCTTTTTAACCCTGCCGCCGCAAGGTGATGACCGGCTGCAATATGTCACCATCTGGAATGATCCGCTGGTGTTTGTGGCTGCGCCTTTTCATCCGCTGGCCCAGCAGAAAAGACTGAAGCTGGAAGATTTAACCCAGTTCCCGAGCCTGCTACCAGCAGCACAAACCTATACCAGCCAGATTACCCTGGCCGAGTTTGAAAAACAGGGCGTGAAGCCAAAAATCACCATGAGCAATAACCCGCTGGAATCCATCCGTATGCTGGTGTCGATTGGACTGGGCTGGTCAGTGTTACCGAAAACCCTGATTAATCAGGACTTGCAACAGCTGGATATTAATCTGGAAATGAACCGCCAGCTGGGCATGGTCTGGCATCCGGGACGCACACAGTCCAAAGCGGCGCAGGCGCTGGTTAACTTTATGCAGCAGCCGGACTAGGTTCATCGACCGGCCGCATCCTTCTGTACAGTTACTGAACAAAACAGCACGCTGCTCCAAATTGGCGTAATTTGAAAAGACAAGGTGCCCGTACAAGACACCAGGATCTTTATAAAAAATGATGCAGGAGCAGAGCGATGAACCAGACCACTTCCCCGCTTGCCTATTCCCCTTCGTTCAGTTCAGCCCAGGCGCTCCAGCAGCGCCTAGCCGGCAGTGCACAGCCTTTACAGCCCAGTCCACGGCTGGATGTCACACAAGCCGATACGCTACGTGCCACCCTCAAGCAATATTTTCTGCAAACCTTTGACTGTTATGAATCACTGTTTAGCTGCCTCAACGGCGATGAGGCCTTTTATCGCAAACCGATTGCGCTGCGCCATCCGCTGATTTTTTACTATGGCCATACCGCGACATTTTTCATCAACAAACTGCTGCTCAGCAAACTGATTGAACAGCGTATCAATCCACATTTTGAATCCATCTTTGCGGTGGGTGTGGATGAGATGAGCTGGGATGACCTGGATGACAGCCGTTATGACTGGCCGACACCCGCGCAGGTGAAACACTACCGCGATCAGGTGCGTGCCACGGTGCTGGAAATTATTGAACAGGCACCACTGAGCACGCCAATTGACTGGCAGCATCCGTGGTGGTCGATTCTGATGGGCATTGAACACGAGCGGATTCATCTGGAAACCTCCTCCGTGCTGATTCGCCAGCATGCACTTGACTATGTCCAGACACAGCCACCATGGCGGCCGAATACCCTGACTAGCACCGCACCAGAGAACGCATTGCTTCCAGTGGCAGCCGGCCGGGTACAGCTCGGTAAAGACCGGCACGCCCCGGTTTATGGCTGGGACAATGAATATGGCCAGCATCAGGCAGAAGTAGCGGCCTTTGCGGCCAGCCGTTATCTGGTCAGCAATCAGGAATTTCTGGCCTTTGTTAAAGATGGGGGCTATCAGAACGCGAGCTATTGGGAAGATGAAGGCTGGCAATGGCGCAGCTTTGCCCAGGCCAAATATCCGACCTTCTGGCGTAAACACGGGTCGGACTGGTCACTCCGGCTGATGACCGAAGAAGTCCCGATGCCGTGGGACTGGCCGGCGGAGGTGAATTATCATGAGGCCAAAGCCTTTTGCCACTGGAAAGCGAAGCAAACTGGTCAGCCAGTACGACTGCCCACCGAAGAGGAATGGTATCGGCTGGTACAGCTGGCTGGCGTAAATGAGCCGTCTGCACCTGCCAATCTGGCGCTGGCCTATGGTGCTTCCTCCTGTCCGGTCAATACCTTCCCGCATGGCGATTTTTATGACCTGCGCGGCAATGTCTGGCAATGGACCGAAACCCCGATTTATCCATTTCCCGGTTTTGTGGTGCATCCGATTTATGATGATTTCAGCACCCCAACCTTTGATGGCCGGCATAATCTGATCAAAGGTGGCTCCTGGATTTCTGCCGGTAATGAAGCCGAACTGGCCTCACGCTATGCCTTTCGCCGGCATTTTTTCCAGCATGCCGGTTTCCGCTATGTGGTTTCTGATCAGGAGCCGCTGGCGATTCAATCTCAATATGAAACCGACCGGCTGGTGTCTGAATATCTGGAATTTCAGTATGGCCGTGAATATTTTGGCGTAGCCAATTTTGCCCAGACACTGGTGCAACTGGCCCTGACCCAGCTGGCTGACAAACCACGACGTAAAGCACTGGATATTGGCTGTGCCACCGGACGCGCCAGCTTTGAACTGGCCCGTTATTTTGATGAAGTGGTCGGGATTGATTTTTCAGCGCGCTTTATCCAGAACGGCGTCAAACTGGCACAGGGCGAAACCCTGCATTACAGCATCTGCACCGAAGGTGAACTGGTGGATTATCATGCCTGTGACTTGGCTCAACTTGGACTGGCCGACGTGCGGGACAAAGTCCAGTTTTACCAGGGTGATGCCTGTAATCTTAAAGCGATTTTCAGAGGCTATGATTTTATTCTGGCGGCCAATTTAATTGACCGGCTGCATCATCCGGCGCAGTTTTTAAGCCAGATTCATACACGGCTGAATATGGGCGGTATTCTGATGCTCAGCTCGCCCTATACATGGATGGAAGAACATACCGTCCGCAGTGAATGGCTGGGTGGCTTTAAAAAAGATGGCGAAAACTGGAGCAGTTTGGATGGCTTAAAAGCCTTGCTAGAGCCGCATTTCCGTTTAATAACTGAACCACAGGAAATCCCCTTCGTGATTCGGGAAACCCAGCGCAAGTTTCAGCATACCTATGCGCAGGTCAGCTTCTGGGAACGGATTGCGTAAACAGATAGAAAAGAAAGCGAAGGATCAGGCCAAATTCTGGATTTGGCCTGATGATCTGGAGGATTAAACGAACGATTTAACGGCGAGGCACAGAGTCTTCATGCAGCGCTTCATTCAGCTGGTCGACCGTAATGGCCCATTCCCCATCCGAGGCAATTTTTTCAGCTAAAAACTGACGTTGACCATCACTCCAGAATTCTGCATCCATAATATGAATTTCCGCCGCCAGTTGATGCTGGCCGATAAAATCTTGAATCGCCTGTTCGCTGGAGTCCAGGCCCAGTTGTTCAAACAGATTGGTCATTCTTGGTCGGGTTTGGCGCATGCGTGAATCTCCCTGTTGTTGTTCTTGTCTTCACCATAGCATATAAAACTGCAAATCCTAGTGCTGTTAAAAAAAATTCACCTTTTCATAAATTTGCAAGATAGATGACAACCAGCTCAGACAAAAAACAGGGCCAGTTATAGCGGCCCTGTCTGCTGATCTTGGTGTAGATGAACTGCGCTTTTATTCGGCAGCAATCGACCAGTCCTGAATCTCCCAGCCCTGCTCGACCGCCAAGGCTCGCAAACGATCATCCGGATTCACCGCAATAGCGTGGTCTGCATATTCCAGCAAGAAACGGTCATTAATTGAATCTGAATAGGCCCAGGATTCGGTCACCTCACGTCCGGCCAGCCACTGTTCCAGACGTACCAGTTTGCCCTGCTGATAACAGGCGGTATTGATCACTTTACCGGTATATTTGCCATCAACCACTTCAGCATTGGTGGCAATGATTTCGCTAATGCCAAATTCACGGAAAATTGGTGCAGTAATAAAATCCGAAGTCGCGGTAATACCGACCAGGGCATGTCCGGCCTCACGATGACGCTGAATCGCCTTAAAACCTTCCGGGCGCATTTGTGGACGAATCACTTTTTGCATAAACAACTCATGCAGTTCGGTCAGGTAGTGTGACTCGTGCTGGGTCAGAAATTCGAATACAAATTCGTTATAGGCAATCGGGTCAAGCTGGCCAGCTTTGTAATCTTCATAAAATTTGTCATTCATGGCGCGGTGATGAACCGGATCGACCAGACCTTCATTGACTAAAAACTCACCCCAGGAATGATCCGAATCTGTATTTAACAAGGTGTGATCGAGATCAAATAGCGCCAATTTCATGAAAATACTCGTAAAAACTGAAATTTAAGAAAAAATTTGTAAATCTATCTCCGCTAGTCGATAGAAATTCGTTAAGATCATAGCAATTTTAACATTTTTAAACTTTGCTTTTTTTCGTGTTGGATACAGAAATAAAAATCCCCGGAAGCAAAGGCATAATTTACAGAATATTTAGGTAGCCAAATGATCGACTCAGAAGGTTTCCGACCCAATGTCGGGATCATTTTGGCAAACGACTTTGGACAGGTTTTATGGGCAAAACGCATTGGACACAATGCATGGCAATTTCCACAAGGAGGTATCCAGCATGGAGAAACCCCTGAGCAGGCACTTTATCGTGAGCTGAGAGAAGAAGTTGGCTTACTGCCCGAACACGTTCAAATTATCGCACAAACGAAAGGTTGGCTGCGTTACCGTTTGCCGCACCGTTACATCCGGCCCGATTCCGATCCGGTATGTATTGGTCAAAAACAGAAATGGTTTTTACTCAAACTCACGGCCTCGGCCCAGTTGATTCAGCTCAACCTGTCCGATCCGCCCGAGTTTGATCAATGGCAGTGGGTCAGTTACTGGTACCCACTGGGTCAGGTCGTGAATTTCAAACGCGATGTGTACCGCAAGGCGATGGTGGAATTATGTCATCAATTGCCATCTAAGAAAGCCTGAAAAAAGCTGTATGATCATGCAGATTTTTTAAACGACTCTTGCTATAAAGAGAACAGAACTGGAACGCTGATTTGGAGCAGACTTTATGTCGAATATGCAACTGGATACCCTAAGACGCATTGTGCAGGAAATTAATGCGTCCACCAGTTTGCATGAATCGCTCGACATTATGGTCAATCAGGTTGCTGAAGCTATGCATGTCGATGTCTGCTCCATTTACCTGCTTGACGAGCGCAACCAGCGTTATCTGCTGATGGCTTCTAAGGGCTTGAATCCTGAAGCGGTCGGCCATGTGTCTCTGCATACAGGTGAAGGTCTGGTGGGGCTGGTCGGCCAGCGTGAAGAAATCGTCAACCTGGACGATGCACCGAAACATGAACGCTTCCTGTATTTACCGGAAACCGGCGAAGAAATTTATAATTCCTTCCTCGGCGTGCCGGTCATGTACCGTCGTAAGGTCATGGGCGTACTGGTGGTGCAGAACAAGGAATGTCAGGACTTTAGCGAAGCGGCTGAATCCTTTCTGGTCACGCTCTGCGCCCAGCTCTCTGGCGTGATTGCGCATGCGCATGCCGTTGGCAATATTGACGTCTTTCGTAAACCCAGCAATCTGCCGGCCTACAAAACCTTCCAGGGCGTTTCCGGCTCGGGCGGGATTGCGCTTGGCCGCGCGGTCATTCTCTATCCACCAGCAGATTTGGCCGCGGTACCCGACCGTGAAGCCGATGACATCAGCGAAGAACTGAAACTGCTCGACACCGCGCTAGATGCCGTGCGTCAGGAAATTCAGGCGCTGGATGACAAAATGCAGGATGCGCTGATGGCCGAAGAACGCGCGCTGTTTAGCGTGTTCCTGCGTATGCTGGATGAAAATGCCCTGCCGGCGGAAATTAAAGAACTGATTCGGGATGGTAATTGGGCACAAGGTGCGGTGCGGATTGTCATTGACAACCACATTGCCCAGTTTGCCCAGATGGAAGATGACTACCTGCGTGAACGGGTTTCCGACTTAAAAGATCTCGGCCGGCGTATTCTGGCCTATTTGCAGGAAGCCGATGCCAGCCACCGCGAACTGACCGATGAAAGTATTCTGATTGGTGAAGAAATCTCGACCGCGGCACTGGTGGAATTACCGGTCGATAAAATTGCCGCAATTGTCACCACCGAAGGCGCCATGAACTCACATATGGTGATTGTCGCGCGCGCACTGGGTATTCCAACCGTGGTCGGGGTGACTGAACTGCCGATCAACACCCTCGATGACGTAGAAATGATTGTCGATGCGCATCAGGGCCGGGTGTTTATTAATCCGCCACGGCGTTTACGCACCCGCTATAAAGAAATTCAGAAAGAAGAAGAACTGATTGCCAAAGACCTGAAACAGTATGAAACCAAGGACGCCGTTACCCCAGACGGCGTGACGGTCAAACTGTATGTCAATACCGGTCTGATGATTGATGTGGTACGCGGGGTACAACGTGGTGCCAAAGGGGTCGGCCTATACCGCTCTGAAATTCCGTTTATGCTGCGGGATCGTTTCCCGGGCGAAGAAGAACAGCGTGCCATTTACCGCCAGCAGCTGAGCCATTTTGCCAATAAACCGGTGGTAATGCGTACCCTGGATATTGGCGCAGACAAAGACCTGCCGTATTTCTCGATTGAAGAAGAAAACTCGGCGCTAGGCTGGCGCGGGATTCGCTTCACCCTCGATCATCCGGAAATTTTTTCTTCGCAAATTCGCGCCATGCTCAAAGCCAGCATTGGCTTGAACAATCTGCACATCCTGCTGCCAATGGTCACCAGCGTCAATGAAGTCGAAGAAGCGCTGTATCTGCTAGATCGTGACTGGCATGCGGTACAGGAAGAAGAACAGGTCAAGATCAATAAACCGCGTATCGGGATTATGGTAGAAGTGCCCAGTGTGCTGCTGCAGATTGATGAATTTGCCGAACTGGTCGATTTCTTCTCGGTCGGTTCCAATGACCTGACCCAGTATCTGCTGGCAGTGGACCGTAACAATCCACGCGTGGCCAACGTCTATTCGCATTTCCATCCATCAGTGCTACGCGCACTGACCCGTCTGGTCAAGGAATGTCACAAGTACGATAAACCGGTCAGCATTTGTGGTGAAATGGCCGGTGATCCGCTATCTGCGGTGCTGTTGATGGCGATGGGCTTTAATACCCTGTCGATGAGTTCGAGTAACATTCTGCGCGTGCGTAAAGCGATTTGCCATGTGTCGATGAGCGAAGCACAGGAGCAGCTGGAACGGGTGCTGAAAATGAATAATTCGCTGATGGTGAAAAGCTGGATGGAATATTATTTTAAAACCCATGGTCTGGGCGATATGGTCAAGGCCTCTACCCGGATTGTTGGCGCTTAAGCCATATTTTGATTTAAATCAGACAGAATGAATAGGGGCGATAATCATCAGAATATCGCCCTTGTTTGTGTTTGCTATAGCCGCGTTTGGCATTCTTTTTCCGGTCGACAAAAACCTGGCTCTTGTTGACCTCATGCATATATTTGGCCACGAAGTTATGCTGAATCACTTCTGGCTGTTTTTTCTTTGCCATCACTTTATCCTTCCGGTTCATGATTTGAATGCAGGTGTTCCTGCGCTGTATTGATGGGTACATTTGCGCAAAATTCAAGCGCATTTTAGCCTTAAAACTGCGTTTTGCTTCCCGTCGACATCCCTTTGGAATGGGGAGTCAATCATACATTTTTTTGGACAATTCAGCAGCAGTTTTGCGACAGTCATGTAACAATAAAAGAAACGGTATAGAAAAATTTTGCAGTGTTTTTCTGAACATTCTTCAGTCAAAAAATGAAAGTAGATTCAGCTGCTCTGCCCCTATAATTATACCACAAAATCTTATATTTTTTATTATTTTGCAAGGACTTAGCAGTTATATAGCACGCTAAAAAAACTTCCTGATAGGCTAAGATGAAGCTAGAAGATCAATTCAAACAGCCTCTTCCAAAACAGGAGTTCACAGCATGATTTATGAAGTTTCTGGAGATATTTTATTGAGCCAAGCCCGTGCCATTGCCCACGGTGTTGCCCCAAATGATAACTTTGCCACCGGACTGGCTTTAAGTCTGCGCGAACACTGGCCGGCGCTGTATAAAGACTTCCGTAACTATTGCCATATTTACCATCCTAAAGCGGGTGAACAATGGACCTGGGTCAATGCCGAAGGTCAGCGCATCATTAATCTGATGACTCAGGAAGCGGCCTATGACAACGGTTCCAAGCCGGGTAAAGCATCGACAGAATACGTCAACCGCACCCTGAAAAATCTGAAACAGCTGGTTGAAGCCGAGAATATTGAAAGTCTGGCGCTGCCACGTCTGGCCACCGGTGTCGGCGGTCTGGATTGGGAAGAAGTCCGCCCGCTGATTTACAAGCATTTAGAAGACCTGAATATTCCGGTTTATATCTACACCCTGTACCAGAAAGGGGTGAAAGCAGACGAACCGGCGCATTAAGCCAAGCTCGTTTGATCGTTAGAGTGAGACTGATGCCGGGATCACACGGCTGCGCAACTGCAGACCGCCATGCATCCAGTCCGATTTCCCCGCTTGGCTGAAGTCAAGCGGGGAATTTTTCTATCAGGATACTCTCTATCACGCGTGATGTCTAAGCCGCCAGCGCACGCTCTAACAGCCGGGCAACATCGACCTGTGCCGGGTCTAACATGCCCACCACCTGACCATGCAGGGTCTGATAACGGCTCTGGATAAAGGCCTGTGCCACAAAATCAGGCGCATGCAGGTTTAAGATGACCGCCTGTGCCAGCAGCACCAAACGGCTTACCAGCGTACGTGCCATAAACTGCAAGGCTTGGGGGTCTGTCTGCTGGAACAGCTGCATCAGCGCCTGTAATTCCTGCTGTAACAGCGGCTGCTGTTGCACACCGTCGGCCAGCGACTGCAACAGGACCTGCATGGAGGCCGGATCACGCTGTATCGCGCGTAGCACATCCAGACACATGACATTGCCCGACCCTTCCCAGATACTATTCACCGGAGCTTCTTTAAAAATACGCGCCATGATGCCAGTGTCGACATAGCCATTGCCGCCAAAGACCTCCATCATTTCGCCGCTCAGCTCGACAGTACGCTTACACACCCAGAACTTGGCAGCCGGGGTCATAATCCGCTTCCAGGCCTGCGCCAGCGGCGTATCCAACTGGTAGCACTGCGCCAGATAAAAGCCCAGCTGCACCGCGGCTTCGGTTTCCAGTGCCAGATCGGCCAATACCGCCTGCATCAGCGGCTGTTCAGCCAGCAGCTTGCCAAAGGCTTTGCGTTGCCGGGTATAGGCAATACATTGCACCAGCGCCTGGCGCAACATGGCACTGCTGCCGACCACACAGGTCAGGCGGGTATAATTGGCCATTTCAATAATGGTGGGAATACCACGGCCAGCTTCGCCAATCATGATGCCCCAGGCCTCATGAAACTCGACTTCCGAGCTGGAATTGCTGCGGTTGCCGACCTTGTCTTTTAGACGCTGGATATGAATCGTGTTCTTGCGACCATCTTCCAGCCAGCGCGGCACAAAGAAGCAGGCCAAGCCATCCTGTTCAGTTTTCGCCACCACCAAATGCGCATCGCACATCGGCGCCGAGAAAAACCATTTATGCCCGGTCAGCAGATAGGGCTGGCCACGACCCGCGGTCCCCACCGGAGTGGCGATGGTTTCATTGGCGCGTACATCGGAGCCGCCCTGCTTTTCAGTCATGCCCATGCCCAGCCAGATTGATGTTTTCTGCGCCATTGGAATATCCCGCACATCATATTCATTCGACAGCAGTTTATCGCCGAACTGTTGCCACAGTTCAGGTTCACGCTGAATGAGCGGAATACTGCCCAGGGTCATGGAGGCAGGACACAGGTTGCCACATTCGACCTGACCACTCAGATAAAAGCGCGCCGCCCAATCGACCCAGGCAGATGCGGACTGAGGTTCAATAAAGGGATGGGCATGGGTCTGAAATTCCCGGTTCAGCGCCATCCAGTAATGCCAGGCTGGATGGAACTCGATCACATCCTGACGGCGGCCGCGAGCATCAAAGGCCTGTAACTGCGGGGTATGGCTATTGGCTAAATGGGCAGAATGATAAGCCTCTGCCGATCCGGCCTGCTGACCAAGGGCGCTAAGGCGTGCCTGATCCTGACTGCCATAGCGCTGCAAGATTTCCTGCAACACGCGGTCACTCGCAAACAGATTATAATCCTGACGTTCATCAAACTGATTCTGAATAGAATGGGTCATCCATGCCTGCATCGTTCATCGTTCCTGATTGATTATGATGATAGGCTTTCAGTATAAAGAATATTCACCCACAGCATGTTCGGTTTTCAGTCATGACCTCCCCCTCTGTACAGCTGCGGCGTAAGCCTCGCCAGTCCCGGGCCAAACAGACCCAGCAGGCACTGCTGGACAGTGTTGTTCGGCTTTTGCAGCAGCAGACACCCGCACAACTGACCATCCGCGAGATTACCGAGCTGGCCGGCGTCGGTCTGGGCACCTTTTATGAATACTTTGCCCAGAAAGAAGATTTGCTGGCCTGGGTGATTCACCAGCAGATTATCCAGCATGCCGAGGCGCTACGCAGTTATACCCAGCCACCGCCACAGTTATCCACAACTGGTGATATTTGCAGCGATATACAGGCCCTGCTGTGCTTTCAGCTCGACCGTATCCGCAGCGAACAGCGGCTGTGGGCCAGTGTGTTTTTACTTGAACGCAGCCTGTCGAGCGAACAGGCCTATCAAAAGCATTATCAGCTGATGCTGGACAGCTGGCAGCAGATTTTAAGCCGCTATATACCTGAAACCCACGAACGCTTGCGCTGTGCCGAAAACCTGCATCGCATCAGTTATGGCTTTATTTCACAAACCCTGTTAATCCAGCCCACATTTCAGGACTGGCCGCAACTGCAGGCCGATATTGAACTGGCCATCCAGCCGTTTTTAGCCCGGCTCATCTCAACAAAATCCGACTAAAACACTCAGAAATCAAAACTTTAAGCTATCGATTATTCCTTTGACCACTAATCGTTTTATCCATTTGAAAAACTGCGGTACTCGGTCTACATTAAATGAGAACCAAGCTACATTTTTATGTTTTTATCCATCGCCATCCTGCCCAGTCAGTCGTTGCAAGGCAGATGTCCATGATGGGCTGGGTTGGTTTTTTAATGACTTTGATAACGGTTAATTTCATGGGATGTCACCTGCCTGGAGAATCCAGCCCGTGTCCAACGTCAGCACATGAATACAATAACGGAGAACGATAATGAGCCAAGACTTTAAAAAATGTCCGGTCACCCACCTCACCACCGATGCCGGTGCTCCGGTGGTCGATAACCAGAACAGTATGACCGCCGGTGCCCGTGGTCCATTGCTTACCCAGGATTTATGGCTCAATGAAAAACTGGCGAACTTTGTTCGTGAAGTGATTCCTGAGCGTCGTATGCACGCCAAAGGTTCAGGTGCATTCGGAACCTTTACCGTGACTCACGACATTACCCAATATACCCGCGCCAAAATTTTCTCTGAAGTCGGCAAGAAAACCGAAATGTTTGCCCGCTTCTCGACAGTGGCCGGTGAGCGCGGTGCAGCCGATGCCGAACGTGATATTCGCGGTTTTGCACTAAAATTCTATACCGAAGAAGGCAACTGGGATTTAGTCGGTAACAACACACCGGTGTTCTTCTTCCGTGACCCGCGCCAGTTCCCGGACCTGAACAAAGCGGTAAAACGTGACCCGAAAACCAACGTCCGTTCCGCCAACAACAACTGGGATTTCTGGACCCTGTTACCAGAAGCGCTGCATCAGGTGACCATTGTCATGTCAGACCGCGGTATTCCAGATGGTTATCGTCATATGCATGGTTTTGGCAGCCACACCTACAGCTTCATTAATGCCAACAATGAACGTTTCTGGGTCAAATTCCATTTCCGTACCCAGCAGGGCATTAAAAACCTGACCGATGCCGAAGCCGCAGCACTGATTGGCCAGGACCGTGAAAGCAGCCAAAATGACCTGTTTAATGCAATTGAACGTGGCGATTTCCCGAAATGGACCCTATTCGTGCAGATCATGCCGGAAACCGAAGCGGAAACCGTGCCTTATCATCCGTTTGACCTGACCAAAGTCTGGCCAAAAGGTGATTATCCATTAATTGAAGTCGGTGAGTTTGAACTGAACCGTAACCCAGAAAACTATTTCCAGGATGTGGAACAGGCCGCTTTTGCACCAAGTACTCTGGTGCCGGGGATCAGCTATTCACCAGACCGTATGCTGCAAGCGCGTTTAATTAACTATGCCGATGCCGCACGTTATCGCGTGGGGGTAAACCATTCCCAGATTCCGGTAAACGCAGCCCGTTGTCCGGTCCACTCTAACCGCCGTGATGGTCAGGGCCGTATGGATGGCAACTATGGCGGCTTGCCACACTATGAGCCAAACAGCTTCCAGCAATGGCAGGAACAGCCACAGTACCGTGAACCACCACTGAAAATCCGTGGCGATGCCGATTTCTGGGATTATCGTCAAGATGACAGCGATTACTTTAGCCAGCCGCGTGCCCTGTTCAACCTGATGAATCCTGAACAGAAACAGGCGCTGTTTGACAATACTGCGCGTGCCATGGGCGATGCCTATGACTTTATCAAGTACCGTCATATCCGTAACTGCTTTATGTGTGACCCGGCCTACGGCGAAGGTGTAGCCCAAGCCTTGGGGATGACCGTGGCAGATGCTCAGGCCGCTCGAGCCACCGACCCTGCGCTGGGTCAGCCAGGCGTGCTCTAAGCCTCTACACAGAGAGTTCAAGCCATAAAAAAACCACCTTCGGGTGGTTTTTTGTTGCAGGATTTAAACTTAAACAATCAGCTTCTTGCCTTCGCGAATGCAATAAAACGGATTCATCAGTTTTGAGGATTTACGCATGGCATTTTGCAAATCGACTTCCGGCTGTTCACGGCCTTCATCGGTGAGCTGGAAGGTACGGTAATGAATGGCCAGCGAACATTTGGAATGCAGGTCTTTATGCGCCTGAAAAGCATCTTCCGGATTCATGTGCATATAGCGCATCAGGTCCCGTGGCTCATAGGCACCAATCGGTAATAGTGCAATCCGCGGTGCGCCAATACGGGCATGGATTTCCTTAAAATGCGAGGAATAACCGGTATCTCCGGCAAAGAAGCAGTGATCTTCACCATGCAGAATCGAGAAGCCACCCCAGAGGGCACTGTTCTGGTCGCGCATACCACGGCCTGAACCATGCTGCGCCGGAATATAGACCAGTTTTAATTCATTAAATAGCGCCGATTGCCACCAGTCCATTTCCACCACATGAAAGTTTTTTGGCAAATACCAGCTGTTGCCCAGTCCGGTATAAATTGGCATGGCAAAACGGGCATGTAACCAGCGCAGGGTGGCCAGATCCATGTGGTCATAATGGTTATGGCTCAACAGCACCGCATGAATGGTCGGTAACTCTTCCAGGGCAATTCCAGCCGGGCAAATCCGTTTCGGACCTCTGCCCTGCTGCGGTCCGGCATATTCACACCAGACCGGATCGGTCAGGAAATTATAGGGGCCAATCTGAATCAGAACGGTAGCATGCCCTACAAACCAGATCTGCCAGTCATCCAGGCTGGCATTCGGACGTTCCTGCGGAATCGGACGCTTGCCTTCAGCGGGCTGCTCTGGTGTGTTTTCTGCGGTCCAGCTATTGCGTTTACGCTGTAACAGCCATTTCAGCAAATCACTGCGGCTACGCCCTTCGGGTGCCGGCACCGGATTGAAAAACTGGGCACCGTTATAATGCCGGGAAGGTAAAAACTGCAAAGCAGGCTGACGCCAGGCGTGTGACCAACATGTTTCGGTTGGTAGCTGAAAATGCTTAGGTTCCGCGTTTTGATTCATGTCAGTCCGATAAAAATTGAAGCACGTAGAGCAAATCCTGTGATTTCTTAAGTCTTCATTACACAGGACAGCAAGTGCCGATGCAATATGCATAGTATCCAAAATTGTGGAATATTTTGTTTTATGTTTTTGTTGTTTTTAGCAAAAGCCAAAACAGCAGGAAGCGCATGGCTTCCTGTGCTGTCACCATTTAGAAAAATACTGACGCTGCCAGTCTTTCCAGAAATACATCACAATGCCCAGCATCACCACCGCAATCCCGGCCACCGCATGTGCACTGATATGCTCATGATTCAGGGTCGCTCCGAGTACCAGTGCAATAATCGGGGTCATCACATTGCTTAAAGAGACAGTGGACGCAGCCAGACGGCGAATCAGCCAGAAATAACACAGCATCGCCACAATCGAAGACATGATCATGGTAAACAAAAAGCCAATCATGGTTTGCATGCCCGGCCATTCGGTTGGCATATGTGACCAGATGAATGGCAACATCAGCATTGAACCCAGTGCCGAGACCAGCAAGGAACCGGTGGCCTGTGACATCGGACTCAGTGGTGCATTAATCTGCTTGACCCAGAAAATCGAGCTGATATACGACACCATGCTAATTAACATCAGCACAATCCCAATCGGGTTGATCTTGCTGTCTGCCGAGTCAGCAAAGACATAACTCAGCCCGGCCACCGCCACCGCCATGCCCAGCCATTGCAGGGCCACCAGTTTCTGGGTTTTTAAAATCACATGGCCAATTAAACCGGCAATAAGCGGGGAAAAACCAAAAATCAGCGCCATTAAACCCGAAGTCAGGTAATTGGCTGCCAGATAAATAAACAGCTGCGCACCAATCAGGTTCAGGCTGCCCGCCACATAACTTTTGAGTGAGGTTTCATCCAGCGGCAACGGATCACGCATCAGTTTCAGTAAAAACAGCGCAATCAGCGAAGCCCCGAAATAGCGGATAATCAGCACCCACATGGGATGGACTTCTTCCACACTCCACACAATCGCCAGCGGCGTGGTGGCCCAGATCAGCACCAGCAAGGCATAGATACTGGCGGTAACGATTATGGGAGATGAGTTTGAACTCATAGACAACTCAACTAAATTTGAAAACCATAAAATGAAGGCATCTTTATTCAAACCCATCTTGAAATAATGAGGATGACGACCTGAATGTCACCACGGAACGAAGAGAGACGCCCAAACAATGAAAAGAGTTTTGCCCTGCGAACTCAAAAATAAATTTTGAGGATTCTTATCAGCTTTAAAAAGTAAGACCTACCGACACAAAGTCATGTACAAATCACCATGCACATTGTGGACATGTCTCAACAAGAAAATAAAACAGCCATAAAAAAGCAGACCAAAGTTACCCAAGGTCTGCCCTGCCGTATCGCCGGATTATTTTACCAGCTTACGAAGATCCTGACTCAGATCGAGATATTTGTCAGCCTCAAAAGCCGCCTGTTTACTGATCAGCTTTTTCAGGTGACGCATATCTTTGGCTGCATTCACGGTAATCCCGCCAACGATCACGCCATCGGTGACACCAAACAATACGAATGATGATTCAGCACGCAGTTCAGGTTTGATCTCGCCACGCACATGCCATTCAGCCGCTGCCATATCACCAACAAACTGATAGTTGATGTCCAGCTGATCGGTCCAGAACCAGGCCGGGTTTGCCGCTGGATGTTCAACGCCCATCACGTGACGCGCGAAGATACCCGCTTGCAGGTTGGCATTTTCCCAGGTTTCAACGCGGCGGTGGTTACCACAGTCACGCAGTTGCGTGGCCACGTCACCGGCTGCATAAATATCCGGATTTGAGGTCTGGCAGTTTTCATTGACTTTAACCGCAAAGTCCGCATCCAGACCGGCTTCAACGGCCAGCTGTGCATTCGGGATAATCCCGATGCCATAGACCACAGCATCTGCACGCAGCTCTTCACCGCCTTCCAGTGTTACCACAATTTCTTCGCCATCCAGCTTGCATTCTGCAATCTGGGTCGACAGGCGTACATCAACACCGGCCAGTTGTTGCTGCTGCAGCAGGAACTCGCTCAGGATGCGTGGTGATGAACGACCCATCACCATTGGACCCATTTCAATCACGGTCACTTCACATTCTTTAAAACGTGCGCTTGATGCAAGCTCCAGACCGATCACACCACCACCAATCAGGATGATACGGCGGCCCGGCTGTAATACCGGCACCAGCGCTTGTGAATCTTCCAGGTTACGCAGGGTGTACACGTGTTTACCCAGCGCATCGAAGTTGGGTAAACGACGCGCTGCACCACCGGTGGCCAGCAGTAACTTGTCATAAGCAACGACATCACCGTTTTGCAGTTCAACCGTTTTTGCCTCGGCATTGATTTTGGCCACACCGTTACCACGGATGGTTTCAACGCCCAGTTCCGCCAGTTTTTCTTCTGACAGAATTTCGATTTTGGTTTCGGCTGGTTTGAGAATCACATCTTTAGACAAAGGCGGACGCTCATACGGCAAATGGGTTTCATCCCCGATCAGGGTGATTTTGCCTTCGTATTTGTTGCCACGTAATTCCAGAATTGCGCTGGCACCGGCCTGACCTGCACCGACAATCACGATGCTGTTTACATTGCTCATTCAGTTAACCTTTTAATTCTGCAGAAACGATACCGAAACCGGCAATCCACTCGCTGATTTCTTCATAGCAGTGGGTGGTCATGTCATATTCGCCCAGCTCATGCAATGCAGCAAATGCCGCCATCCATGAACGGACTTCCTGACCGCCACGGCCGCCATCACGACGGATTTCCGCTTCAGTCATGGCTTCCAGTGCTGCGAAATCTGCCTGCTTGAATTTCTCCAGCAAAGCAATATCCCATTCCGCATTCAGCGGGACTGCCACAGAAGTATCCCCCGCGGCCAGCTTCTGACCCACGGCAATAATTTTTGCCTGACGGGCTTCACGGGCTTCCGGGGTCGGGTTACGACCGGCAATCAGGAATTCTTCCACTTCTGGTGGTACCGAACCCATTTGCGGGGTTGGTGGATCGTGAGACAGACCACCCGTACCCAGAACCAGTACGCGTTCGTTTTCAAGATTCAGTGACTTGATAAACTGACCGACCGCACGACCTAAAGCGATGGTACGCTTCGTAGTTGGCATTGGCGCAGCTGCACCATTAATGAAAATTGGAATCGTTGGATAACGATCAAGTTTGCCGTCGCACAGGAAGTGCAATGGCTGAGTCACACCATGGTCAGCTTGCATACGGTAAGAATACGCAACGTCCACGCCCTCATCGAGTACACGACGCACTAAGCCCAGTGCTTTGTCTTCTGGTACATCAATGTGTGCATTGTCTTTACCATAGTCCCAGTCACCTGCTGCAGTGGCACGAATACCCACACAGAAACTTGGCATCAGGTCATAGAAGAAACCATTGAAATGGTCTGGACCAAAGGTAATGATCAGGGTTGGATCGTAGGCTTTGACTTCCGCAGACAGTTTTTCAAACGCCTGACGAACAGCTTGTTCTTTGCGTTGTTCTTGCGGAGTGGCAAACTCCATTAAAGGACTGTGCGATGCACAAATAAGTTTAACGGCCATGTGTGACTCCTAAACGGAAGGCAGCCAAAAGGCTGCCGGGTTAGTCCATTATGTTTTAAGGCGTGAATTACTCGTCAAAGAAACCGGCACGTGGTTGACGTAAACCACGAATGCCCAAGCCACATTCCGCGTTAATCAGCACGCCGGTCAGTGGACGGTTATTTTGACGTGAAGCCAGCAGCACATATGAACCGGTCATATCTTCTGGTTCTGGCAAGAAGTTCAGTGGCATACCACGGGCAATTTTCTCAGGATCACGTGCATCGAGCAGGCCAACATTTTCCTGACCGAGTGATGCCGCACCTTTGATATTCACATTCATGGCAGACGGTGCCACGGCATTAACACGAACTTTTGGCGCTAATTCATAGGCCAGTTCTTTCATGATGCCTACACCAGCATGTTTGGATGCGGTATAAACAGGACCACCGCCCGATGAATACAGCGCAGAGTTCGATAAAGTGAAGATGATTGAACCTTCTGACTTGATCAGCTCGTCTAGCGCTGCTTTGGCACCCAGAATCAGCGACTTGGTATTAATGCCCATGATTTCATTAAAGGCTTTATCCAGTTGCTCACCCGAGGTGTTAACGATATCGGCATAGTGATCCCAGATACCGGCATTACCCACAAAACAGTCAAGCTTGCCAAAACGCTCAACGGTCGCTTGAACAGCACGGACATTGTCTTCATAGTTGGCAACATCACCAGCGATTGCAAGAATTCGGTCACCAAAGTGTTCCTGTAAAGCATCAACTTTAGACTGAGAACGCTGAAGAACGGCCACCTGTGCTCCTTCTTCCAAAAAACGCTCAACCAAAGCCCAGCCTAAACCTGAACCACCACCAGTGATCAGTGCAACTTCGCCTTTTAGCCAACCCATGATTACTCTCCTGCCATCTCTACGTATAACGCGCCATCTTCAACAATCACTGGGAATGTCTGGATTGGATCTGTTGCTGGCAAGCATAGTGCTTGACCAGTTTTCAAACAGAAACGTGCAGAGTGCAGCGGACATTCAACTGTACCGTCGTCTTCCAGATAACCTTCAGACATCGATGCATTACCATGTGAACAGCGATCATTCATTGCGAAGAATTCACCGCCATTGTTGAATACTGCCAGCGCATCGATACCGTTTACGCCGCAGTCCACTTTCAATGCTTCGCCTTCGTCAAGCTCGTCAACTTGGCAAACAAAAATCTTATTCATTAGAAGAACACACTCAGGTTATGTGAGTTATAGGTAACTTGGTCAAGCGTGATCTTACGGTTGAAGATCTGGAAGCCTAAGCCGCCTTCAACTTTACGGATCTTGTCATGACGCTTACCACAGTAAATCGTAACGTCTTTCTCTTTTTGGGTACGGTACAGTAAATAAGTCACGTACACATCGTATTCGCCTTCTACTTCAGACGCTTCAACAATCACGTTAGACACCATGTGAGTCGTACGTGATGGAGGCTCTTCTGCCCAGGCCATACCGGTTTCAAGACGGGCAACACGACGTTCCAACAGATCTTTCGTATCGTTGAACACCCAAGTCGTCGGTGGTTCAACCGAACGACGACGGTCACGGGTTTGTGCGTTTGGTGTGGTACGTAGCGTGTAAGAAATATCTTCAGCTAGCGTGTCTAACCACTCGCGGAATTTCCAGTCATCAAGAAGCTTGGCTTCTTGATACAGGAACTGACTAATTTGGTGATGAAGTTCTAAACTGATTTGACTCATTTCATAAGCTCCTTCTCATATTCGTCAGCCGCAGCTTCAACGTCTTCCCATTTTTCATGAATCAATAAATCTGCCCAACGGCGGTACATACCACGTGCTGCAGTTTCAGAGAAAATATAGTTAGTGATACCCGGGATACCATCTTCACGTACTTTCTCGTTACCTTTACCCATTTCCATAATGAGTTTGTTTTGACGCGCTTTGTAACCACGTAAAACTTTTTGGATTTCGATCCAGTTTTCAGAGTCATCTTGCTCCAGGAAGCCTGCAGGACCGAAGGCACGAGTTGCAGAACGTTCAAATGCTGCTTGTACATCTTCTGGTGCGTCCGCATCACAGATACAGAATGCCCAAACTTCAGTTTTGTTTGGACCACGTGGGTGCCATACACGAAGAGTCGCAGTACCGTTCAACCAAGACAATGTAGGGAACATGGTGTTGTGACCCGCTAAACGAAGCGCACGAGTTTCACCTAGGCGTTCTTTCACTTCTTCGTAAGTTTCACGGAAGTAGTTCGCTACTTCACCGTCAACCCATACGTTTGCATCTGGTTTCTCTGTGAAGAAGAAGCCTGAACCGTGACCACGTGAACCGTATTGGATCGCGTCTTTCGCAGTTTCCCAAACTGGACGAGCAGTTTGTGCAGCACCTAATTTCTTAGAAGATTCGTCGTCTGGTTTTGCACCCAGCACCTGAATTGCAGATGCGTGAGAGAACAACGCGTGGTATTGGTCAGATGCGAACTGTTCGGCTGCAAATTTCCAGTTACACTCGATTTCCCATTTGTGTACACCACCCACGATCACAGTACCGCCTTCACGACGATCGACAACACCGTCCAGGTACCAAGCGATATCGCCCATGTATTCTTCTAGATCTGGAGTCGTTTCATCCCAGCAGCCGAATACCAAGCCTTTGTAAGACTTCACACGGTTTACTTCAACCAGACCCCATTGCTCTTTACATGCACCATGCGGGTACGCACGATCTTCAAGCGGGATGTCTTTTAAAGAACCGTCAATACCGTAAGACCAGCCGTGGTATGGGCAAGTGAACGCACGGGTATTACCACAGTCTGCGAAGCTTACGCGCATAGAACGGTGACGGCATTGGTTTAAGAATGCTTTGATCGAGCCATCTTTTTGACGTGCCACAATGATCGGATCTTCTCCCATATAGGTGTTGAAGAAGTCGCCCGCCTTAGGAATTTGGCTTTCATGGCAAAGGAATAACCAGGTACGACCAAATACACGTTCAAGTTCTAACTCGTAGATATCTGGATCAGTATAGATAGATGGCGTAATACGTCCATTTTGTGCATCGACTAAAGCGTCGATTTCGCGCACATCAATTTTTCCACTCATTGAAAGCTCTCCTGTGACCGACACAACGGCACAAAATAAATAGACTCAACTTTGCATGGATAATGATTTTTTAGCGGGGTTTAGTGAAATATTTTTTTTGTTTTAATTAAGATATTTTATCAATTACTTATCGCTTATTTCTCTTTATTAAAGCATTAATAAAATTTGAAAGCCTATTTATTTCCTAAATGGCAGAATAATCTTCACCTAATAGTTGATTATAGATTATACTCTTAAGACATGATAGTTAGACATTTTTTGAATTAATCTTTTGGAATGGGTTTATGGAATTACGTCACCTTCGCTATTTCATTACCGTGGCTGAAGAACTGAACTTCAGTAAGGCTGCCTTGAAGCTCTACACAGCCCAGCCTTCTTTAAGTCAACAGATTAAAGACCTCGAAGAAGACGTTGGCGTAAAACTGTTACACCGGACCAAACGTAAGGTCGAACTGACAGAAGAAGGCGCAGTGTTTCTGGAACAGGCGCGCTTGACCCTGGCGCAGGCCGACAAAGCCGTGGCTATGGCGCGTCAGGTGTCCCAGGCCAAACAGCAGATGCTGCGCATTGGCTTTGTACCGGTCGCGGAAATGAAGATTTTCCCGTATGTGTTGCCGAATCTGCGCGTACAGAACCCCGATCTGAAAATTGAATTGCTCAGTATGAACAACAATGATCAGATGAAAGCCATTAAAAAAGGTGAACTGGACATCACCTTTACCCGTCACAACTTTAATAATGATGAAATTGAAAGCCAGTTCGTGCTGCGTGAACCGCTGATTTTCATTTTGCCGAAAGACCATCCGCTGGCCAAATACGAACGTATTCCGGTCAAAGCCCTGAATGGCATTGATTTTATTATTCCGGCTGCAGAGCAATCTCTTACCCTTCACAACACCATTTTAGATTTTGCCAAAGCTAATAATATTGAATTTAATATCGTGCAAAAAGCCGATAACATCTTGTTTAACATCAACTCTATTGGTATTGGTCTAGGTTGTACGATCCTTCCAGGCTATATTACACCACTGACCATGAATAACACCATCATCCGTCCGCTGGATATCGAACTGCCTTATCTGGACCTGTATGTCAGTTACCGCAAAAACAGCAACTCGCCATCGGTCGACAAGTTTATGGAACTGCTGACCCGGGTGTTTTACCTGGATATTAACCGCGATTAAGCCACGCTTTGGCTGACTGCCTGTAAGCATCATTATTTCGAGACTAAATAATGGTGCTTTTTTTATGGCCAATTTGCTGGCTTTTTAATCAGATTAGACTTAAGTCGCAGGCTTTTTTGCACCATTTTTTATCATTTTTGCACTTTTACGACTTTTTCTCTGCTAGCCGCGCAGATTTATTTTCAGCCGTAAACTACAACTTAAGTCTAATAAGCTAGACTACAGTGAAGTGCCGCTATGTTCTGCCCCTGAAGCAGGATGCTAGGCATGCTTTTATCTGTTATGGGCCAGATCAAAGGAATAAGAATGATAAAAACACCGTTTAGCCATATTAAAACCGGGATGCAGTCTCATCCTTATTTTTTTATCAGTTTTCTGATCACCACGGTGCTGTACGGTATTTTTCAGTGCTTGAGCCCGTGGACCTGGTCGACCTGCCTGCTCATCAGCTGGAATATTGCCGTGTCCGGCTATCTGCTCTTTACCCTGCTGAATTTCTGGCATAGTGATCATCAGCATATTCTGCAACGCGCCTAGCAGCAGGATGCCAGTAAATGGCTGATTCTGTTACTGCTGTTTCTAACCCTGGTGATGTGCTTTATTGCGATTATTGTCGAGATCAACTTATTTGCCCAAACCGACTTTGCACGCATGGGGCATTTTCTGCTGGCGATTACCACTATTTTATGTGCCTGGCTGTTTATGCATACCATTTTTGCGATTCACTATGCGCATGACTATTATCTGGCGCTGCAACAGCATCAGGCAGGTGGGCTGGAGTTTCCGAAAACCCCTTACCCGACCTATCCGGATTTTCTCTATTTTAGTTATGTGATTGGCACGTCGGCACAAACCGCCGATGTCAGCATCAGCTCACGCGCGATGCGTATCCTGAACATGCTGCATATTGTGCTGGCCTATATGTTTAACACCACTATTCTGGCGATTTGTATTAATCTGGTGGCCAGCTTTATTCAGCACTAAACCGGTTGAGCCAGAAATTCCGCCCATAAAAAAAGGATGGCCTGTCACCATCCTTTTTTCGCTTTTATCACCGGCTTATTTTACGCCGTGCGCCGCCAGGTAGTTTTTAATAACTGTGTTGAACTCATCGGCTTTTTCAACTTGTGACCAGTGACCACATTGACTGAAGATGTGCGCATCTGCATTTGGCACCACATTCAGAATGTCCCAGGTACGGGATACTGGAATCACCACGTCTTGAGTACCATGAATCAGAAGTACAGGTACCGTGATGTCTTTCATTTTTTCGAAGTCTAATGGGAATTCGAAACGGTCACGGTCACGTGCGCCAACCACGTCCATTAAACGGTCAGATGCATAGTCATTTGCAGCCGAGTCAAAACGGACTTTCACCAGTTCATCTGTGATCAGGTCTTTGTTCACCACGAACATAGACAGTGTCTTACGGATACCTTCTTCAGTCAGTACTGGGTTCGCGTGCGCTTTCAGTGCAGCAGTTTGCTTGGCACCACCGGTACCCATAGACACGATACCCAGAACGCGCTCTGGATAATCCAGTGCCAATTGAAATGCCAACCAGCCACCTAAAGAGTTACCCACCAACCAGGTTTTCTCGATACCTAAAGCATCTAAGGTACGGATTGCGTGATCAACCCAGGCACGGATCCCGTATTGGGTACCCGGTGCAACAACGGTTTGACCATAACCAATGGTATCAATCGCGATACAACGTGCCTGTTCACCAATTTGTGGCAGGTTTAACCACCAGTTGGCCGCTGCAGATACACCCGTACCTGAACCGTGCAAGAACAGAATTGGCGTACCTTCACCAATTTCATGGTAATGGGTGAGTTCGCCTTCTGCGGTTTCAATCCATTTATCTTCTAAGCCAAAGAATGAATCTGTTGTATAGTCAGGGATTTGGACAGTGCTCATACTTACTCCTCATACAGTCTTTAGCTTGCGTTTCCCTCAATCTTGGAAGGTCTGGACGTCAAGTGACTCGTTGAACATGCGTTTTCTATAGGCTTATATTAACCGCTCCTGCGCTTTCAACTGATACAAAATTACGATTTTAAGCTACAAAAAAACGATTATTTAAGCCATTGTTTTTAAACATTTTAGTTAATTTTAAATCCTTATTTTTATTAGGACTTTCATCTATTTTTATATATAGTCAAACTACTTTATTATTCATACAGGATTCGAAAAAAACTCGAAATAACTCATCGACTGAGTCGATCAACCATTCTTTACGTTTACGTTTACGTTTAACCCATGCCCACATCTGTTCTATAG
>NZ_VPBT01000001.1:0-315503 GCF_013418555.1 Acinetobacter sp. YH12134 | reverse complement strand
CTGAAAGCTGCTGTACTTTAACTGGATTTTGTTTATCTAAATATTTTTGATGCCAGGCACGAAGTGTTTTAGGAGTACAGCCAATCTTAGGTGCAATTGCGGTGATTGCAGCCCAATACGATGGATAGTCTCTCAGAATATTGACTCTCCGACAAACCCGGTACGGTTCACTCTATTTACCTATTATCCAAAGCCATCTGAATTATTTTTATTTTGATTATTCCAATCCAAAATTTTATGTGGGTTACAATGTGGGACAAAAGCACAAGCAAGGAAAAAGCCCTTGCAAATACAAGGGCTTATCTTAAAATTTGGCGGAAGCGGTGAGATTCGAACTCACGGAGGACTCACACCCTCGTCGGTTTTCAAGACCGGTGCATTAAACCGCTCTGCCACGCTTCCATGTGCGCCATAATACGAAGCTTTTTTCCATCTGACAAGTAAAAATTACATTCAAGTGACTCAAATGAATATTGTTTCATCAAATGTTTAAAGTTTGGCGGCCAATTCAGCACCTTCGCGAATGGCGCGCTTGGCATCCAGTTCTGCTGCCAGTTTTGCCCCGCCAATAATGTGATATTGCGCCAAGGTCTGCTGGCCAGTTGCCGGCATAATCTCTTTAACAGATTCCTGCCCGGCACAGACCACCACGGTATCGACCCGCAATAACTGGTCATGGCCATCCATTTCTACCCACAAGCCTTCATCACCAATGGCTTTATATTGCACCCCACGCAACATGCGTACGCCGTGCTTTTTTAGTTGTGCACGATGCACCCAGCCGGTGGTCTTGCCTAGCCCGGCACCCAATGGCGTGGTTTTACGCTGCAACAAATAAATTTCACGGACCGGGGGATGAATTTCCGGTGCCTGCATACCGCCTTCAGATACATAGTGTGGATTTAAATCGACACCCCACTCGCGTTTCCAGTCCTCCACAGGTTGCGGCTGTGGCTGCTGCTCCGGTTTTAATAAAAACTCAGACACATCAAAGCCAATGCCACCGGCACCGATCACCGCCACTTTATAACCGACAGGCGCGCCATTGAGTACTTCGGCATAAGACAGAACCTGTGGTAAATCGCTGCCCGGAATGTTGAGTGCACGCGGCACCACGCCAGTGGCAACAATCACCTCATCAAAGCCTTCACGTTCCAGCTGCTCGCGGTTGACTTTGGTATTCAGGCGTACATCTACGCCGGTTTTTTCCAGTTGCACCTTAAAATAGCGGATGGTTTCGTGGAATTCTTCTTTGCCCGGAATCACTTTGGCCAGATTAAACTGCCCGCCGACATCGGCATTGGCTTCAAATAATGTCACCTGATGACCACGGCCTGCAGCCACCGTTGCAGCAGACATACCAGCGACTCCACCACCCACCACGGCAATCCGTTTTGGCTGTTTGGTTTTGACATAGACCAGTTCGGTTTCATAAGCAGCACGCGGATTGACCAGACAGGTGGCGCGCTGGTTTTTAAAGGTATGATCCAGACAGGCCTGATTACAAGCAATACAGGTATTGATTTCATCGACCCGGTTGGTGGCGGTTTTATTGACCCAGAAAGCATCGGCCAGTAAAGGACGCGCCATCTGAATCATGTCGGCTTTGCCCGCTGCCAGAATTTCTTCGGCCGTATCTGGCATATTAATCCGGTTAGAAGCAATCACAGGAATCGACACTTGCTGTTTCACGGCTGCAGTGTAATCCACAAATGCCGCGCGCGGCACCGAAGTCACAATGGTCGGAATACGCGCTTCATGCCAGCCAATACCGGTATTCAGTAAAGTCACACCGGCCTGTTCCAGGGCTTTGGCTACCGTAATGACTTCATCCATAGTGTTGCCATCATGTACCAGATCCAGCATCGACAGACGGAAACAGATAATAAACTTATCGCCAATTTCTGCACGAATGGCTTTGACAATTTCCACAGCAAAGCGCATTCGGTTTTCAATCGGGCCACCCCAACGGTCATTGCGCTGATTGACATGACGGCTTAAAAACTGGTTTAGCAAATAGCCTTCAGAACCCATGATTTCCACGCCATCATAACCGGCTTTTTTGGCCAGACTGGCGGTTTTCACATAGTCCTGAATGGTGTTTAAAATCTGTTTATCGCTGAGTTGGCGCGGTTTAAATGGTGAAATTGGCGATTTAATCGGGCTAGCCGACACCACAAAAGGCTGATAGCCATAACGGCCAGCATGCAGAATCTGCAACAGGATTTTGGCGCCATGCTTATGTACCGCATGTGTCACCAGTCGATGCGGTGCAATATCCCCCAAGGTATTCATGGTGCCGCCGGCCGGTAATAACCAGCCCTGACGGTTCGGGGAAATCCCGCCCGTAATAATCAGGCCAACGCCGCCTTTGGCACGCTCACCAAAATAGGCCGCCAGTTTCGGATAATTATAAAAACGGTCTTCCAGACCGGTATGCATGGACCCCATCACCACCCGGTTTTTCAGGGTAGTAAAACCTAAATGTAATGGACTGAGCAGATGTGCATAGCTTGTTGTCATCATGTATTCCTGTACGCTGGCTTTGCAACTTGTTGCATAATACTGTAGCGATTTTTTATTATTTGTTTATGGCATTTTCAAAAAATTATCATGACAAACTGCCAATGTCAGTTCTGCCACTGCTTGCTGCTGCTTTTCCATAGTGCAATTGCACCGAGCACCGTGCCAATTGGAAAGCTTAATAACATTAGCACGGCCAAAATACGCGACAGTGTGCGTCCTTCGCCATTGCCCCGTTTCACTTTTAAACAGGCGCTGATATTCAGATAAATCAACAGCAGCATCAAGGCCATCACAATCACTAAATTGACTGTGGCAATACTGCGCTGCTGATATTCCAGATACAGGAACACCACCGCACTAAAACTGAGTAAACCGGCATAAATACCATGAACCAGCGCCAGGGTTTCATTGCGGTTATTGTTGGAGATCAATGGGGGCGGTGTGACATTGGGCTGCATCGGCATTTCCTCTCTGTGGATATAAATTGTTCTATCATACTCAAGCCAGGAATGGGCTGCTGTGGCCGAAAATAAACTGAAACCGATGAAAAAAGTCTAACTTTTTTCAGAAAGCAAATTTTTCAGAAAACATCGTTTCGGAAAAGTGCTACAATAGCGCCATTTTCGAATTCTCCTTGGCCACCATTTTGGTTGCCTATATTCATAAGTTAGGACTCGCAATGACTGATAATGCAACGATCTTGCAAAGCGTACCAGTAGGCAAAAAAGTGGGTATCGCCTTCTCTGGTGGTCTAGATACTTCTGCTGCTTTATTGTGGATGAAACAAAAAGGCGCTGAACCTTATGCCTACACAGCAAACTTGGGTCAGCCAGATGAAGATGATTACGATGCTATTCCGAAGAAAGCGGAAGCCTATGGCGCAGTAAAAGCACGCTTAATCGACTGCCGTTTACAGCTTGCACTTGAAGGTATTGCTGCAATTCAGTGTGGCGCGTTCCACATTTCAACAGGTGGTGTGCCTTACTTCAACACCACACCACTAGGCCGTGCAGTTACCGGGACCATGCTGGTTACTGCCATGAAAGAAGATGACGTGAACATCTGGGGTGATGGTTCAACCTATAAAGGTAACGACATCGAGCGTTTCTACCGTTACGGCTTACTGACCAACCCGGCGCTCAAAATTTACAAGCCGTGGTTAGACCAGACCTTTATTGATGAGCTAGGCGGCCGTGCAGAAATGTCACAGTTCCTGATCGACAACGGCTTCGACTATAAAATGTCAAAAGAAAAAGCCTACTCGACTGA
Organism: Acinetobacter sp. YH12134; assembly: GCF_013418555.1. Taxonomy (NCBI): domain Bacteria; kingdom Pseudomonadati; phylum Pseudomonadota; class Gammaproteobacteria; order Moraxellales; family Moraxellaceae; genus Acinetobacter; species Acinetobacter sp. YH12134. The sequence continues at coordinate 311,708 of NZ_VPBT01000001.1, read as the reverse complement.
CTCGAACATGCTGGGTGCAACGCACGAAGCCAAAGATCTGGAATACCTGAATGCCGGTATCAAGATTGTTGAGCCAATCATGGGCGTTGCGTTCTGGAAAGATGACGTTGAAATTGCACCTGAAGAAGTTTCAATTACCTTTGAAGAAGGTTTCCCGGTTGCACTGAATGGCCGTCGTATCGAAGATCCGGTAGAGTTCATTCTGGAAGCCAACCGCATTGGTGGCCGTCACGGTCTGGGGATGTCGGATCAGATCGAAAACCGTATCATTGAAGCGAAATCTCGTGGTATTTACGAAGCTCCGGGTATGGCACTGCTGCACATTGCTTACGAGCGTTTAGTGACAGGTATTCATAACGAAGACACCATCGAACAATACCGCATTAACGGTTTACGTTTAGGCCGTTTACTGTATCAAGGTCGCTGGTTCGATTCTCAAGCACTGATGCTGCGTGAAACTGCACAGCGTTGGGTTGCAAAAGCCATCACTGGTACAGTGACTTTAGAACTGCGTCGTGGTAATGACTACACGATTATGAACACTGAATCTGAAAACCTCACCTATGAAGCTGAGCGTTTGACCATGGAAAAAGGTGATTCAATGTTCACGCCAATGGATCGTATTGGTCAGTTAACCATGCGTAACCTGGACATTACCGATACCCGTCAAAAACTTGGCATTTATACCGGTGCCGGTTTACTGGCCGTGGGTACAGGTTCTGCTGTTCCACAATTAAAAGACAAGAAATAAGTTGTCTCTATGAAAAAACCGCCTTCGGTGATCTGACCCCAATAAGTTGGACGGTTTGATTAAGCAGCTTTTAAGGACTGAGTTCTGTATTGTACAGGACTCAGTCCTTTTAATTTAACCTTGATTCGTTCATGGTTGTAATAATGAATATATTCTTTCACGGTCTGTTCCAACTCTTCAACTGAATTAAATTCCTCACCATAGAAACATTCTGATTTAAGTATTCCAAAGAAGCTTTCCATTGAAGCGTTGTCTAGACAGTTACCTTTACGCGACATACTTTGAATAAGCCCGTGCTGTTGAAGCTGTTGCTGATAAAATCTCATTTGATATTGCCAGCCCTGATCTGAATGAATAATTGGCTTATCATTCGGGCTGAGCTTGGCGATAGCATCTTTCAACATATCTTTAACTAAACCAAACAGTGGTCTACGTTGGAGCTGAAACGCAATGATTTCACCATTAAACAAATCCATTATGGGTGACAGATAAAGTTTTTCACCGCGTACATTAAATTCAGTTACATCTGTTACCCACTTCTGATTGGGCTTGTCTGCCTTGAATTGACGCTGCAACACATTCTTAGCAATTTTACCAATTTGCCCCTTATAAGAGCGATACTTTACAGCTCTAATACATGATCTGAGCTGCATGGACTGCATCAAGCGTTGAACACACTTATGGTTAATGGTAAACCCCAAATTCTTCAAGGCAAGTGTAATCCTGCGATACCCGTATCGTCCCTTATGTTTATGATATATCGCCTTAATTTGCTGTTTAAGGTCACTATATTTATCTTCACGCTTTGATTGCTGCTCATGATAAAAGTAAGTGCTTCGAGCCATTTCTGATGTACGTAACAAGTACCTTAATTGATAGCTTTGCCTTAATTCAGATATGAATCTTGCAGCCGTTGCTGTTCGGCTTTTTCCTGTTCTTTGCGCTTCTGAATCAAGGCTCTCCGCTTTTTTAGATAAGCGACCTCTGCCCGTAGATACGCCAATTCTTCAAGTAGCTGTTCTTGAGTTTTATTTCGATCTTCTTGTGAGGTTTTAATTCTAGGTCGCTGTGGCTTTGGCATCTGTTTGGGGCGTCCTTTGGGCTTAGATTTTAAGCCATCTATACCGTGTGCCTGATATTTGCGCAACCATGTAGAAAGAGTTCCAACTTCTTTTAATTTAAAAAATCTTAAAGCATCGATAAGTGACAAGCCATCATTCAATATTTTAAGAACAACTTTAAGTTTGAACTCTGTAGAGTAGGTTATGCGATGAGATTGAGGTTTCAAGCCGTCTTCGCCAAGAGTCTGGTATATAGCAACCCATTGTCGAATAGTAGCTCTGTCTAATTTATATTTATTAGCTGTTTTTCTAAACCCATCATCATTTTTATTTGATAAATAATTTTGAACAACTTCAAGTTTAAACTGTTGAGAATATTTAGCCATAGAAAAGCACCCTTCAAATTGGACTAAGAGTGTCCAAATTTCGGGGTGCAGATCATTCGGGGCGGTTTTTTTGTACTTGCTGTTTGGGATTTATTCTAAACCTTGCAGAATATCGCTGACCTGCGCGGTCTGATAATAAATCTGGTTCCGGCCGAGTTTTTTCGCCCGGTACAGCGCCTGGTCGGCACGGCTAATCAGATCATCCTTGGAAATCTCGAGCTCGCCTTTATACACGGTAAAACCCAGGCTGATGGTAATAATATCGGATACACTGGATTTTTCATGCGGAATGGCCAGCCGTTCAATTGCCCTAAAAATATTTGACGCCACCGCATAAGCACCATGCGCATCGGTTTCAGGCAGCAACACCACAAATTCTTCGCCACCATAGCGCGCCACAAAATCCATATGCCGGATCGCGTCTTTAATGGATTTGGCCACTGATGAAATGACTTCATCACCTTTTTGATGGCCATAAAAATCATTAAACAGCTTAAAGAAATCGACATCAATAAATAGCAAGGACAAGGGCCGTTCATCATGCCGCGCCTGCTCATAATAGCTGTTCAGCATTTCATCAAAGTTGCGCCGGTTCGACACTTTGGTCAGTGCATCATGCTGGCTTAAATGCAGCAATTCTTCACTGTTAATCCGGTTAATTTTCTCGCCGAGTTTCGCCTGCTGCATCACCAGAAAGATCATCCGCTCTCGGGTACACAGCATTTTACTCATTAAAAAACCCATCACTACGCTGCCGATGAGCACCCGCGCCATCACCATCACATCAATTGGAATGTAAAAGGTAAACAGCATGACCATGGTCATGACTGCCGCCATTAATCCGGTCAGCAGCATATGAAATGGTTTTACCCCGGTCAGCACATAGCCCATGATGTAAATGATACAGATGATCATCATGGCCTGATATTTCAGTGCTTCGGTATACACGGTCATGGTGAGCCAGGTCATCGACAGGATGGCCCAGAACACCAGCGCCATGGCGGCATAGGCAAAATAGCGCCGCAGGATTTTATAATGGGCAAAGAAAAACAGCGTCAGCAGACACAGGCCACCATTGAGTAGCCCGAGCAGACAGCGGATAAAATCATGCCAGAAATGTTGCGGCTGGATAATCCAGTAATCCCCGGGAATGACCAGCATGGTCAGAATAAAATAGACCAGCACCCCCGACCAGAAATACTGGTTAATATTATGCCGGGCCCGCTCCAAATACTGCTGCCAGAATTCCTGTTCCAGCTGTTTCGGAAACACCTGACCCGCGCTGCGTCGTTGCCGGGCAATCAGTGCCTCTATTTTTTCCTTGTCATATTGCAATTGGACAAGCTTATATTTGTATTCCATTGACATAAAATATAATTTTTATAGTCGCTTAAAAATAACACAAAATGATAAAAATTAATTCAATATAAGGCATCTTTTGTCTAGATTTGACGTTATCATTGTCAGGTTTATAGATTATCATTCCATTTATTTTTCGATCGGCATCACCTTGAATACGATTACTCTTTTACAGCCAGATGACTGGCATGCTCACTTACGTGACGGCTTAGCATTAAAACGTACAGTTCCAGATCTTGCCAAACAGTTTGCACGTGCGATCTGTATGCCGAATCTTGTCCCGCCTGTAAAAACCGTGGAAGAAGCGATCAGCTATCGTGAACGCATTATGGCGCATGTGCCAGAAGGCGTGGCGTTTGATCCGCGCATGGTACTGTATTTCACCGATCAGACTTCGCCAGCCGAAGTGAAAAAAATTAAAGACTCCGAGCATGTCAATGCCATCAAGCTGTATCCGGCTGGTGCGACCACCAACTCGGATAATGGCGTCAGCGACATCCGTAAAGTCTATGCGGTGATTGAACAGTTAGAAGAACATCAGGTGCCGCTGCTGTTACATGGCGAAGTGACCCATCAGCATGTCGATATTTTTGACCGTGAAAAACGCTTCCTCGATGAAGTGTTGGCACCTTTATTAAAACAGTTCCCGAAACTGAAACTGGTGCTAGAACACATCACCACCAGCGAAGCAGCGCACTTTGTTCTGGAGCAGGACCGCAACGTGGCCGCTACCATTACTCCGCAACATTTGCTGTTTAACCGCAATGACATGCTGGTTGGTGGGGTTAAACCACACTTCTACTGCCTGCCTATTTTAAAACGTCAAACCCATCAGCAGACTTTGCTGGAAGTGGCGACCAGTGGCAATCCGAAATTCTTCCTCGGAACCGACAGTGCGCCGCATTCTAAAAATGCCAAAGAAAATGCCTGTGGCTGTGCCGGCTGCTATAGCGCACCAACCGCCATTGAGCTGTATGCGCAAGCCTTTGACCAGGTCGGTAAACTGGACCGCCTAGAAGGTTTTGCCAGCCACTTTGGCGCAGACTTCTATGGTTTGCCGCGTAATACTGGTACGATTACCCTGGTTAAAGAAGACCAAGTGATTCCTGCAAGTTTAGACTATTTGGATGGTGAACAGATTGTTCCGCTATATGCCGGTCAAACCATCCAATGGAGAAAAGTGTGACAGACGAAACTCTACCTTTAATTGGTCAGCGTTTCCGTGGATTCTTACCTGTTGTGGTCGATGTCGAAACAGCAGGTTTTAATTCGCAAACCGATGCCTTACTTGAAATAGCCGCCATTCCGATTGTGTTTAATGCGGAAGGCCATTTTGTTCCGGGTCAGGCCTATCATGCGCATATTAATCCGTTTGAAGGGGCCAATCTGGACCGTCGTTCACTCGACTTTATCGGGATTGATCCGTTCAACCCGATGCGTATGGCCATGGCTGAAGATGAAAAAACGGCGCTGAAACGTATTTTTAAATCCGTGAATGAAGTGCGTCGCCAGCAGAACTGTACTCATGCAGTGCTGGTCGGCCACAATGCGCATTTTGATCTGGGCTTTTTACAGGCGGCCATTGCCCGTACCAGTACCAAAAACCAGAATCCGTTTCACAGCTTTTCCGTACTCGATACCGTAACCTTAAGCGCGGTGATGTTCGGTCAAACAGTACTGGCCAAATCCTGTATTCAGGCCGGCATTGAATTTGATGGCAAAGAAGCGCACTCTGCCCTGTACGACACACAAAAGACCGCGGAACTGTTCTGTTATATTTTAAACAAACTCACCCCGCATCTACTTGACACCTTGGTGGCGGATCAATAAGATACCGCCATCTTCTAAACGTCCCTATCGTCTAGAGGCCTAGGACATCGCCCTTTCACGGCGGTAACCGGGGTTCGAATCCCCGTAGGGACGCCATCTACATTTCTCTCCTCCTCCTCTTTTATTTATTCTTCTTTGCACAGCACTGTTGTTTATTTAAGCTATTATTGCAAATAATTCTCATTTCTATTGATTAAGCCCAACAAGTTAATGATAATCGATTACATTATCTTTTACAAAAAACACATCTCATGCGTTTTGCCTATTCCAGCTTGTCTGTGGCCATTTTAAGTAGCTTCAGCTCCCTTAGTTTTGCTGAACAGATTCAAGAATCAGAACACACCGCCCCATCTCCCTCGCTCAAACTGTCGACCATTGTGGTCGAGGCCAAAGATGAAAATGCGCTGGGAAAAACGGTCTATAATCAGGAAGATTTAAAGAAAAGCCCGAATAGCAGCAAGAACATCACCGAATTTTTAAAGGTGAATCCGAACGTGCAGCTCGGTCACCGCTTTCGCAGCAGCTTGCAGCAAGGTGAACTGAACGCGGCCGATATCAGTATTAATGGCGGATTGGCTTACGATAACAAGATTCTGATCAATGGCCTCTCCATCAACAATACGATTAATCCGGTGGGCGCACAGCAATCCAATCATCCCAACCAGCTAATGGGCAATTCACAGACTGCTGCCATCAATACCGACCTACTGTGTAAACTGACCGTGTTAGACAGTAATGTCGGGGCGGAATATGGAGAATTTACCGGCGGCGTGGTTTCTGCCGAAACCTGCGCTCCGCAAACTGAAATTGGCAAAATTCACGGTTCGCTCAGTTATGACTACACCTCAGATGCCTGGTCAAAAGTCAATTTCCCCTCTCAGGACAGCCGTGATGCTTTTGAAGATTCGAGCGATGAATCGGCACAGCCCTACTTCACCAAACAGGGCATCAGCCTGAACAGTTATGGCCGGCTCAGTGAGCAATGGGGTTTTAATGCCTTTGCTTCATACCGGCATTCAGCCATTCCCTTAAAAACAGATTTTGCCGAATCAGGGCAATTTGAACAGCAACGTCAGGCCCGCAATGCCGGTGTGGAATTATTTTATGATCCCTCTGAACGTACCTCGTTTAAGCTGGGCGCGAGCTTTTTGGAAAATGATGGACTGTATTTTAAATCCAATATCCGTGATTCTGAATCGACCCAACACTCGAACAGCCAGAACCTGTATTTTAATCTGAACAACCAGCTCGACAGTGTCTTGCTGACCCAGCAGCTAAATTATCAACGCCAGCAAGCAGGACGTCAGGCCGCCCAGAACCACTATAGCTGGCTCAACTCGAGCAGCAAAAACTGGGGCAAGGACAAATATAGTTTCGAAGGTCATATGGGCGGCTTAAAGCAGCAAGAAAGCCGGCTGGAATACACCATTAAAGCCCTGTTTGAGCCGATTGAAACCGCATCTTTGCGGCATCAGTTTAAAATCGGGGCCGGCTATGGCCATTATGCTGCTTACTGGCAACGCCCTGAAACTGCCCACGTATATGCCACGCCTTTAAATTTAAGCGGCGCCGACTGCCAGTCTGATAATGGCACTCTATATGATGCCTGTGATACTGCGCCAAGTCTGGATGGAAAATATCAAGGCCAGTATTTAAGCAGCAAAACCAGCTATTATGCCGGTCAACTGGATATCCGTCAGGATCGCTGGCATGCCTTTATTGAAGACCAGATTCACTGGAATCACTATCTGACCGCGACCCTGGGCTTCCGGAATGACTATGACTCCATTCACAAACAGAACAATGTTGCCCCCAGAACCGCACTAGAAATCCGTCCTTTTGGTAATGAGCGCTTAACCCTGTTGGGTGGCTGGAACCGCTATTACGGGCTAAATGCGTTTGTGAATGAACTGAATGACCGGATTGACCAGTTTGAGCAAAAATATACACGCGCGCAGCTGGAACAAGGCTGGACACCCAAAACCGCAGGAAAGACCAGTTTCACCTATCGTTCCGAGCTGAAAACCCCGTATAGCGATGAAACCGTACTTGGCCTGAGTTCCAAACTGAATAATACCGCATTCAGCCTGAAATGGGTCAACCGTGACAATCAGGACCAGTTACGCAAAACCAAAATGAATCTGGAAGATCTGAGTTATAGCTATGACAATCGCGGGCGCTCTGCATCCGATATTTATTCGCTTTCCATCCGTAATCTGGCGCCACTGGCATTTTTAGGCGCACAACATCGTCTGGCCCTGAATGCCGACTATACTGAAACCACGCGCAATTTTGATCATTACGACAGCACCGATATTCTGACCGCCACCCCGCAAGTCTATTATAAGGGGCAACTGATTGATGCCGAGGATCGCCCTGCCCATGAATTTCATGTGCCGTGGACCGTGCGCCTGAACTGGGAGATGCAGTTTGAGCGCCTGCCGCTAACGCTCAGTCATTTCCTGAGTTATCAGGGTAAAGTCGATGCCCTAAAGCGTGAGGCCAAAGGCTATACCGATGCACAAGGTGTGCAGCATGATGCCTATACGCCTTACACCACCCAGAACAAGTTTTATTGGGACTTGAAAGCCAGCTACCGGATTCCATCTTTTAAAAATACTCAAACCATTTTCGGCCTGACCATTAACAATGTCACCAACCGTGCCAACAGCTTTATTGACAGCAGCGGCAGCGCCCAGCCCGACATTGGCCGGCAGTTTATTGCCGATGTGACCTTTAAGTTCTAACGTGGAAACATGCACAGGCTTGCGCTTTTGGCCTGTGCATCCGCTATAATTGCAACAATTTCCCATGCTGTTTTTATAAGACAATGTTAAAAAAGATTTTTCTGGTTCTGATTATTTTGCTGCCTTCGGCGCTTTATCTGTACATTGTGTCGCGTGATAGCAAAGCACCGCAAGCGCCCGCACCGGCTGAACAGGCCGCGCCGCAACCACAAGCGCCTGAGTACCAAACCCCGGACCACTAAATGTGGTCTTTTTTATCTCCAGTACGATGAGTCGTGCAGATGCTCATGGGTTAAAATCCGGTGCAGATTGAAGTGCTTATTAAAAACCGGGTGGCCATCATCAAACGATAAATTTTCCAACAGCCTAAACAGATACTTTTTAGACAAATAAATCCAAATCGTGGAATTATTCCCGTCATCAAATTGACATCTTTGGGGCAAATCCCTAATATAGCCCTCACCTCGCAACGTCCCTATCGTCTAGAGGCCTAGGACATCGCCCTTTCACGGCGGTAACCGGGGTTCAAATCCCCGTAGGGACGCCATCTAAATCGCGCCAGACGATTACTTCTAACCCAATTGTTTTGATTATTGATTGCAGATTTGTAGTTTTTCTCTACAATAGCCTGCTTCTCTATTCTTTTATTCTCCTACTCTTATGCAGACATCTCATTCTCCGAATGATGCTACGCATCAGGGCAATTCTGCGCCTTTAAAACGCGCTATGAGTACTCGACATCTGGTTATGATTTCACTTGGTGGTGCAATCGGAACTGGTTTATTTTTAGGTTCGGGTGAAGTCATTGCACAAACGGGGCCTGTAGGTGCCATTCTTGCTTATTTTCTGGGCGGCGTGATCGCTTACATGGTTATGCTGTGTTTGGGCGAACTGGCTGTCCATATGCCTGAATCCGGTTCTTTTGGTGCTTATGCCAAACGTTATATTGGACCCGGAACAGGCTATACCGTCACCTGGCTGTACTGGCTAACCTGGTCAGTCACCCTGGGGACTGAATTTACCGCAGCCGCCCTGCTGATGCAGGAGTGGTTCCCGCACATCTCGATGTGGTTATGGACCATTATTTTTGGGGTATTTGTCTTTACCTTAAATATGGTGTCTAGCCGCTGGTTTGCTGAATCGGAATTCTGGCTGGCACTGGTCAAAGTCGTGACCGTGGTGGCCTTTATTCTGCTCGGTCTGCTGGCCATTTTCGGCGTGATCGGCTATCAGGGCTATGAATCTGCGCCGCTGTTTAGCAATTTAACCGCACAGGGCTGGTTCCCGGAAGGTTTATTCCCGATTTTCACCACCATGCTGATTGTGAACTTTGCCTTCTCTGGCACCGAACTGATTGGTGTGGCCGCTGGTGAAACCAAAGACCCGGCCAAAAACGTTCCAAAAGCCATCAACACCGCGATTTTCCGCCTGCTGATTTTCTTTGTCGGAACCATTCTGGTGGTGACTGCGTTATTGCCGCATCAGGAAGCCGGTCTGGCCGCTGAGGGCGTGAGTAGCAGTCCATTTGTGACCGTGTTCCAGCACATCGGGATTCCATACGCAGAAGATATTATCCGCTTCGTGATCATTACCGCCTTACTGTCTGCCGCCAACTCAGGTTTGTTTGCAGCATCGCGGATGATGTGGTCATTGTCGTATCAGAAGCAGTTACCGCAGGTTTTCTCCAAGGTCAACTCGCGTGGTATTCCTTATGTGGCAGTGATGGTCACCATGCTGGGCGCAATGCCAGGCTTGCTGTCTGAGCAGTTTGCACCTGAGCTGATTTTTACCAACCTGCTCGGTATTGCGGCCTTTACCATGGTGGTGGTCTGGATGAGTATCTGCTTAAGTCATTTCAACTTCCGCCGTGAATGGTATAAACAGGGTCGTAGCGTGAAAGAGCTGGGCTTTGCCGCACCATTGTTCCCGATTGTGCCAATTCTGGGCTTTGTATTCAGTCTGATTACCTGTTTGAGTATGGTATTTGATCCATCCATGCGCATCAGTTTCTTTGGCTGTTTAATCTTTATTGCAGCCTGCTATATCAGCTATTACCGTTTTTATCATAAAAAAATCTGATCAGGATTTGCAGTAAAGAGCGGCCCCGGCCGCTCTTTTTTTATCTATACTGTTAAATAAAGCCATTCTCATTCACATGCTGGCCCTACAATGAATATTATTTGCATTCATGGAATGAATCAGCAACACCAGACTGCCGATTCACTGCGTCGACTGTGGTTATCAATACTGGAGCAGGGTTTAAAACGCAGCCAGCAGTCCCATTTTTTGCCGATTTAAAACAGGCCATCTGTATGCCGTTTTATGGCGATTTGCTCTCCAAACATCATCTGCAAAACACTTTAAATGCCAGCACCCTGATGCCGCAGCACTGGCCGCATTTTCCACTGCTGCATCCAGTCAAAATTCAAAAACCGACCACAGTGGTGGAAGAACATCGCCCCGGCGATTGCAATATTCCGCATCTGCAAGTCTATGATGCACTTAACTTTAACCAGAAACTGAAATGGCTTAGTGCTTTAAGCCGGGATATTGCACTGCGTGATTTTGCCCGGCTGATCAATTATTTTCCCAAACTGCATGCCAGCTTGTTGCATAAATTTCTGGTCGAAGCCTATTTATACCTGGCCGATCCGCATTTTATTCAAGAGGTACACAGCCGGATTTATGCCCAGCTCTGTCAGGATGACACCCATATTATTCTGGCGCATTCCTTAGGCACGGTAATTGCCTATAATCTGTTAATTCAGCATCCGGAACTGAATATTGCACGCTTTATTACCCTCGGTTCGCCGCTGGCCTTTCGGGTGATTCAGGAGCATTTACAACAGCCGATTCAGCGCCCCACTGCCCTGCATGGCGACTGGATTAATTTTTATTCTCCGGATGATTTTCTGACCGCCTTTCCACTGTCGGAACCACCGTTTCATTTTAAACCGGCCATTCTGAACCGGCAGGTACAAACTCCGGTAGATCGTCCTCATGAAGTCTATGGCTATTTGCAGCATCCCCAAGTCTTAGAGGCCTTGGTCGAGTTACTGCCAGAAAGTGCTTAAATTGAGGGAATTTTCACCTGATTTATGCAAATTGTTCTAAATTTATTCGCTTAAAAGCCTTGCAGCCAGAAAATTGTAGAAAAGCGTTTGACACCCTCCTTTTTTCACCCTAATATACGCCCACCTCTGAAACGTCCCTATCGTCTAGAGGCCTAGGACATCGCCCTTTCACGGCGGTAACCGGGGTTCGAATCCCCGTAGGGACGCCAATTTCAGAAGTAATATTTTATTAAGTCCCTATCGTCTAGAGGCCTAGGACATCGCCCTTTCACGGCGGTAACCGGGGTTCGAATCCCCGTAGGGACGCCACTCCTTCCAATCAAAAGAAGCGGTTTAAAATATTCTTCTGTACTGTCCCTATCGTCTAGAGGCCTAGGACATCGCCCTTTCACGGCGGTAACCGGGGTTCGAATCCCCGTAGGGACGCCATATTCGGGTCACATACGTGATTCATAAAAAAGCCCAAGCATTGCGACTTGGGCTTTTTTATTGCTACAACTTTTTATTTGCGCAGAAGGGGAGCTAGGAAAAATACTATCACCCGTTTAAAACGGTCATACCACCTGCGCCCAGATTATTGTTTTTGACAGCCATAACAGGCTGGCTATCATTCACTTCATACAATCTCCTGCGAATAAAGGTTGAATAAAGCGTAGATCGGGAATTGGGATGAATCACCCTCATTCCCCATTTCTGTTTAGGCCGATTTACGCGAGTTAATCTGCCCTTTAATTACCGCGGTCAAATTGCCTTTTAAATATTTAAAAAATACTTTTAAAGGTGAGAGTTTTGGATTCGGCTGTTTGCCTTGCGCAATGTCCTTAAACTGCGCGGCATACCAGATAATTTCCATAATCGCCATTTTATCGACCAGTGGAATGCCGGTCTTAATTTTATCGACACCATAACGCACATCTTGCCCTGCCAGCAAACGATGCGCCAGATCTGGCTCCACCGCAAATGGGCGAGCAATCCCGATAAAATCACAGGCGCCGCTGGCCAGTGCCGTATTCATGCCCTGTACGGTCCGGAAACCGCCGGTCACCATTAAATGACAACGAACTTCCTGACGGATCCGCTCCGCAAACTCCAAGAAGTAGGCTTCACGCGCTAAAGTCGAGGCTTTGCGTTTTTCCGCTTTTACTCCGGCCATGGCCGGTGCTTCATAAGTCCCCCCCGATACTTCAATCAGGTCAATTCCGGCAGCATCAATCGCTTTAAAGACCTGAATCACATCTTCCTCACTAATACCACCGCGCTGGAAATCCGCCGAGTTCAGCTTGACTGAGATGATAAAATCTTCAGAGGTCGCAGCGCGCACCGCCTGATAAATTTCCAGCAAAAAGCGCATCCGGTTGTCAATCGAGCCACCCCAACGATCTTGGCGTTTATTGGTTAGCGGTGATAAAAACTGGCTGATTAAGTAGCCATGTGCGCCATGCAGCTGCACCCCTTCAAAACCGGCCTGCTCACAGATCTGCGCTGCGCGGGCAAAGCGCTGGATAATATCAAGAATCTCATCTTCACGCAGTTCACGCGGTGTGCCAAAGGTGGTGGCCAAGGCCGGGCTAAACGGTACGGCGGAAGGCGCGACGGTTTCTTTGTTCAGGCCTTTCGGACATTGCCGTCCCGGATGCGACAGCTGCACCAGTTGCACCATGCCATACTGCTTGCCAATCTGTGCCCACTGTTGCAACTTGGCCAGATCACGTTCTGATTCAATGGCCACCACGCCCGGTTCATTTTTGGCACGAATATCCACCATGACATTGCCGGTAATGGCACAGCCCAGCCCACCCTTGGCCCAGGCCTCATATAAGCCCAAATGTAACTGGTTCGGCTGACCAGCCGTATTGGCCAGCGCCTCACTCATAGCACCTTTAATGATGCGGTTTTTAAATGTGGTCTTTCTAATTTGAAGCTGATCTGCAATCTGGCTCATTGGTCAATCCTGACATTGTGGTCTAGAGCAAATACTCCATTGAATTACCCCAATGGTCAAGCAAATTTTGACAACTCGTATTGTCAAAAATAGTCACAGATCAATATTGACTGGCCTGAATCAGCTGCCGGGTATAGTCAGTTTGTGGCTGTGCAAACAGATCTTCAGTACGCTGGAATTCCATCACCTTGGCATGTTTCAGTACCAGTACCTTCTGACACAAGGCCTTGACCACCTGCAAATCATGGCTGATAAACAGATAGCTCATCTGCTCCTGCTGCTGCAAACGCCGCAACAGTTTAACGATGGCGCGTTGTGTGGTGCGGTCCAGCGCCGAGGTCGGCTCATCCAGAATCAGCAGTTTCGGTTTCAGCACCAGCGCACGTGCCAGTGCAATCCGTTGCCGCTGTCCACCGGATAGTTCATGCGGATAACGGGTTTTAAAACTGACCGGCAATTCAACTTTTTCCAGCGCCAGATCAATGCGCTGCTGAATTTCGGATGCTGACAGCTTTTGTAAGGCCAGCCCTTCGCCAATGGTCTGCTCGACATTTAAACGCGGATTCAGGCTGCTAAACGGGTCCTGAAATACAATCTGAAATTCACTGCGTAATGGCCGCAGCTGCTTTTCCGAAAGCTGGTTCAAGTCCTGCCCCAGCAAATCAATTTTGCCCTCACTGGCAGTTAAACGTGAAATCGCCAGTGCCAGCGAGCTTTTACCGGAACCACTTTCCCCGACAATACCGATGGATTCGCCTTGCGCCAGATTTAAATCCAACGGCTCCACCGCGACAAAATAATCTTTGACCCGATTGAGTAAACCCTGCTTGATGGGAAACTTCACACCCAGTTGTTGCAGTTGCAATAAAGGCTGAGTCTCCTCTACCTGCAAAGCCTGACCAAAATCATGATACAGCAGCTCCCGAGTATAGGCCTGCTGCGGCGCATGAAAGACCTGTTCAACCGGCCCCTGCTCCTCGACCTGGCCTTTGTTCATGACAATGACCTGATCGGCATAATACCGCACCAGATTCAAATCATGGCTGATTAAAATCATGGCCATCTGCCGGCTGCGCTGTAAGCTTTGCAGCAGGTCCAGAATTTGCGCCTGCAGGGTCACATCTAACGCAGTGGTCGGCTCATCGGCAATCAGGATGTCCGGATCAAGCGCCAAGGCCATGGCAATCATCACCCGCTGGCGCTGCCCGCCAGACAGTTCATGCGGATAACGCTTCAGTTTATCTTCCGGCTGGGGAATGCCAACATCTTGCAGCAATTGCAGCACGCGTTGCCGGGTTTCCGCCTTGGAATGCCCCTGTAACAGCAGGCTTTCGCCAATAATTTTTTCTACCCGATGCAGCGGATTTAATGCCGTCATCGGCTCCTGAAAAATCATGGCAATGCGCTGGCCGCGAATCTGGCGTAGTTGTGCCGGATTCAGCTGTAGCAGATCCTGCCCTTGAAACAGTGCCTGCCCCTGAATCTGGAGCTGACTCGGCAACAAGCCCAGCAAGGCCAAACTGCTGACCGATTTGCCCGAACCACTCTCGCCGACCAGCGCCAGCGTTTCGCCAGCGTGCAATTCAAAACTTAAATTGTGCACCAATAGCTGCTGTTGATGCTGAATCTGGAGCTGCTGTACCGTCAGCACCGGCGTGCGCTTACTGGCGTCTTGGATCGAATGCATCACGGGTCGCCTCTCCAATATAAATCAGTAAAGATAAAACAATCGCCAGGGTAAAAAAGCCCGACAATGCCAGCCACGGCGCATTTAAATTATTTTTGCCCTGTAACAGCAGTTCACCTAACGATGCGGCATCGGGCGGCAAACCATAGCCGAGGAAATCCAGTGCAGTCAGCGCGGTAATATTCGCGGTCAGCATAAAAGGTAGTTGCGACAGACTCGAACTCATGGCATTCGGCAAGATGTGCCGGAACATGATGGTACGGTCACTCACACCCAGACCGCGGGCAGCACGGACATAATCAAAATTACGTGCCCTTAAAAATTCGGCCCGGACCAGTCCAACCAGGGTCGGCCAGCCAAACAGCAGCATAATCAGAAACAGCCAGTACACGCTTGGGCTAAACATACTGACCAGAATCATCACCATGAATAGCATCGGTAAACCGCCCCAGACTTCCAGAATCCGCTGTCCCAGCAAATCGACCCAGCCGCCATAATAGCCCTGTATCGCCCCGACGATAATGCCAAGTGCAGCAGAGGCCAGCGTTAAGGCAAATCCGAATAGCAGTGATACCCGCAGGCCATAGAGAATCCGCGCCAGTACATCTCGGCCCTGATCATCGGTCCCGAGCCAGTTATCGCTGGTCGGTGGTGACGGCACCGGCACAGCCAGCTCTAAATTCGGCGATTGATAAGAATATTCAATCAGTGGCCAGATGGCCCAGCCCTTGTCCTGAATCAGTTGCTGCACGGCCGGGTCCTTATATTCTGCTTCGGTTTCAAAGACCCCGCCAAAAGTGGTTTCAGGATAAGCCTTGAACACCGGCATATATAAGCTGTTTTCATATTTGACCAGCAGCGGCTTGTCATTGGCGATCAGCTCGGCTGCTAAGGACAAGATAAAAATCAGGGCAAAGGCGATAAAACAGCCAAATCCCAACCGGTTCTGTTTAAAACGCTGGAGCCGCGCCTGCATTAAGGGAGACATTATTTGGCCCCCCGTGATTCAAAATTAATCCGTGGATCAATGACCTGATACAGCACATCGCTGATCAGTCTGAGGACTAATCCTAACAAGGTAAAAATAAACAGGGTGCCAAAAATTACTGGATAATCACGCTGTACAATCGCTTCAAAGCCCAGCAATCCCAGACCATCGAGGTTAAAAATAATTTCAATAAACAGGTTACCGACAAAGAAAATCCCAATTAATGCTTCCGGCAGGCCAGCAATCACAATTAGCATGGCGTTACGAAAAACATGGCCATACAGCACCCGCGATTCGGTCAGGCCTTTGGAGCGTGCCGCCAGCACATACTGTTTATTCAGTTCTTCCATAAACGAGTATTTGGTTAAGTAGGTCAACCCGGCAAATCCACCAATCACCATCGCCAGCAGCGGCAAGGTCATATGCCAGAAATAGTCTTTGATTTTACCCAGCAGACTCAGCTGATCGAAGTTTTCCGAGACCAATCCCTGTAGCGGGAACCACTGAAAATAGGAACCACCGGCAAAAAATACAATCAATAAAATCGCAAAAGCAAAGGCCGGAATGGCATAGCCAATGGCCAGCAAAATAGACGTGGCTTTATCAAAGATCAGACCATGCTGACGGGCTTTTTTTATCCCGAGTGGAATAGACACCAGATAAATCAGCAAGGTGCTCCACAATCCCAAAGACAGCGATACCGGCAGTTTTTCCCACAGCAGCTGGGTCACCGGCTTGTCTTTAAAAAAGCTGGTGCCAAAATCAAATTGCAGATAGCTGCTCAGCATTAGCCAGAAACGCTCATGAATTGGTTTATCAAACCCATATTGCGCTTCAATTTTAGCCACCATTTCATCACTCAGGCCTTTAGCACCCTGATACGGGGTTGAACCGGCTGCAGCAGTTTCGGCACTGCCACTCCCGCCCATGCCCTGAAAGGCTTCTGCCTGCTGAATTGCCTGCTCGACCGGACCGCCCGGGGCAATCTGGATCACAATAAAGTTAATCAGCAAAATCAGAAACAGTGTGGGAATAATCAGCAACACTCGTTTCAGGATATAGGTTCCCATGCGCTCAGCATCCTTGTGGCAAAGCCAGCTTATTGTTTACGCAGATACTGGGCTACTTTTTGCGCCCCGGCTGCATCACTCCACCAGTAATCAAGTCCAATGGAAAGTCTTGGTTTTATTTTCGGTTGTTGGTACATATTCCAGTAGGCCAGCCAGTGCTCGCCTTTGCCATAGGTCGGAATCTGGTAATAACCAGCGCGTAATAAACGGTCCAGCACTTTGGTCCGGACAATCAGCTGCTGGCGGTCAGGCGCGTAGATAATTTTCTGAATGATGTCATCAATGACCGGATTCTTGATCCCGGCATAATTATAATTGCCCGATTGATCTGCCGCGGTGCTGCTCCAGAATTGCGCCTGTTCATTGCCCGGACTTAAGGACTGTGGCAAGACCATGGTGCTTAAGTCAAATTCTGCCCGGCGCATCCGTTCAATATATTGCGGCACATCGACCTGACGGATATTCACCACAATCCCCAGACGTTTTAAATTGCGCACAAAAGGCATTAAGGTACGCTGCAAGCCATCCTGATGAATTAAAAATTCCAGCTGGATGGTGTTGCCTTTCGGATCAAGCAAACGGCCATCCTTGAAGCGATAGCCGGCATTCAGCAGGATCTGCCGGGCTTTGAGCAGACCGCTGCGGTTAAAACCGCTGGCATCACTGACCGGGAATTTCCAGTTGGCCAGCACCCCCTGACGCTGCACCGGATGCAACTGTTTTAAATACGGCTTTAACAGTGCCAGCTCCGCCGCGCTTGGACGACCTTTGGCTTCCAGTTCGCTATTGCTAAAATAACTTTGCAAACGCTGATACTGTCCGTAAAATAGGGCTTTATTCTGCCATTCAAAATCATAGGCATGGCTGAGCGCCTGACGGAAATGAATATCCTGCATCGGTGCACGCCGGGTATTAAACACAAAACTTTGTGTTGGCACCGGGTTTTCATGCCGGAACTTATATTTCACCACCATCCCCGCTTTCACTGCCGGGAACTGATATTCTGTCACCCATTTGCGCGCGGTATATTCTTCATGCAGCGTGTATTGGCCCGACTTAAAGCCTTCAAAGGCCACATCCATATTGCGGTAATAGACAAATTTAAGCCGGTCAAAGTTATAACGGCCCTTATTGACCGGCAGATCTTTGCCCCAATAGTTCGAATTGCGCTTATAAGTAATACTGCGTCCGGCATCAATCCGTTCAATCAGATACGGGCCTGACCCCAGCATCGGCTGCAAGGTAATCCGGCTAAAGTCCTTGCCCTGCCAGTCTTTCTGGGAATAAATCGGTAAGGCCGATAAAATCAGCGGCATTTCACTGTTGTTATCGGATTTAAAGGTCATTTTGACCTGATGTCTGGATAAGACCTCGGTTTTATCCAAATCGGCAATATACATCTGCAAACCCGGATTAGATTTGCTCTGGAAGGTATCAAAACTGAATTTGACATCAGCCGCGGTGACCGGTGTGCCATCACTAAAACGTGCTTTTGGATTCAGATGAAAAATGACAAACTTGGTCTGCTTCGGATCATAAGTCACTTTTTCTGCCAGCAGTGGGTACATCACCCCCGGCTCATCTAGCGAGCTGGTCATGAGCGAATCAAACAGATAATTCACCCCATCGGTCGCACTGCCCTTACCGTTCATGCTGTTCAGGTTGTCAAAAGTGCCATTGCTGGACTGACTGAGTATGCCGCCTTTGGGCGCTTGCGGATTGGCATAGGGCATGGCCGCAAGCTGGCTGTATTTCGGACTGCTGTGCAGCGCAATATACGGCGTGGTCTGCAGCGCAGCCCAGCTCCAGCTTGAGGTCAAAGCCAGTGCTGTCGCCACAGCACTCAAGCGATATAAAGATCTGTTCATGCGGTCACGACTCCTTGTGCCCGGCAATTACAGGTTCGGAACCTTGATGATCTCTCCAATACGCAGCTGCGTATTCGGTTTAATCTCGTTCATATCAGCCAGTTCACTGGTTTCCAGACCATAACGGCTGGCCAGCCCAATCAGGGTATCGCCGCGCTTGACTTTATATTCCGTCATAGTTTTTGGCAACTGCAGGGTTTGGCCAACTCTTAAACCGGCACGCGGACTCAGGCCATTCAAGGCTGCCAGTTCAGCGACCGAAATACCGGTACGGCTGGCAATGGCATTTAAGGACTCACCGGCTTTAACGGTATAGGCATCGGTTGCTTTACCCGTGCTGGCGCTGCTTACCGCTGCACTTTCCGCGGCACGGTTGCTGCTGCTGTCCAGATCACCTTCAATTTTTAAACGCTGACCAATCCGCAGTGCAGCAGTACGTGGCAGATCATTCAGCGCAGCCAGATAGTTCAGCTGCAAATGATATTTACGCGCAATACTGTTTAAGGTCTCACCCGATTTTACAATATGAATGTCCGAGGCTACCGCAGTTGTACTGGCCTTGCTTTCTTCCACTGGCACTGGCTCACCGCTGAGTTTCAGGCGCTGGCCGGTACGTAAACCGGCAGTCCGGCTGATGCCATTTAAACTGGCAATCTGCTCCAAACTCAAGTTATAGCGATTGGCAATGGCGGTTAAGGTATCTCCCGACTGTACCGTATAGCTATCCGGGATGGTCGAACCGGCTGGAATTTTTAATGTTTGCCCAATTCGCAGGCCAGTATTGGTCGAGATCTGGTTAAGCGCCGCCAGATCAGCCAGACTCATTTTGCTTTGTGCGGCCACACTCGATAAAGTATCGCCGCGCTGGACAGTATAGTTTTCTGTTTTAATCTCAGCAGTTGACGTACTTGGCGCTGCACGACGACTCTCTGCGGCCGTTTCAGTTTTTGCTTCGGCTTTTGAGTCACTCACAGGCACATTAATCCGCTGTCCAACCAGCAAACTGCTGCCAGCAGTCAGACCCGGAGTTAAGGCCGCCAGTTCTGCATTGGACAAGCCATGACGTTCCGCAATCAGTTTCAGATATTCACCGCGCTTCACCGTATAGCTTTGCGTAGCCACTTTGGTTTCAGCCGCTTTCTGCTCTGCTGCCTTGGCACGCATCTCTGCTGTTTCTTTCAGATTCAGCTTCTGGCCGACAAACAGGCCACTGCTTGTGTTCAGATTATTATAATCCGCCAGTTGCTTGACCGATAAACCAAACTGATTGGCCACGCCGGTTAAGGTATCGTTAGCTTTAACCACATAGGATTCCGGCTGCTCTTTGGCTTTGGCTGGCGCGGCAGCTTGTGGTTTGGCATCATATAAATAGATGGTGGTACCGGCATATAAAGTCGAGTTTGGATCAATCTGGTTCCATTTTGCCACATCACGCCAGTTCACCCCATTTTTCATGGCAATCAGCACCAGGGTATCGCCGGCCTGTACCGTATAGGTACTGCGCTTGCCTTTTGGCGGCACCACCACCACTTCAGTGTCGGTCTTGATTACGTTCTTGCCCTGGTTCCGCTGGGCTTCATCTGAATCTGGACGGGTGCTATCCGCGACACTTTTCGGGTAAGCAAAACCTTTGGTCAGCTCTTTGCCTTGCTGCTCGGCCACCGACAGACTGGTCTGAATCGCGGTCAGCTTAATTTTGCCATCATAAGGATCGACAATTTCAGTGCCTTGTGGTGCAATTTCTTTTAACTCGGCCACCACCTGCGCCTGTTCAGCCTGAGAGGCCACCGGCTGCAACACCTCTTCTACCGTTTTGTTCTGGTCTTCAGTTTTCACTGCCGCCAGAATCTGTTCACGTTCTGCTGCTGAAATTGGCGGTTCGACCTTCACCGGCTGAATATTCTGTGCCGGGGTAATGGCCACCGGAATACGTGGAGCACTTGGAATATCTGAATTGGCCGCAAAAGAGGCCAAAGCCGATGAACCGCGTGGCGTACTGATCCGTTTGGTGCTGGTTGTAGTCGTGCTGCTAGCAGTTTTGGCTGTGCTCGCTGGTGTAGTCGTAGCAGTACGCTGAGTCACACTGGCCGTCAAAGCGGGTGTGGTGGTTTTTGTAGCTGGGGCACTGGTCGTGGTCTGCGTCGTCACACTAGGACGAGTGTTGCTGGCCAGCAATCCACCACCTTGCAGGTTTTTCAGACGTTCATCGACTGTTGGGCTTAAATCGGCTGGAATCAGAATCCGCATCGGGCTGGCACTGTCAATTCGGTCAGTACGATGGCCCGGGTTCAGTGCATATAACTCGGCACGGCTAAGACCAGTAATATTGGCCACATCATTTAAATTCACCGCTCCGACCGTCACTTCACGGAAATGGGGACGGTTGGCAATTGGCGGCAAACGCACCCCGTAGGCACCTGGATTTTTAATAATTTGCGCCACTGCCAGGAAACGCGGCACATAGTTCATGGTTTCCTGTGGCAATTTCAGTGACCAGTAATCGGTCGGTAAACCGGCAGCCTTGTTACGGTTAATCGCCTGCTGAATACGGCCCGGTCCGGCATTATAAGCGGCCAGAGCCAGCTCCCAGGAACCAAACTGGTTATACAGGCTACCGAGGAATTCATAGGCAGCACGGGTCGATTCGACCACATCACGGCGGCCATCATACAGCGGGGTCTGTTTCAGACCATAAATACGTCCGGTACTTGGAATAAACTGCCATAAACCGGCTGCAGCAGCGCTACTGGTTGCTGCCGGGTCGTACGAACTTTCAATGACTGGTAATAATGCCAGTTCGGTCGGCATGCCACGGCGCTCGGCTTCTTTAACTGTGTGATACAGATAACGTGAAGCACGCGCACTTAAACGGTCAATATACGGCTGACGTGAAATAAACCAGCCGCGCTGCGCTTCAATACGCGGATTCCAGTGTTCCAGATCCATTTTGAAACCTACGGTCATACGCTTCCAGACATCACCGTGTTTTAAAATCAGTAAACGGTCGCCTTCTACCGCGCGCATGTCGGTGGCCGACAATAAATCTTCCAGTGAATCTAAACTGCTGGCGTCCAGATAACCTGAACCAACCTGACTCGACGTTGACGCTTTGCTGGCACTTTGTGTAGAGGTACAGCCGGTGCTGATGCCGAGCGCGGCCAGCGCTGAACCCAAAACTGTAATATTAAATAGTGCCGGGACCATAGGCTGCCACATGCGTGTGGTTGGTTTATACATAGGAAATCCAAACAACTCGTCTATAAATTATTTTTTAGATTTGACATTGTAGTGAAGCATCACTACGACACAAGGTTTTACTCTAGCGCGATTCTAATATAAATGTTACAAGAAATTAAAAAATTGACGTCTTCGGCGTTTCTGATCTGCAATTGCGTTATACAATAGCGGCTCGGTTTTTATTTGGCTCTTTTTGGATCTGGCTTATGTCTCAAACAATCACACTATATGTGGATGGTGCTTGTCGTGGAAACCCTGGCTTGGGCGGTTGGGGTGCATATGTCATTACAGAAACCCAGCAGCACAAACTCTATGGCGGGGAACTGGAAACCACCAACAACCGTATGGAGCTGACGGCAGCCATTGAAGGCATTCAGTTCTGCCCGGCAGAGGCCAAACTGATTCTCTGGACCGATTCCAACTATGTCAAACGCGGCATGACCGAATGGATTGCCGGCTGGAAAAAGAAAAACTGGAAAGATGTGAAAAATCCGGACCTATGGCAAAAACTGGATGCCATCTGTCAGGGTCGTGAAATTGAATGGCACTGGATTAAAGGTCACGCTGGCCATGCTGGCAATGAAATGGCCGATCAGCTGGCCAACAAAGGGGCCGATCTGGTATTTGCACAGCAGGTCAAAGTGACGCCGGTACAAATCATTACTGAAGATAAAAGCGCTGAGTCTGAAGTCATCCCGCCGGGCACGGCTAAAAAAAAAGCAGAATCTGACTGGTTGCTCGACGACCCTTTTGGCTTCGATCTAGACGACAGCCAACTAGACGTTGAAGTCGAAGAAGAACTGCTAATGGTGCAGGAGGATCATCTCAGTCTGACCCAGCACAGCATTACCGTGACGCAAACCCTCAGTCAAAATGACAGCCCGAATCAGAACGAAGTCCTGATCCAAGATGAAACCCAGAACCAGAGTGCAACAGCGCCAGCAAACACGTCATCGCATCCCCATATTGTGATTACCCCGGCCACGGTTCAGGCTTATGGTCCACGCCAGCTGATTCTGGATACGGAAACCACCGGTTTTTATTATCAGGATGGTGACCGGATTATTGAAGTCGGCGCGATTGAAATGGTCAACCGCAAACTGACCGGCAGCTCGATTCATATTTATATCAACCCGGAAAAACCGGTCGGTGAATCGGAAGTGGTGCACGGTATTTCGGATGAGTTTTTAAAAGACAAACCGAAATATGCCGAAATTGCTGCGGTGCTGTATGACTATTTAAAAGGCGCGGAAATTATTGCGCATAACGCCACCTTCGATATGAACTTCCTGGATATGGAGTTTAACCGCTGCGGTTTAGGCGATTTATCGGCGGTGTGTGAAGTTACCGATACCCTGGTAATGGCCAAAAACAAGCATCCGGGACAAAAGAACTCGCTCGATGCTTTAGTGAAGCGTTATGAAATTCCGGCGCGTGACCGTACCTTCCACGGCGCCTTGCTCGATGCTGAAATTCTGGCAGATGTCTATCTGGCCATGACCGGTGGCCAGGTGTCCTTTGATATGGATGCCCTGTCAGCTCATCATGAAGAACAAAGCGGTGAATCGGGTCGTCGCAGCATTGAAATGGAATTGCCGGTGATTCTGCCTTCCGCCGCAGAGCTGGAAGCACATGAGAATTGGGTCAAACAATTTGAAGAAAAGCATGGACAGCCCTGCTTTTTTGCCAAATAAAAAAACCGATGATTGTAATTTTTTGTATTTAATCTGTTCCTAGTTCAGTTATAGTTAAGATAAACAGGTCTGCTGTTTTTGCAGCAGGCCCATAAACAGATAAAACACTAGGAAAGGTGCAGATACATGTCTTACCAAACCTCTATTCATTTTGATCCGACTGCGTTACTGATAATAAAAAATGAGGTTGATAATTCAATCAAATTGGTGGAATCCGCAGTCAGCACCTTGGCAGAAGATCAGACTTTACCTTTCGGGATTGATGATGCCCTTAACCAGTTTGAACAATGTGCCCAGGTACTGGCCCTGATTGATATGTCGAGCCTGGCAAAAATTGCCCAATATTCAGCAGAATTAATGCGCAAGATTATGGGGAATCCGGCGCAAATTAAAACTGAAGACGTGATTGCCTTAAGTGAAGGCACCACCATGCTCAAGCGCTACATCGAATTTATTTGTCTGCGCGAAGTTAAAATTCCACAGTTTCTGCTCGATACCTTAAACCGTCTGGAACGTGCCTTGGGTAAACCACTCACCCAGGAAGGCCAGCATATTGAATCTCTGCTGGACTGTATTCACCCGGAATTCAAATTGCCGCAAGCACCCGGTCTGGAAAAATCAGGCTATGTACATCAGCTGTATAAACTGTCACTGTACAAGTTACTAAAGCAGGAAGAATCCGAGCTGGATCTGCAAGCCATGAAACTGGTCGGCACCTATTTAGCTGGTCTGTCTGCCCAGCATCCAAGCCAACAATACTGGAATCTGGTCTATGTGGCGTTAAACCAGATTGATAACCTGCTGCTGAATGAACCACGTTTACGCACCTTAATCAGTATTGAACTGAATATGCGTCAATACTTTGCCGCACCAGACAGCTTCCAGGCCCAGTTAAGTGATCTGGCCAACATCCTGAGCCTGTGCATTAGCCAGGAAGATCAGGTGGCCCAGCACATCCGCGAACAGCTGAATATTGGTGAAGACCTGCTGACTGACACCCAGTTACAGGTCTTCAGCCGTCATCTGTATGGTCCGGATTTTGAAACCATGCAGACCATCAGTGCTCTGGCGACCAGCGAAATGGCGCAGATTCGCAATGACATCGAATACAACTACCAGAACATGACCCCTGAAAAAACCCAGGAGTTGCAAGCCAAGCTCAAAGATCTGGCCAACATCTTTAAAGTACTGAACCTGAATGAAGCCCACCGTGATCTGCTGGTTCAGGCCGACGCCTTGAGTCAGGCCGAAGTGCTCAAAGAAGAAAGCTTTGCCCAGCAGCTGATGAACACCATTTTATCAGCGATGAACTCGATTGGGGTGCTGGAGCGTCATCATACCTCTAGCCGTTTACAGCTGCGCGTTAACAACATGCACATTTCGCTGGACCGTTTAGATGAAGCGCATGAAGTATTGCTGAGCGAAACCAAAACCTTAATTGATCTGGCCCAGCAGATTCTGGTGCAGCACGTTCAGGATCAGGATGTGCGTTTATTGGAAAACACCTGTACCCAGCTGCGTGAAGTGGCCGGTGCCCTGCTGTTCCTGAATGAAGAAAAAGGCCAGCAGGCCCTGCTGACTGCCGCTGACTTTATCTATCGTAAATGCGAAGCCAGTGAAACGCTCAGTAGTGACGAGCTGAATGCCGTGTTAGACACCTTGGCCGGTGCCGACATGCTGATTGACAATTTAAAAAACAAACAGCCTGTTTTACAGTCGATGTTTGATGTAGCATTGGCAAGTAGCGAAAAACTGAAAGCTGTAGCCTAATGTCTGAACTCTCACTTGCCTATATTTTTCACCAACAGCAACTGCTGGTCGATGAACAGTTTCAACTGCCCCGAGTTGAAAAATTAGCAAGTGACCTGTCTACGGGCAATCAGGTGATTGCCCGCGACTTACTCCCCGATGAGCCCATTCCTGAAGGCTATCAATTATTGCCAATTCGCCAGCTGTTACAGTTCTGGAACAGTGCCGAATTTGAACAGGCCAGCCGTGCAATCCAGTTGCTAGAATGGCGTCGTAATCACCGTTTTTGCAGCCACTGCGGCCATCCAACCGAAGCGCATGCCACCGAATATGCCATGGTTTGCCCGGTCTGCCAGTATCGCCAATATCCACGTGTACAACCCTGTGTCATTACCGTCATTACCCGCGGTGAAGATGAAATTCTGCTGGCCAAAAATGCGCGAAACACCACCAATATGTATGGCCTGATTGCCGGTTTTGTTGAGGTGGGAGAAACCTTGGAAGAAGCGGTACGCCGTGAAACCGCGGAAGAAGTCGGTATCCAGCTAAAGAATATTCAGTATCTGGCCAGTCAGCCCTGGCCTTTTCCAAGCAACCTGATGATTGCCTTTAAAGCCGAATATGCCGGTGGTGAACTGCAGTTACAGGAAGAAGAAATCAGCGATGCGCAATTCTTTAAATTTGATCAACTGCCGAATATTCCGTTCAAAGGCAGTATTGCCCATGCCATGATCAAACACGTGACCGAAGGCTCTGCCGTCGCCGACGACAGCAAAGCCTGGCTCTAAAGAGACGCTACTCAGGAACTTAGTGTTTCTTCCAGCGCCTGCATAATCGTGTGCTTGGTCTTAAAATAACGGCTAAACAGACTCGATACCGAGCCCATAATACTGACATGCCCGGTGCGTGGAATGGTGATCAGCTGACTATGATTGCCATGCTTGTTTAGCACATGATCAAAATCAACCGCATTACTCAAATGCACAATCTGGTCATTCTCAGCCACCAGCAAATAGTGACGAATGTGATTACTTTCCACAAAGTAATACGGCATCACATCATGATAAGGAATGGCCTGATCAAATGCATCGGCACAAAGCGGATCATCTTTATAGTCAAAATGATAGGGACCAGCCAAGCCAATCGCAGCCCGAATATTGTCTCGGCAGTTCAGCGCATAAGGCTGCGGATGATACAGCACCGACATGATATTAAATGCACCGGCCGAGTGCCCCATCAGGATAATCTGATCAGTGTTAATCCTTAACTCTGCCTGCTGATCATGCATATAGTTTAGTGCCAAAGTCAGGTCATCAATATAGACCGGAAAAATATTCTGCGGCGCCAGTTGATAATTAATGACGGCAACATCAAAACCCTGCTGGGCAAAAGCTTCGCCAACAAAGCGGTAGTCTTTTTTATCGCCCCGTGACCAGGCACCACCATGGACAAAAACAATTAACGGCTGCTGGGGACGTGGCTGGGCAGTCCGGTACAAATCCAGCTGATGGCGTTCATTCGCTCCATAAGCCAGATCGTTCTCTACCGTATAGCCCTGTCGTGGAGTCAAACGGTTCAGGGCATAACTGCCAAAATCATACAGGCGGAATTCCTGATATACACTTTTGGCCTGAACCAGACGATATTGCAGCTGCGTTTTAAACTGGAACAACTTAGAGCGCATTCGTTGGCTCGATCTGGTCCGGATCAATGGCGACCGGGGTTTGTACATCCGGCTGTACATTCATCATCGGGCTGGCAAAACCAGAAGATGTGGCCTGTGAGGCTTCAATATTGTCAATTAAGGTCACAATTTTGGTGACATTACCAACCTGCTGTAACACCTGATTTAAATCGGCGATTTCCGCATTATTCAAACGGCCCATCACATACAGCACGCCATCTTCGGTGTGAATTCGCACTTTACTGTCAGAAACCACCGGCGCTTTCATAATCAGGCCACGGGTATTGGCGGTCACGGTGGTGTCCTGCATGATGGTGCTATAACCAATCTGGTTGCCCACGGTAATATAGTTGTGTACGGTTTTAACATCGCTCATGGCGCGTACATTGTCTTCCGCCAACTGCTTCAGATGTGCATCTGGCACCTGACCGGTCAGCAATACATTGCCGTGGAAACTTTCAATATTAACGCGTGACTGTTTAAAACGGGCATCCAGCTTATATAAATTAATTTTTGCTGTACGTTCAATGGAGTTATCAATAAAGACCTGGCCAAGTGAGCGTGCGCCACTTTCCGTTCCTACAGGTGCAGAACCCGTACCACTGGAAATAAAGCTTGCACAGCCGGATAAACTTGCCACACACAGCACTGTGATTGCGATACGATTTAACACTCAGCAAGACTCCTCATTACTTATTCATTTCTGTTTTCAAGCATCTTTGCTTCAATTCTCTTCAAAGATTAATGAACTCTGAATCAAAAGTAAAAGCATTTTCAATCCATTGCAGATCATACGTGAAATTGGAAAAATCTTGCTGTACTGTTTTTGCAATTTGTTCAGTAAAATCAAAACAAATCACATCAAATCGACAATAAAAATCCTGTAATTGTGCAGAATTGCTCAAATAGGTCAGCGCAGTTTTAATCAGCTTTTGCTGCTTGGAGATAGAAACCACCTCCACCGCCCGGCCATAGTCGCTAAAAGATCGCGCCTTTACCTCCACAAACACCAGCTGCTGATCCTGCCGGACAATCAGGTCAATTTCACCATAACGGCAATGGTAATTGGCCGCCAGAATCTGATAACCTTGCTGCTCTAATAACACTGCGGCCTGCTGTTCGGCCCACTGCCCCAAACGCGCGCGCTGACTGGCCATTTACAGGATCTGTACCAGCTGTTTCTGCTGCACATAGCATTTCGGAATACGCTGAATCTGGTTGTCCTGAATCCGGATTAAACCAGTTCGCCCTTCAAACTCGATGCGGTTTAATTGCGGCTGCTTCAGATAATAATTGGCGATCTGCCAGGCATCTCCACCAAAGGCCACCAGCCGCTGAAAAGAAAAGTGTTCCGCCTTGGCCGCCTGAATCCCGGCCTGTACATCTGCCCATTGGGACTGATATAAAGCCGGCACATCACAAAACTGCAGGCCTTGCGGTAACTGCTGCTGTGACTCGACGGCATTGGCCAGACTGTATAAGCGCTTTTTGGGCAACCTGTTCTGGCGATTGATCCAGCCATTCGAACCCAGCAATAACACCCCCTGCTGACGTTTCAGCCACCTCGGCGGACTGTCTACCACCTCCACCGGATAATCCAGCTGCGACACCAGAGACATCAATAACAGCTCATGTTCAGCTTCGGTGCCGGGTTCACGCAGAATATACAAATGATTGATCTGATCTTTCTGGAACAGCTGTTTTAAGGTCTGCGCATCATCTTTTTTTGACAGGCTAAACTGTAACACCCGTGGATGCTGCTGGATCACCTCGTTTAAGGCCAGTGTACGCACTTTGGGCCGCAGTGCAACTAACTGTTCGACATCGGCACGTGCCAAAGGTCCAATCACCACCCGGGTCTTGGCATTGACATGCTGACGCAGCAAGGGACCAATTTTGCGCTGCTCGGAATTAATCAATTTAACCGGCATCTTCTCACCCGATGCCTGATAAGCGTGCATAAAACCCTGCTGAATACTGAAACCGGCTCGCGCCATAGGACCCGATTCAGGTAGAATGACCAGAATCTCGGCCTGGGCGACTGAAAGTCCCGCGCCCAACAGCGCCGTGGTGATAATTACTTTTTGAAGCTGTCTTTTATTGTTATTAATAATTTGCCTAAACATGGAGAAACCTAATGAGTGCTCAGTTATTTGTTGTAGCCACCCCAATTGGGCACTTAGACGACATGACCTATCGGGCGATTGATGTTCTAAAGTCTGTAAATATTATTGCGGCAGAGGATACTCGGACCTCCGCTCAATTATTAAAGCACTATAATATATCAACTCCGTTAACGGCGTGCCATGAACATAATGAAAGTAACAAAATTGATATATTGGTTCAGCGCCTGCTGAACGGCGAAAATATGGCCCTGATTAGTGATGCCGGTACTCCGCTAATTAGCGACCCCGGTTTTAAACTGGTCCGCGCCGCCCAAGAACACAATATCCGGGTGATTCCGGTTCCGGGAGCCTGTGCCGCAATTGCAGCGCTGAGTGCGGTTGGTTTACCGAGTGACCGCTTTAGCTTTGAAGGCTTTTTACCGTCAAAACAGTCACAGCGTATCTTGAGTCTGGAAAAACTTAAAGACCAGACTGCGACCCTGATTTTTTATGAAGCGCCACACCGGATTCTGGACAGCGTTAAAGATATGGCCAATATTTTCGGGGCCGAGCGCCCGGTCGGTTTTGCCCGTGAAATTACCAAAACCTTTGAAACCATCAAGAAGATGACGCTGGGTGAGCTGGTCAGTTTTATTGAAGCTGATCATCATCAGCAAAAAGGTGAAATTGTACTGGTGGTGGGTGGTGCAACCGCGGAAAAAGATCTGGAGCAGGAAAAGCTGGATCAGCTGCTAACCCGACTATTGCAGGATTTATCGGTGAAAGCAGCGTCACAGCTGGCCGCCGATTTAACCGGGATCAAGAAAAAAGTGGCTTATCAGCGTGCGCTGGAACTGAACCAGAACAATGATGACTGATTCTGGCTGTTGATTCGCAATAAAAAAAGCATCACCGGAGTGATGCTTTTTTCTTATTCGCGTGCAGCCTCATCTGGTGGGACTTCAGTAATTTTTCCCCCACGTGCCAAGAAGGCCGCAATTTCATCTTCTAACGCTTGGCGTTGCTTCTGTTTAGCGGTTACGGTTAAGGTTTCTGCTTCCGCCACATCACCATCGTTTACGGCATCTTCGCTGTCCAGTGCACCTTTTTCAGCCGCTTTTGCCTCATCGTCATCGACGGTGGTATCTTCTACATCATCATAATCGTTCATATCCGTCATTTTAATCTCCCCGCAAATGACCTCAATTGAGTCCTGGTGAACGTTGTCATGCAATTAGGAAGAAATTTATCAATCTCTGCGCCTTTCGCCTAGAGGTAAAGACGAAAAAATCGTGTCTTTTTTAACCAAATTCGTAATCATGTATTAATGAATGTTTAAAAAATAACTATTTCTAGCTAGACCGCATACCGCGTGTCTTTCAGCAGATGCAAACCATTGGCCTGCGCCATAAAAGCATCCTTTAACACCGGCAGCTGTTCAACCTGCTTCAAGCCAAAATTACGTCCCCAGACCAGCGGGAATAACTGGGTGGTTTCCAGCCAGCCAATTGCAGACATGCTGTGCATCATTGCGTCATTTTGACCTTTACGACGATGCTCATAACGCTTCAAGGTCTGCTCATGTGCCCAGACCCCACGTGCCCGGTCATGCAGCAAGACATCACACAAGACTGCGGCATCCAGACAGCCAATATTGACGCCCTGCCCGGCCAGCGGATGAATCACATGCGCTGCATCACCAATGAGTGCCAGTCCCGGCTCGACATAGTGCTGCGCAGCACGGGCTTTTAAAGGAAAACGGGCGCGTGGTGTAGCTTCCAGTACTTCACCCAACATATGATGGCTTTCACGGGTCAACAGCTGGGTAAATTCCTGATCGGATAACGCGGCATATTCTTCTGCATAATCCTCTGGTAGCGTCCAGACAATAGATTGCCAATGGCCATCCTGTTCAGGCTTGAGGCTGCTCATCGGCAGGTATGCCAGCGGACCGGTTTCCAGAAAAATCTGGCGCGCCACATGCTGATGCGGCTGGGCAGTTCGGATGGCACAACTGATGCCTGCCTGCTGATAATCCAGCACATCCAGATCAATAAAGGCCTGTTCGCGGACAAAGGAATTGGCCCCATCTGCGCCAATTAACAGTGTGGTCGTCAGTTTTGTGCCATCGGCCAGGAAAATATGCCAGACGCCAATGCCCTGCTCAATCCGGGTCACTTTGACCTGGGTACGATAATCCTGAATCTGCGTCAGCATGGTTTGCTGAATGGCCAGATTTAAAATACTCGGCTCCACCATTGAACCCAGCGCCTGATCCACTCCGGGTGTTTTTTCTGCCGGCTGACCAAAATTGATTTCGCCATAGCCATTTTTATTCCAGACCTGCATGCCGGTATAAGGTTGCTGACGCACCAGTTTATCCCAAACACCGACAGTTTTTAGCAGGTGGATGGTGGCTTGGCTTAAAGCCAGTACGCGCGGATTGGCCACGCTTAAGGTTTTTTCTGTATCCAGAATTGGTGCGGCATCCAGCACAGTGGCCTGTACCCCACCTTGGGCCAGTAATAATGCAGTTAAGCCACCGACCAAACCACCACCCACAATAACGGCATCTAATACGTGTGCTGTCTGGTTCATGCTTTTAGTCCCATGGCATAGTTGGCAACAAGTGGTTTAATTCCCGGAATGGTATCAAAGGCAATCAGACCGGTATTTCTGAGCAGTTTCAGCACCGGATTCTGGTTACTAAAGCCACGCACCACGCTATCACAGAATTTGATCACGCGCTGCTGATCGGTCAGACGGGATTTTTCATAATCTTGCAGCATGGCGGCATCGCCCAAATCGGCCTGTTGAGCCAGCTGTTCTTTTAAATAACGCACCAACACATAAGCATCGCGCATACACAGGTTAAAGCCCTGTCCGGCCACCGGGTGAATGGTATGTGCCGCATTACCCATCAGTACTACTCGGCCCACTGCCTGTTTTTCTGCCAGCACCTGCGAAAGCGGGAAGCTAAAACGGCGTCCGGTTTTCTGGAATTTTCCAGCCCGATCGCCATAAGTCTGCTGCAAGGCATTAAGGAAATGCTGGTCATTGTCTTCCCCCACCCATTCATGTTCCGTGCCTTTTTTCACCGGCCAGACCACCGAACGACGATATTCGCCCGGCAAAGGCAATAACGCCAGCGGACCTAAAGGACTGAAACGCTCAAAACCGACATGATTGTGTGGTTTAGAGGTTTGTACGGTGGTTACAATGGCGACCTGATCATAATCATGTTCATCCACCCCAATGCCTAGGGCTTTACGGCAGAATGAATCGCGGCCATCGGCAGCAATCACCAGTTTGGATTGCAGTTTTAAGACTTCACTTCCACGCTGCGCTTCCAGATAAGCCAGATCTGCATCTTGGTTCAGCGAGGTGACTTTTACCCCATCAATCAATTCAATGAGCGGTTCAGCACGTACCTGAGTCAGCAACACCCGGCCTAACCAGGCATTTTCAATCACCTGTCCAAAACTTTCGACTTTTTCCTGTTCGGCTTGTAGACGCGCCTTCCCAAAACTGCCCTGCTCGGTAATATGTACTTCCAGAATCGGGACAGCATGTTCCTGTAAGGCCTCCCATAGGCCCAGTTCCTGATAAATCTGTACGCTACGACGCGACAGCGCACTGTTTCGTGCATCAAAACTGGAGTGATACGGGGCAAGATTGGCATCATCATAATTCGGGTATTGAATTGCTTCGAGCAGTTTGACCGCAATATTGGCCTTGGCCAACATGAGCGCCAAACTCAGCCCCACCATACCGCCGCCCACGATGATGACTTCTTGTTGCATGCTTGAATCCTTATTTGTGGTATCTCAAAAGTTTAGATACATCTTAATCATGATTGATTTTATATTACATCAAGGGATTGGATTTTTATAATGATTCGTGTGGATGGCTGGAATTTCCGAGCTTCAACGCTTGCGTGTTCTGACCATAAATCCCGTTTAAAAGATGTTATTCCATAAGATGACACTGGAATGGTGTACAATATAACATCTATACAAAGCCCGGAGCGCCAGACTTAAGCTGACCAAGCGACAACCCTGACGTAGATAAAATAAATTAAAGAATTCGTATCAGCTGTATGCTATTCATTGTAGAAAATTTAAAACATGAAGAAATTAGAACTTATCTTTTTAGTCGTTTTAATCTTGGTTCTGTTGTGGGGCATACAATGGATGTTTCATGGTTTTCCGGCCGCACGTTAAATTTTCCATTATTCACTCTAAAAGCTATACTATAATTTCTTAAAATAATTAGAATGTTAGGATCATAAATGGATCATACTGAACGTTTTATTACAGCATTTTACTACGCTGTCGCCGGGATTTTTTTGGGGCTAGGGTTAGCAATTTTTTCATCCCTCTATCTCAGCCTTACAATAAGCTCAGCCCATATTGTAATTTTTACAGTCATTTGCTGTTTTGTTTTAGGCTATGTATTTCCTCATAGCGTTGGCAATATTTTTAAATGGGTTTGGCATATTTTCGTTCATTAGTCTGGATGTCTATCTCTATTTAACCCATTAACGCTAATTCAAAATCAAAAAAGCCGATCTTCTGACCGGCTTTTGAGCTGTACGGCTTTTATTGGGCCGCAGCCATCAACGCTTCAATCTCGTCTACAGTTTTCACTACTTTCGCAGTTAAGTTCAGTGGTCCATTTTTGGTCGCGACAATATCATCTTCAATCCGGATGCCAATGCCACGCCATTTTGGATCTACCGTTTCATCATCCGGGGCAATGTATAGACCCGGCTCAACCGTAACCACCATACCGGCTTCATAAGCACGCCATTCGCCATCAACCTTATAAGTTCCGACATCATGCACATCCATGCCCAGCCAGTGGCCTGTACCATGCATATAGAACTGACGATAGCTTTCTGACGCAATAATCTCGTCCAGATCACCCTGCATAATGCCTAAATCAAGCAGGCCCTGCACCAGAATACGTACCGCAACATAATGCGGTTCTTTGTAGGAGTTGCCAATCTGTACGGCATTAATTGCTGCAAGCTGAGCATCTAGTACAAGGTTATACAGCGCTTTTTGCTCGGGGCTGAATTTGCCATTCACCGGAAAGGTCCGGGTAATATCTGAAGCATAGAACTGATATTCACAGGCGGCATCAATTAACACCAAATCGCCATCTTTCAGTTCTTTGTCGTTCTCTACATAGTGCAGAATGCAGGCATTTTCACCACCACCGACAATACTGTTATAGGATGGAACACAGCCATTTCGGCCAAATACATAGTTCAGTTCGGCTTCCAGCGCATATTCCATCATACCTGGCTTAACCGTTTGCATGGCCCGGGTATGTGCTTCGGCAGAAATATCTGCGGCAATTTGCATCAGTTCCAGCTCGTTGGCGTCTTTGTGCAAACGCATTTCATCGACCAGCCGGTCGAGCTGCACCACCTGCGCTGGTGCCGAGGTACCACGGCGGCTTTCGCCATTGGCAGCTGCAATCCATTTGGCCACCCGCGCATCAAATTCGGCATTCTGTCCAATACGGTAAAAGAGCTGGTTTTTATCCAGCAGTTTTTCCAGAATTTCTTCATCGAGCAGGTCAATGGCATAGGCTTCATCGGCCTCATACTGTTCAATGGCGCCATCAATACCGGCGCGATAGCCATTCCAGATTTCCATCTCCCGGTTACGTTCGCGGCAAAACAGGCTATAGGTATAGCCTTCATCTATAGATTCATAGGTTTCAATGACCGCGACCGCTTCAGGTTCTGCAAAGCCGGTCAAGTAGAAGAAACTGCTGTCCGTTCGATATTTATAGTCAGCATCCCGGTTACGCATGGCCACCGGACTGGTGGCAATAATGGCAATACTGTGTGGTCCCATCAGTTCAGCCAGACGGTCACGACGTTCTTTAAATTCTACCTGGGTCAGTTTCTTCATTAATTTTTCTTCGCAGCCTAAATAAAGGGAGGATGGTATCGCCCGAATCAGCTCGGACGATGTGGGGTAAACATTTCAACAATACTGCCACTTTCTGGCGCAGCCACCTGACGTGACTTGGCATGTACGTTTTGTAACAAAGAACTTTCATCAACCGCTATTTTCTTGCGGCCAACCGACAGGCTGACCGGAATCAGGCGGACAAATTCATATAATTCCTGATAGCTTTCTTCGCCTTCTTCATCATTGTCCGAGTCTTCAAACTCGACTGCTGCCACATCTTGCAGATGTTCAATCAGCTCCAGCTCATCACTGCGGATATGTCCGGACGCCAGGCCAAAGCCCAGAACTACGCCGGCACACCAGTCGGCCAGCGCCTGTACCCGCTCCTGTAATATGTGTTCGTCATCCGGTAACAGGGGCAGATAATCCAGTTCATCTTCAGATAAAGCATGCGCTACATCTTCCGCTTCACCGGTTAAAATATCCAGCGCTTCCGGGCTAAGTTCGGGCACATTCAGGGTCGCCAGAATCTGTTGCCACTCGGTTTCAGTTGGTGCATTTGTCACACAAACTATACCGGTCAGTAAACCATGTAACTCACTTGGACTTGAAATTTCTTCAATCGTGAAAAAATTGCGGTACCATTCGGACCAACCTGAAATATCGTCTTGCATTCGCTTATCCAATCTCTATACTTCGTATATATTACCTTTGTTTGCAAGACTGTGCGACCACGATATGTTAGAAGAATTACAGCGTCTACAGGCGCATATTGGTGTTTTAAAAACACGACTTGCGCATTATGAGAGTGAAACTCAATCTTTAGCTGAAGCCAAGCAACAGGCTGAAGAGCAACATCATGCACAAATTGTGCAAAGAAATGGGGTGATTACCCAAAAACAAGAAGAAATTGAGTCTTTAAGTGAACAGCTCAGCACCAGTCAGGCCCAATTTCAGCAGTTAAATCAGGATGCGACCGCATTGGCGGACCGTTATAGCCGTCTGGAAAAAAGCTGCACCGATCTTAAAAACCGCTTTCAGGAATTGCTGGCCGAACGTAACGAGCTACGCGTCATTAAAGAAAAGTTGCAGAATGAACAGCGTCAGACTTTGCAGAATGTCCAATCTTTGCAGCAAGAACGTGAACGTTTATTGCAGAAGAATGAACATGCCAAAGCCAAAGTCGAGGCAATTATTCAGCGTCTGGCCATTTTAGGAACTGCACAAGACCAGAATGCCCAGGAAATTCAGCAATTGGCCCATCCAACTGATGTCAGCGAGGAAGCTTAAGCATGAGTGAACAAATTCCTGTAGATTTACGTGTTTTAGGACACAGTTTCAAGCTGGCCACGACTCTTGAAAAACGGGCGGATCTGGAACGTGCAGCAGAATTACTGAATGAAAAATATGATGAATTCCGTCGTAAAGCACCACGCATGGAACCAAGCAAGCTGATTATTATGGTGGCCTTAGAGCTGATGCAGGAAGTGCTGTCAATGAACAAGTCCCTGCAGGAATATGTCCATTGTGAACGCTTGCTGGCCACAATTCTGGAAGAAGTCGAAACACTGACCGAATAAGGCTTTGACTTGCATAAAGCCTGTGCAAATGACACTAAAATTTACAGTTCTGTAGGCCGATAGGTTTGCGTCTAAAGCTGAATCCTTTATACTGAGTCTAACTCTGAGGTGTTCGCCAGCAGGTCTATTCCCCTGCCGATACTTAAACTTATGGATTGCGTTCTGTATATTTAGAGTGCATGCCCACCCTGAGTGGGAAGCCCAGCAAGTATACGTCGCGTCCACCTTGAACTCATCGGGTTCAGGGTAACGACACATGCAGCGGCACCGTCGGAGGGTTTAGCTGATTTATCCTCTATTCAGTCCTCAGAATTTCTATATTTCCTCTTTTTTATAAGTAATGATTCTCTCGCTCTAATCTTTTAAAGCTTCCAACTAACCGTTAAGCCCTCTTGTAGATACAACCCATCTTAAAAGAACGCCATCCCGAATTAAATCAGTAAGATCGATTTGATTAACATCTTCACAAGATTGCAGTTCAGCAAAATTTTTAAGCAGACGACTTGACTGTAGAACGGATGCAATTCCGCCCACTATGTTTTGCTTCATAAAGTTTATTATCTGCAATTTTTAGTACTGCAGCCACATCGACGGCATCTTTTGGCCAGAACGCGATGCCAATAGAAATCGTGATTTGTCCCATCTGGTTAATCGTAGTTTCCTGCATGGTTTTTCTAAGCCGCTCTGCAGCTTTATACGCCACACTTGCATCTGCAGTCGTCATTAAAACCAGAAATTCTTCACCGCCACTACGACAGCAAATATCCTGTTCCCTAAAATTAGTTAGCATTAGTTGCGCGAGCGTTTTAAGTACCACATCACCCTGATCATGCCCGTACTGATCATTAATTTTCTTAAAAAAATCAATATCAATGGCTAATACTGCAAATTCGGTACGAGTCTCTAGCAGTTCATTTAAAAATAATTGCATACCACGACGGTTGTATAAACCTGTCAATGGGTCCGTATTGACATGATGTTTTAACTCCGCAATCCGATGACTAAAGGTTTCCGAACTCATTAATAATGAGGTTCTAAACTTTAAAACCTCGAAATACCATGGATCAACTTCTTTAATTTTATTTTCAATGTCCGCATGATTGAGCATACTTGCCATACGAGCTAAGCGGTTCAAAGGTGAAGAAATAAAGCTTGAGATATACCAAATCAATAAAAAAATAAAAAAGTAGAAAATGAAGATTCCAATCGATACTTTTGAAATCAGCGTATTCGCTTGTGCAAGTAAATCCTCTGTCGGTTGTTGAGAAACCACTATCCAATTTACACTTGGAATATGTGCAAAACCTGCCAAATTATCTATACCTAAACTATTTTTTAAACGGATTGAGCCATTTTTATGCTGATTAATAAAGTCTAAACCCGTATTGTTGATAATTTTTTCACCGATGCGATTTTTATCTGGATGGAAAATAATACGGTTATGTTGATCAATCACATACATATAACTTTTTTTATAGTCATATTGCGTATTAAGCATTGTATTTAATAAATTTATCCGTTGTAAATAAATCGAACCACTGATCATCCCTAAATAATTATCTTTGCCATTATAAATAGGCTGAGACATCATGACCAAAAGATTGTTTTTTACAGACCAGTAGGGTGTAGAAATATAAGTTTTCTTTTTTTCAATTGACTCTACTATACCCAATGAATTATAAGCTTGACCAAAATTAAAATTCAAACTACTGGGTGAAAATGCAAAAACATGCTTATTTTCCCCCACAAGTAAAACACTATTAAAGTTATCAGACTGATTCTTTAAACGCTCTACTTCTGATTTTCTTAAATCTATATTATAAAAATTTTTCTCTAATACTTTAGCGCTATATTCTAATTCTTTTAACATATCAGCAAAATGCTGATTAGTACTGGTGGCAATTTTCTCTGCATATCTTTCGTTCACAGAAAGTGAGTTTTGAATTAATTGTTGCTTAATTACATAATTTAAAATAAAAACACTTACGACAAATAAGCCGGATACACTTAAAATTGTAGAAATTAAAATAAGTTTACGCAGATCCAATCCGAGTCGTAGTAAAAAATGTTTCAACAGTTCCCACCCCAAAAAATTCAAAAAACTGCGACAAATTGTAATTTTAACACATAATTTTACAACTCAATCACATATTTGAAAGCAATACAGTTGAATTTTAGTTGTCTATTTTTGATGTTCAATTGCATAAATTAGATAGTTCGTTTGTTGCTGACCACCACCTAAATCAGAAATATATCCTCTAAATACAATTTCTAGCATACACTTCCTCAGAATGCACCGACTAATAACAAATAATGACAACTTGAGTTTTTTCGTACTTATTTTTTTGCTAAAAACCGTGTCTATTCGATAAATTTTTAGGGTCAATTACTCCTAAAATTACAAAAAATAAATATCTTTTCATGCTTAAAATTTATATAACCACTTAATAAATAGGTTTTTTTCATATATTAGACTTCTTGCGTTAGTCAAATTTTAAGCAGTAAAAAGCTATATTTTATAAGGTTTTAGCCAATTCAAAAATTAGATAAAACTATACTTTCGCAAGAGGTCTATTTAATCACTATTTTAATTTAAGCGGTTGCTCATTTTTTATTAGTCTTTCTTGTTGTGGACGCATTAGCATCAGGGCAGATTCCCATGATCATAACTCAACCTCAAACGGCTTTGTTGCACAAAGATTTCATAACTATATGATTTTAAAAGTTTTGATTATTTTTTGATCCAAAATTAAATTTATTTAAATCAGATGCTTACATATTTATGCAACAAAGCCACCTCAAACTCTACTCAGCACACCTGTAGAACGCGTTGCTCAACAAACCTTTATGTGCCAATATCTTGGTCTTATCCTACTAAAACATAGTAACAAAAAATTCAAAATTAAAACCTAAA
Organism: Acinetobacter sp. YH12134; assembly: GCF_013418555.1. Taxonomy (NCBI): domain Bacteria; kingdom Pseudomonadati; phylum Pseudomonadota; class Gammaproteobacteria; order Moraxellales; family Moraxellaceae; genus Acinetobacter; species Acinetobacter sp. YH12134. The sequence continues at coordinate 272,049 of NZ_VPBT01000001.1, read as the reverse complement.
ATGGTATCTGCGTCGATTTTAGTTATAGAAATCAACGTAGCTTTCAGACTTCGCATTGTCATGATGCTACTCATCCGCATTTTATTTTCCATCCTGATCAAAACATTAGCGTGCAAGACAAATGTCTAGATGTAGCAGGAAAACAGAAACATGATGGTGCTGAAGTTATTGCTTATAACTTTAATGGACAAAGTAACCAAAATGGTATCTCGATAGTCAGTGTATTCGTAGTGCTGATACAGGCGAATGTTGAGACATTTATATCGAAAAATGAAAATGTATAGCTGCAATCTAAATCGTGGTCAGAAATTCAATTTTATTGCATCATAAAGGCTTTGTTGCACAAAGATTTCATAACTATATGATTTTAAAAGTTTTGATTATTTTTTGATCCAAAATTAAATTTATTTAAATCAGATGCTTACATATTTATGCAACAAAGCCCATCATAAATAAAAATCACTCATCCGATTAACCTAGTCTTTTCATTTAAAGATGGGGGAATTAGTGAATGATGATTTAAAAACAACTTTAAAAAAATTTAAACACAATTAATTAAGGATGCTGGCTAAACAAATCAAAAATCACTTTTCTTAACCACTGATGACAGGTTTGGTGATGACAAGACGTATGCCAATACTGTCGTACAGGATAAGTTGGAAAATTCAACGGCGCACTTACTACTTGTAAATTCCCACGTGCCAACAATACCTCACTTAAATAATAAGGTACTGTCGCAATCATATCGGTTTCTTGCACAATTAACCCAACGCCCAAATAACTTGGAATACTCATTAAAATATTACGTCTTAAACCGCGATTGCTTAATTCATTTTCAATATGGTAGTGACCTATACTGGTATCCACATCGACATGCGATTCACGAATATAAGCTTCAACATCTAAACTTTTTTCACAAATACGTGGATGATCTTTACGACTAATCACCACATAATATTGTAAAAATAATTGCTGCTGATAAAAACCCTGTTCTAATTCAGGTAAAAATCCAATCGCAAAATCAATTTCACCATTTGCCATTTGATAACTGGTTTCACGGGTAATAGGACGAATTTTAATCCGTACCGAAGGCGCATATTCTTTTAAAAACTTTGTCAGCTTTGGCAATAGAACCAAATGCGAAACATCGGTCATTGCCAAGGTAAATAATTGATCGGAATGGGTCGGATCAAAATCGACTTTAAAGTTATTAACCGTTTCAATTTTATTAAGAATTTCACTAATCGGTGAAAAAATCTGTTTCGCCAACTCTGTTGGCAACATTTCATTGCCCACCCTTAAAAATAATGGGTCATTAAAATGCTGACGAATCTTATTTAAACAGTTACTAACCGCAGGCTGACTCATGCCCAACGCATCTGCGGCAGCAGACACATTTTTTAATTTATACACATAATAAAAAATCTGTAGCAGTCTGCTATCTAACTTAAACATATCCATCTATCCTTAGAATCAGTTTCACTGCTCAGTTTTCATCCCTATTTAACGCCAACCTTTTAATTTTGAGCTATGTCCAATGCCCACATTAAAACAATTGGTCGGGTCCAATTTTTGATAATGCTGCTTCAGGGCAGGCTTCGCCACATATAAATGCCCAACATTATGTTCTGCAGGATACTCTGCCCCACGTGCATCTAGCAATGACCACATTTGATGTTCCATTGCCAATGGGTCTAGACCTTTTTTAATAATATAGTCCTGATGAAAGACATGACATAAAAAATGACCATAATACAACTTATGTATAATCGCCTGCTCCAACTCTTCGGGCAAAGTTTCAACCCATTGCTGATCATTACGTCTTAACGCAATATCTAAAGCAACAATGTCTTCCACTTCATTTCGATGTGTATCACGATAACGGATTGCAGCACCTGCCACTGCAAAGCGATGCAAAAAAGCCTTGCGACCTTCATCTTCATTACATAGAAAATAACTGCCGGAATTGCGCGTGATAAAATAATCCATTAAAAACTGCTGTACTGCCGGAACATCTTGCTGCTCAATGCGCAAAATTAAATGATGTTCATACAAATCACGAAATTGGTTCATGCGTTCAGGTAAATGATTTGGCAACAGTTTCGTGAACATTTGCAAAATTTTATCTGACAAGCCACGCATGCCCCAACGGGTCAGATAACCATCGACTTTGTCTTTCATGGCAAATGCGGCAGGTACTTTACTGGTGCCAAATTTCTCAATAAACAAGAAACTGTCTTTGCCGTATTCTGCACCAATGTCATAGGCATCTCGATGAATATACTCGCCTGCAATCGGTATACGCGGCAAACCACGCAATAAAAAACGGCGGATTGCGGTTAAATCATCCTGCTGATTGCTCCCGATATAAAACACCTGACTAGGGATTTTTTCAAAAGTATCCAAGCGCACGGCAAACACACGAACTTTTCCTGCAGAACCCGATGCTTCAAACAAACGGCTTGGATCAGCATTAAAACGTGCAGGGGTATCGGCATCAACTTGTGCAACATCATGCACATAACGCTGATCTGATGCACAGCAGTGTTCTGAGTATTCAATATCTTCTGCGGTATATTGTTGCTGTTCCAATCGGGTCAGAATTTCTTCTGGATTAGTCCCTAAATTTACCCCTAAATGATTAATCAGTACCAACTCGCCAGCAGCATTAACTTGAGCGTATAAGGCCAACTCGGTATAGGCAGGACCTCGTCTAACCAAAGCGCCCCCTGAATTGTTGCATATTCCACCCAAAACTGAAGCGCCAATACAAGATGAACCAATCACCGAATGTGGCTCACGTTGATGTGGTGCCAATTGCTGCTCCAATGCATCCAATGTTGCACCGGGTAAACAAATCACTTGCTTGGCATCATTAATCAGCTGAATGCCTTTTAAACGCTGAGTATTAATCAGAATAACAGGACGGTCATAATCATCACCAAAAGGGGTCGAACCACCGGTAAGTCCTGTATTGGCGGCCTGCATAATAATGATACAGTCTGCCACCACTGCCACTTGCAACACTTGCCACTGCTGCAACAGCGAACCTGGCGTGACTACAGCAAAAACCTTCCCCTCACCAAAACGTCGCCCTTGACGATATAAGCGGGTATCCAACTCATGGGTCAATACATTGGATTTCCCCACAATATCGACCAAGTTTTTGAGGGTTGCTGCAGCATCAAATTGTGTTGCAGAAGAAATTGTCTGTGGCATAGTGTACAAGTCCTGAAACAAGGTGAAAAATACAATTAAGCGATTCAGCCAAATGCATCGGTTGATGGATTGATCGCTCCTGTTGGCAATTTAGCCTTTCAGTTCACGCTCAAGTTGTACCAAGCAATCTGAGTTAATCGCTTGAATGTTTTTAGCACCCGTTAAGGTCATTGCGACTCGCATTTCTTTATCAATCAATTCGAGTAAATTACTCACACCCGCCCCACCTGCTGCACCTAGTGCATAAATAAAGGCACGTCCGAGCATACAAGTATCCGCACCCATCGCCAACATGCGCACCACATCTAGGCCATTACGAATACCTGAATCCACTAAAATTTTTAGATCCCCTTTCACTGCATCAGCAATTGATGGTAAAGCACGTGCAGTCGAGAGCACACCATCTAACTGACGGCCACCGTGGTTAGACACCACAATTCCGTCAGCCCCAAAACGAACAGCATCCTTAGCATCTTCTGGGTCTAAAATGCCTTTAATGACCATTGGGCCATCCCAGAATTCACGAATCCACTCCAAGTCTTTCCATGAAATAGATGGGTCAAAGTTATTGCCTAACCAACCAATATAATCTTCAAGTCCTGTTGGTTTGCCTAAGTATTTAGAGATATTGCCCAAGTCATGCGGACGACCAAGTAAGCCAACGTCCCATGCCCAGTTTGGATGCATCACTGCCTGCATATAGCGGCGCATAGCAGCATTTGGCCCACTCATGCCCGAATGTGCATCACGATAACGTGCGCCAGGCACAGGCATATCTACTGTAAAAACCAATGTTGAACAGCCAGCTGCTTTGGCACGTTCCAAAGCATTGCGCATAAAGCCACGGTCACGTAACACATAGAGCTGAAACCACATTGGGCGAGAAATGGCAGGTACCACTTCTTCAATTGGACACACCGACACAGTGGATAAAGTAAACGGAATACCTTTTTTATCAGCCGCAACTGCAGCCTGTACTTCACCACGGCGCGCGTACATGCCTGTTAAACCGACTGGCGCCAAAGCCACAGGCATCGACAAAGTTTCATTAAATAACGTGGTTTCTAAACTTAAAGCCGACATGTCATTTAATACACGTTGGCGCAAGGCAATTTGTGAAAGGTCTTCTACATTTCTTTTTAGCGTTTGTTCCGCATACGCACCTCCATCTATATAGTGAAATAAAAATGGCGGTAAACGGCGTTTAGCTGCTTCGCGGTAATCATTCGCAGAAGAAATAATCATGGCGCTATCCTGTTTAATCGACTCGCACGCTGACGACGCGCATCTTCCTCGTCTATCATGCGTACTTGTTGAACTACAAATTCAATATGTCCACACACTGCCGCACGGGCAGCTTCTGGATCCTGACGTTCAATTGCATCCATCACTTGAAAATGCTGATCATGCAACTGATCGAAACGGTGGGCTTCGGTATAAACTTTACGTCTGCCCAAAACTACGTTGTATTGCAACAAATCAAATAAGCCGCGCATCATTTGAATGAGCACCAAATTGTGCGATGCCTCGGCAATTGCCAAATGAAACTTGGCATCGGCAATTGCCGCCTGATCATCATCACCCAAAATTTGAAAATGGGCGATTTGCTCATAACAAGCACGGATTTTTTTCAAATCCTCAGCGGTTGCCCGCTGTGCGGCATACCATGCCGTACCACCTTCAAGCACCATTCGTGCTTCCTGCACATCAAAACGATAAGCAGGGTCTTCATCAATCAGGTTACTTAAAGGCTGCACAATTTGATATTGCGACCAATTGGTTGGCAGCTGTTGCAAAAAAGTACCCGCTCCAACTTTGCTGACCAGCATGCCCTGACTGGTCAATTGCTGAATAGCCTCACGCAAAGAGGAACGGGAAACCCCGAGTTGTTCACACAACTTTCTTTCGGCAGGCAATCGGTCTCCGACTTGCATCTGATTTTTTTCAACCAGTGTGCGCAGGTCTTGAACAACTTTGTCGGAAACTTTCATGCGGCTATCCTCTTGTGCATGTGGTTATGGAATCATCCATGGGAACACATAAGCTTGTAGAGTGATAATAATACCGATCATTACGGTGAACGTGATACTGTGTTTCACGGTAAAGCGGAATAAATCCGATTCTTTACCGACTAAACCGACTGCCGCACAGGCAATTGCAATCGATTGCGGCGAAATCATTTTGCCTGTAACACCACCACTGGTATTGGCAGCAACAAGTAACACTTCTGGCACACCAATTTGCTGTGCAGTTGTGGCTTGTAAGGCTGCGAATAACGCATTGGCTGATGTGTCTGAACCAGTCAGGAATACTCCAATCCAGCCTAAAAATGGCGAGAAGAAAGTAAATGCATTACCTGTATGAGCCAAAGCCAATGCCAAGGTCGCAGACATACCTGAATAATTGGCGATAAAAGCAAAGGCCAGCACCATACCAATGGAAAAAATCGGTGTTTTTAATTCATTGATGGTTTCTGCAAAGGTTTTGACAGCTTCACGTGGTTTCATTTTTAAATAAATGATGGTGATGAAAGCCGCAATCATAATTGCAGTACCCGTGGCACTCAGCCAGTCAAACTTAAAGATGGCATCGTAGTCTTTGACGTCTGCCACCACAGGCGGCATTTTTTGTACCAGTTGATGTAAAAATGGCACCTTGATGGAAATGACCCAATCATGCATTGCACCATCTTTAGCAAATAAATCTTTGAACGGTTTGATGCTCCAAATCGTAACCATCACCGTTAAAATTGCAAAGGGTGACCATGCTTTGACAATCTGCCCGATGCTGTATTTTTGCTGTTGTTCTGCAACTAAGTTGGCATCCACTTTTGTGTCTGCATCGCTAAAACGGAAAATGTGTTTTGGCTGCCAGAATTTAAACAGTACTGTTAAGCTCACCAACGATGCAATTGCAGCAGTAATATCTGGCAACTCTGGTCCAACAAAGTTAGAGGTCAGGTATTGTGCAATTGCAAAAGCACCACCACCCACCAATACCGCAGGCCAAGTTTCTTTCACACCACGCCAGCCATCCATAATTGCCATGATCCAGAACAGCACAATAGGCACCATAAATGGCAACTGACGTCCAACCATCTGGCTAATTTCCATGGTTTCTACACCCGAAACCTGACCCGCCACAATAATTGGAATCCCCATTGCGCCAAACGCAACAGGTGCGGTGTTCACAATCAGACATAAACCCGCAGCGTATAAAGGCTTAAAGCCCAAGCCCACCAATAAAGCTGCAGTAATTGCCACTGGCGCCCCAAAGCCCGCTGCACCTTCTAAAAATGTCCCAAACGCGAAGCCGACTAATAGCATCTGAAGACGCTGATCTTCTGTAATCGAAAGAATAGATGAGCGAATAATGTTAAATTGCCCTGTTTTTACAGAGATTTTATATAAAAATAATGCGCCAATAATAATCCATGCGATTGGCCACAAACCGTAGAAAAATCCATAGATCAATGAAGCAAAAGCCATTGGTGCAGGCATGCCATAGGCAAATAAAGACACTAATAACGCCAAAATCACCGTAATTGTTCCCGCAACACTTCCCTTTAAGCGAAATACAGCTAGTGCCAAAAAGAAAAAAATAATCGGGATTGATGCAATAAGACTCGAAATCCAAATATTTGCCATTGGATCATAGATCTGTTGCCAATGTTGAAGCATTGTCATCTCCTTGAAATGCTCACTCAAACGTAAACATAGGTCTAAGCGTAGAGGTAAAATTCTAATTTTGGTCTGACCAATATTGAAATAAAAATCAAAATACCCTCAATATTTGCAACAAATAATAGTTTTATACAAATAAATGTCAATATTGGTCTGATTATTTATTTAAATGGTCATACCAATTTAAATTAAGATGATCTATGTTTGCAGCATAAAAAATGCGGTGAAGAAAAATTTAAACTTTGTTTTTTCTGTAGTTTTTAAAAGGAGGGAAAAACCAAATTTATTTCGCACAGCTTTATACAACTTTAGTCCAATACAATGGAATCAGTGTGCTTTCTTCTAAGATGAATTGAACGCTTGATAAAATGAATCGTAGATAAATTCAGCTCAAGTGGCCGCTATTCGGTTTAGAAAACATGTTGGTTAAAGAATATTTTAGACAAAAAAATAACGCCATTGTTGACTGCAACAATGGCATTATCGTGTATTTATAACAGCAGATCATAAGCTTATCTGTGGGCTTAGCCTGTCACCCCACGTTTAGACGTTTTAAACGCGAAATATGCAAATCAATTTGCCCTGCAATTTCAGGTAAAATTTGCTTTAAGAACTGGCTATAGTTCATTGCATCTTCTGCTCTTAATACGCCTGCTTGTACCAATTGTTCCTGCTGTAGCAACATACTTTGTACACGGTTTAAATCAGGTTTTTGCCCTTGGCTTAACCCTGTACTAATTTGCTCAAAGCCTAAATACAACTGATCACGTTGCTGGATTAATTGCTGCATTTCAACTGCAGATACCGCAGCACGCTCTAGCATAGCGTTTGTTTCAATTACATTTTCAGATTCATCTGAAAATAGACTTTGCGTTGTTTCTATCTCTGTGGAAGCTGCGTTCGGTTTCACCCATACTGTTTCCGAAACAGTCTTATTCGGCGGTTGAAACATATACACCACGGTAAACAACACCGCGACAGCCAAAACAAAAAAGCCAATACCGAGCCATCGAGTCCCTTTCATGTGCATGCTCCATAGGTAAACCATTCTAAAATGCGCTCATTTCAAATATCGTCTTGAGCGCTTTAGTATGTTTTGCCTGTTATGATCGGCTTAAAAATTACGGCGTCGACCAATCGCTTGGTGCATAACCCAAACGTACTCGCTGTGGGTGATTCCCTACTGGCACACTGCGGACTTTTTCTCCTGTAGCGAAGTCAATCACCGTGACCACATCGGTTTCACTTTCTGAAATCACACAGCTTTTTCCATCTGGACTACGGGTTGCCCAATATGGTTTACCTGCAGGAATCAGTTTGCCAGCTTTTAAACTCTGACGGTCTACAATGGTCGCGTAATCATCCATCGTACCTGCCACACAGAGTTTTTCGCCATCGGCACTAATGGATAAACCATGATGACGTGAATCATTTACCCATTTGCTGCGGTCTTTTGGAATTGTACTGCTGCCCGGTAATTGTCCAATACGGGTGACTTTATCGGTTTTTAAGTCATATTCCACCAAACCATTAAAAAATGAAACCTGTGCATAAAGTTTGCTTTCATCTTTACTTAACACCATAGGACGTACTGAATTGGATAAATCTTTACGTCCAAAGGCATCTAAAGCAGGTCGGAAATCAATTTTTTTCAGCACCTTATAGGTATTGGCATCGGCGATGGTAATATAGCGTTTGCCCTTGGTGAAATCCTGCCATTGAGCATCCATGGAAGTTTCCACATTGCCAATTGCCGAGTTCAGAATTTTACTGCCATTAGCAAAATAGATATTTTCATGTGGCTTATCGCCCGTTGCAAAACGGCCCAGCTCTTTCCCGGTATGAATGTCCAAGACATGCACCACATTACCTGAAGATGCAGATACGGCCACACGCTGCCCATCTGGTGAAACCGCCATGTGGTCTGCACGGAAACCTTCGACTGGCGTACGCCAATTAATTTTGCCCGTTTTAATGTTGATGGATACCACATCGGCAAAACTTGGACGTGAAGCTACAATGGATTGTCCATCTGGGGTGGAATACATATCATCCACCAACTGGTCATTGCCCTCACCTGCAGTTTGTTGAATGTAAGTGTAGGCAATTAATTTCACTGGATTTAAATGAATTTCTAATAAGCGTTCTTTGCGGTCCGGAATCATATTCACCACCCCAATCTTGCCAAAATCACCGGAAGGACGAATCACTGTGACCGTTCCATCCCAGTTATTGCCCACAAAGAAAACCTGTTTGGAATTGGCCGGTGCAGGCATTTCTGTAGAGGCTGCCTGAGCAACGCTAGCGCTGAGTGCCGTGACAGCACAAACGGCCGGCAGCAGATATTTACGCAGGGTATTTTTATAGTCCATGTTATTGTTTTCCTAACCATGTGTTCATTTTTAATTTGTTCTTGTCATACTCACGTCTCAACACTGCATCAGCATAAAGACAACAGGCCCTAGAAATCTATCCGCTTGCTGTAAAATCCGACGGAAGTCCATCTGATCTTGCAAATTGAGCATCAATAAGCTCCGGTTTTTGCAATACATCTTATTAGTGCAAATCCGTAGCAGCCGTGTGCCCTTTGCAAGTTGTGCAGAAAGGATTAAACTGCGGGCACCACTTGCTTTTATGCCCTGTTCTGTGACCCACGACCTGATCCAGCTCCGTAAACAGCTGCGCAAACAACGCCGCCAGTTAAACCGCTTTCAGCAGCGTCAGACTGAACAGCAGGTATTGCAGCGGTTACGCGCCTGGCCGGCGTATCGACAGGCTCAGAAAATTGGCGTGTATTTACATGCCTTTGGTGAAATTCATACCACTAAAATCATTGAACTCTGTTTTGCCCAAGGTAAACAGGTGTATTTACCAATGATCTGTAATATGAATGACCGGCTGGTCTGGGTGCGTATTCAGCAGGGTCAATATCGCCATAAACGCTTTGCTCACCATCGTTTGGGTATGCAGGAACCGATGGCCAGTCGTGGCCGACATGTGTCCGAACTTGATCTGCTCTTGATGCCTTTACTGGCCTGTGACCGACGCGGCACCCGGATTGGGATGGGCGGCGGCTATTATGATAAAACGCTGGCCAGCGCCCCGACCACACCGCTGCGGGTCGGCCTGTGTCATGATTTCCAGATTGTGGATGTCCCTTTGGCGCGTGAAGCCTGGGATCAGCCGTTAGATGCCCTGATCAGTCCACATTTCCAGTATTCTTTTAAGCGCAAGTTTGCGATTTATAATCATTAACAATAAATTAAAATCATTAACTTAGCTAAATTTCCAACAATTTATAGACTTCGGCCCTTGTAATTTTTAAATTACCCATCACTATAAAAAACATGGCAACACCGTTGTCACTCATTAGGAGTGCCCATGTCTGAAATTATTATGAATGAACAAACCTTAGAGCCTCAGGTTCCAAGTGTATTACCGCTTTTAGCGCTACGTGACGTGGTGGTTTATCCGCACATGCAAATTGCGCTATTTGTAGGTCGTGAAAAATCGATCAATGCAGTTGATGTGGCTCGTAACAGTGACAATCTAGTATTTGTAGTTGCGCAAAAAGATTCGCTTACAGAAGAAATTGATCACGACAATTTATATCAATACGGTACTGTCGCGAAGATTGTGCAAGTTGTGAATCACGAAAATGATGAGAACTGCATCAAAGTCCTGATTGAAGGTCTGCATCGCTCGAAGCTGGTCGAAATTATCGAAGAAGAGGACCATCTAAAAGCAGAACATCAGTTAAGCCCAATGACAGTTGCGGTAGACAGTGAGGTTCAGGCCACACGTGTGCTCGAATTGCGTGCCCTGTTTGCACAATATGCCGAAGCAAAATTACGGAATGCACGTGAACTGATTGCCGCGGTCAACAAAATTGATGACCTGCTGCAATTGCTGTTTTTCGTGGCGACCCGCGTTCCACTGAATATCGAAGTGAAACAGAAATTCCTGGAACACGATGAGTTTGAAGCACATTTACAGGAACTCATGACCTATTTGCTGCAACAGTCTGAAGAACAGCAGATTGAGCAAACCCTGCATGATTCTGTCAAACGCCAGATGGAAAAAAACCAGCGCGAATACTTCCTAAATGAAAAAATGAAAGTCATTCAGCGCGAACTTTCCGATATGAATGGCGGTGCGGAAGATGACGTTGCGGAAATTGAAAAACGTTTGGCCGAAGCCGATTTACCGGAACACGTGCGTAAAAAAGCCGAGTCTGAACTGCGCAAGTTAAAAGCCATGCAACCGGCATCAAGTGAAGCGGCGGTGGTCCGCAACTATCTTGAAGTGATTCTGGATACGCCGTGGAACAAGGCCAGCAAAGTCAGCATCAACCTGAATAAAGCGCAGGAAATTCTGGATGCCGATCATTATGGTCTGGACGAAGTCAAAGAACGCATTGTGGAATATCTGGCTGTTCAATCACGCGTGAAAAAACTGCGTGGTCCTATTCTGTGTCTGGTAGGTCCTCCGGGTGTTGGTAAAACCTCTTTGGGTGAATCAATTGCTAAAGCCACTGGCCGTGAATTTGTACGTATGGCGCTGGGCGGCGTACGTGATGAAGCGGAAATCCGTGGTCACCGTCGTACCTATATTGGCGCGATGCCAGGTAAAATTGTACAGTCTTTAACCAAGGTTGGCGTCAAGAACCCGCTGTTCCTGCTCGACGAAATTGACAAGATGGCACAAGATTACCGTGGCGATCCTGCCTCGGCGATGCTGGAAGTACTCGATCCATCACAGAACAACAAGTTCAATGATCACTATTTAGATCTGGACCTGGACCTGTCTGAAGTGATGTTTATCTGTACTGCCAACAGCATGAATATTCCCGAAGCGCTTCTGGACCGTATGGAAGTGATTCGTCTTCCGGGTTATACCGAAGAAGAAAAAGTGAATATCGCCGATCGCTATCTGGTGCCAAAAGCCATCAAGAATAACGGTTTACGTGGCAAAGAACTGACCGTACATGAAGAAGCAATTCGTGACATCGTACGTCGTTATACCCGTGAAGCCGGTGTACGTAGCCTGGAACGTGAAGTCTCTAAAATTGCACGTAAAGTGGTCAAAGAAGCGGTCAGCAAAAAAGCCAAAAACCTGCAGGTTGAGGTCAACGCGGGCAACTTGCCAGACTACTTGGGTCCACACAAATTCGACTTCGGCATGGCGGAAGAAGAAGCAGAAGTGGGTCGCGTAAATGGTTTGGCCTGGACCTCTGTGGGCGGTGAATTACTGACCATTGAAGTGGCGACCATGAAAGGCAAAGGCACTTTCATTACCACCGGTTCACTCGGTGATGTCATGCAGGAGTCGATTAAAGCAGCCATGACTGTGGTGCGTACCCGTGCCGACTCTTTAGGCATTGAGTCTTCAGTCTTTGCTGAAACTGATGTACACGTGCATTTACCTGAAGGTGCTACACCAAAAGATGGTCCATCGGCAGGTCTGGCGCTGACTACCGCGCTGGTGTCGGCCTTTACCGGTATTCCAATCCGTCCGGATATTGCCATGACCGGTGAAACCAGCTTGCGTGGTCGTGCTATGCGCATTGGTGGCTTGAAAGAGAAACTGTTAGCCGCACACCGTGGTGGTATTAAACTGGTATTTATTCCACAGGAAAACGTCCGTGACCTGGCGGAAATTCCGGATAACGTCAAAGACGGTCTGGAAATTAAAGCAGTGAAATCCATTGATGAGATTTTACCGCTGGCATTAACCTCAATGCCAAAACCGCTGGTGAAAGCACCGATTGTAAAACCGGTAGAAGAGGGTAAGGCTGCACGTCACTAAGTGGTGCCTTCATATCTTCTCCACAAAAGAGAGCTTCCGCTCTCTTTTGTTGTTTTCGGGTGATGAAATGTTCCACTTGAAAAATTTCCGTTCATCTCCATCTATAATAATACAGAGCATATTGCTGTAAGTTTCTTTTTTTATTCCTGCTCATCGTATGGCCATTCAAACTCCAGATGAATGGCCTGTTTGACCGCAGTCCTACTCTATTTCAGGGCTGCGTTTTTTATGGCCGCTTATGGCGTCACCCCGAGCAGTTGATGAATCAGCCCATCAATCACCTGGCCCATTTTGGTGACATTTAAAGTATCCAGCGTATCCTTTTCGGTATGATAATTCGGATTACGATAATGCGAAGTATCGGTAATCAGCAGTGCTGGAATATCATGCTGCCAATAACTGCGATGATCCGAAAACCCGGCTGCACTGACAAACGCCGGCATCACCAGCCGTTCACACTGCAATTTATCTAACAGGCGCATCTGCTGACAGTATTGCTCACCCAGCGCATTGGACTGAAAATTACTGATCGCGGCAATATAATTGCCATGACTTGGATAAATCCATTTTAACCCCATCGGATACTGCTGGATTAAACGCGAATCATAGTAGCCAATCATTTCCAGCACATAGACTGCCTGAATATGCTCTTTTTCGGCCAGAATAGATTTGGCATGTACCTGACTGCCCATAAACTCGGTCTGATAATACGGTGCTTCTTGCAGGGTATAAAAAACAAACTCGACATTATGCGGCAGCTTGGTTTTTTCCTGGCTTAAGATACGCGCTATTTCAATTAATCCGGCCACACCGGAAGCATTGTCATCGGCGCCCTTCTGGTTGCCATGCACATCATAATGCGCACCTAAAATCACCCGATCTGAACGGCCCACCTTTAAATGACAGACCACATTGCGATAACTTTTTCCATTGACCGGATAAGTCTGGTACTGGCATGGAATGCCGAATAAACGCATCTGCTCTTTAATCCAGGCCGAAACCCGGTTCAATTCTTCAATATTTTTATGATTGCGGTACACACCCGGCGGCCCGATAATCTGCTGCAAATAGACTTTCAAGTTTTGTGGATCGGCCGGTTCATATAATGAAATGGCGGCGGATAGCGGCTGCATCCAGCCCAGCAGCAAAGTACAACCCAATATCCCTAAACCGTTTTTAATCTGTTGAAATAACCACATTTATTATTGTTCCATACAAAAGCAGGTTTTATTGTCCTGTGGCTCATTAAAGCAACAGCAGCATACAGATTACAATTTCAAATTGTGTCTTTTCTCCTGCACAAGCGGCTTTCAAGGTTATAATTACTTTTCATTTTCTTGCCTGTTTTATTATGAAAATCCGTATTCTGACCATTGGTCAAAAAATGCCGGCTTGGGTACTGACTGGTTTTGAAGATTATTTCAAACGTATACAGCCTTTTGTACAAACCCAGATTATTGAATTGCCGATGGCCAAACGTGGCAAAAATGATTCAGAAGCCGATATTTTAAAATACCGGCAGATTGAAGGTGATAGCATCTTAAATGCCCTGAAAGCCAATGAAACCCTGATTGCACTGGAAGTGGGTGGGCGTGAATTCAGCACCGAAAAACTGGCTGAAACCATGAAAGGCTGGATGCTGGAAGGCAATGATATTGCCCTGGCCATTGGCGGCCCGGATGGTCATTCGGAAGCAGTGCGTAAAGCTGCAGCATGGCACTGGTCCTTATCCAAACTGACCCTGCCGCATCCACTGGTGCGAGTGATGCTGATTGAACAGCTGTACCGGGCCATGAGCATTAACCATAATCATCCTTATCATCGGGCGGGTTAAGAAAACCCTACCCATTGTTTCGTATTTAGAACATTCTGTTGAACCCGACCCGGTTTAATAAAGCATGTCGCTTTGACATGATAGGACCAGAATCGTGACATAGGCTTTCATTATGAATTTACAGACCCTTCCCGGCTTATTTATATCGCATGGTTCGCCTATGCTCGCGCTCAATCCTGAACAGGTCGGGCCGGCACTTGCCCGTTTAAGCACCAATCTGCCGAAACCGCAGGCGATTGTGGTGATGTCGGCGCATTGGGAAAGTCGCAGTCTTGAAGTCAACACCGGTATTCGTCCAGAAACTTGGCATGATTTCCGCGGCTTCCCGGAAGAGCTGTACCAGATTCGCTATCCGGCGCCAGGACAACCGGAACTGGCCGAAGAAATATTACAGCTACTGGCCAATGCCGGTTTTAATGCGCATGCCAACAGCACCCGCCCGCGCGATCATGGGGTATGGATGCCATTGCTGCATATGTATCCTGAAGCCGACATTCCGGTAATTGAAGTGTCGTTGCCGATGCATCTGCAAGCTGCAGATCTGTACAAGATTGGCCAGACCTTGGCGGTGTTACGTGAACGCCAAATTCTGCTGATTGGTTCAGGCAGTATTACCCATAATTTAAGAGAGTTATCTTGGGACAACCAGCACAGCGCGGTGCCAGAATGGGCTTCGACCTTCCGTAATTATGTGGTCAGCAAACTGGCGCATCAGGACTATGATGCGGTACTGGACTGGCCGACCATTCCGTATGTCAATCGCAACCATCCAACCATCGAACATCTGGCCCCCCTGTTTTTTAGCATGGGCACCGGTTATCGTTTTAGTATTGTGCATAGCAGTTTTACCATGGGTGCACTGGGTATGGATATTTACCGTTTTGACTAAAATCTAGCGCGACCAAACATAACTTTTTATTATTTATTAACAAAAAATTATTTATGGATACATTTTGCAACCGGAAAGGGGCAAATGTATCCATTTTTTTAAATAGCAAATCGGTTATATTCTGATGAATTTCCGATAAGTGCTTTATTTATAAAATGAAACTCAAATATTTAGCTATTTTACTTTTCCCTTTAAGCTTGGCCGCTTGCCAGAGTAGTGATCTGCAACGTGCGGGAGATCTTGCAGTGTCTGTATTACAACAACAAAATACCGATAAGATTGTCAGCGCTTACCAATGGTCTTTAGATACCGGCACAGCCAAACCCTTGACCCTGAATTTTAATGACAATGGCCGTTTAAGTATTGGCACCAGCTGTAACCAGATGGGCGGTAACTGGCAGATTAACAACAACCAGTTGCAGGTCGGTATGTTAATCAGTACCGAAATGGCCTGTGAAGCCAGCGCCATGCAGCAGGAACGTTTTGCCGCTGCCCTGTTCCAGAAACCTGTCAGCGTGCAGCTGGACATGAAAGATACACAGCAACCGAGCTTGATCTTGACCGCTGCAGATGGCCAGCAACATACTTTTCAGGGCAAAATGACGCCGGAAACCAAATACCAGTCGGCCGGTGAAACCATCTTCCTGGAAATTTCCCCGGAAACCAAAGCCTGTACCGGCGTTGCTCCACAAACCTGCTTGCAGGTACGCGAAGTCAAATACAATGAACAGGGTCTGAAAACCCAAGTTGATCAGGACTGGACTTTATTCTATGACCAAATTGAAGGCTTTCAGCACAATCCGAATGAACGCCAGATTATTAGGGTCAAGCGTTATGAACTGAAAAACCCGGCGGCTGATCAATCCAAATATGCCTATGTACACGATATGACGGTTGAAACTGGCCGGATCAATTAACAGCAGATCTTAAAAAAATAACCCATAAAAAAACCGAGGTCAGTGCCTCGGTTTTTTTCAGCTTATACGCAGTTAAAACTTAGTATACGCCTTGAGCCAGCATTGCATCAGCAACTTTTACGAAGCCTGCAATGTTTGCGCCGTCTACGTAGTTAACAGTACCATCTTCCTGAGTACCGTATTTCACGCAGTTACGGTGAATTTCTTTCATGATTGCGTGTAAACGCTCATCTACTTCTTCAAACGTCCAGCCCAAACGTAATGCGTTTTGAGACATTTCCAGACCAGAAGTCGCTACACCACCAGCATTTGATGCTTTACCTGGTGCATACAGAATTTTCGCCTCAACGAATTTCTCAACTGCGTCTAAAGTAGACGGCATGTTGGCACCTTCAGCCACACAGATTGCACCGTTAGCCAGTAATACCTCAGCATCTTCACCGTTTAACTCGTTTTGAGTTGCACATGGCAGCGCGATGTCACACTTGATACCCCAAGGACGTTTGCCTTCCAAGTATTCAAAACCGTGTTTAGACGCAAATTCAGAGATACGGCCACGTTTGATGTTTTTCAGATCCATCACTTCTTTCAGCAATTCGTCTGTGAAACCATCTTTCACATACACAGTACCGTTAGAGTCAGACAGTGAAACCACTTTCGCGCCCAGGAACATGGCTTTTTCAGCAGCGTATTGCGCGACGTTACCTGAACCAGAGATTGCTACGACTTTGTCTTTGAAGCTGTCGCCACGAGTTTTCAGCATTTCCTCAGCGAAATAAACTGTACCGTAACCTGTTGCTTCTGGACGTGCCAAAGAACCACCAAATGTTAAGCCTTTGCCCGTGAACACACATGAAGTGTCATTGCTCAGCTTTTTCATCATACCGGCCATATAGCCAACTTCACGGCCACCTACACCAATATCACCCGCCGGGATATCTGTGTCTGAACCTAAATGACGATAAAGCTCGATCATTAACGCCTGGCAGAAACGCATGATTTCGCCTTCAGATTTACCTTTAGGGTCAAAGTCTGAACCGCCTTTACCGCCGCCCATTGGCAAAGTAGTTAAGGCATTTTTGAAAGTCTGTTCAAAACCTAAGAATTTCAGGATAGACAGGTTCACTGACGGGTGAAAACGCATACCACCTTTGAATGGACCAATTGCCGAGTTGTATTGAACACGGAACGCACGGTTCACATGAGTTTGACCCTGATCATCTACCCAGGAAACGCGGAACTGGATCGCACGTTCTGGCTCGACTAAACGCTCTAACAGACCATGTGCAGCGTATTGAGGATTCTTTTCAATGAATGGCCACAGGCTGGTCATCACCTCTTCTACTGCTTGTAGAAACTCTGGTTGATAGGCATCACGTGTTTTAACGTAATCTAGGAAATCGTTAAGGCTGTTATATTTCAACGCTTAATCCTCAGCAGAATGTTGGATCAAAATTGGGCAAAATTTCAATCAATGATTTATTTTGGCGCAAAATATTAAATATCTTTTGTTAACAATCTACAATAGTTTTTTTCAAAAAACTTTATTTAATCCATATTTTCAATAAATTAGATTGATCAAAATTGAAAAATTATTCCATTTTTTGTAAGCAAATATGTATTTAAAATTGGCCATTTTGCCCAAAAATAAAGCAGATTATGGTCCAACTTTGTACACAAGCTTAATGCTTGAAAACATGCTAGAATCTGCGGCTCAGGTTTATTGTTCGCTTTCTCTGCGCCCTTCGCAGCCGTGGTTTTTACATGAATTCGCAAATTGCTCTCATCCAGAATATTGATGCCTTGCTTCCTCAAACCCAATGCGGTTTATGTGGACATCGGGATGGATGTTTACCCTATGCAAAGTCGATTGCCGAAGGTGAAGCCGCCAATAAATGTGTACCGGGCGGTCAACCGGTTGCCGATGCGCTGGCCAAACTGCTAGGCAGAGAACGCTTAACTGCCGAAGCCAGTGTCTGGCCCATTCAGTCCGATGGCCGTCCGCAGCGTATGAAAGCGGTGATTCGTGAAGATGAATGTATTGGCTGTACCAAATGTATTAATGCCTGCCCGGTCGATGCCATTTTAGGTTCCGGCAAACTGATGCACAGCATTCTGACCGACCTGTGTACCGGCTGTGAACTGTGTATTCCACCCTGCCCGGTGGACTGTATTGATCTGGTTGAAGATGTCAAACCCGTACCCACAGACGCGGAACGGATGAGCGAGCAGAAGGATTTACGCCAGCGCTATTATGCGCACATTCAGCGTGAAGAGCTGCGCCGCCTGCACCGTAAAGGGCCCGTGGTGCGTGCTGAAATTGATACCGCGCTGTTTGCCCAGTTCTCGCAGCAGACCGATGCCGTACCGGAAATCCAGATGGTTGAAAAAGCCGATCATCCGGCTGTCACCCACGATGCCAAAACCACCATTGAGCTGGCCAAGCTCAGAACCCAGATCAAAAAATTAGAAAAACAGCTGAATGTGCGTGAAGACGCCAACAAGCGCGCGCAACTGGCGCAGCTTCAGCAACAATTACAGCACTTACAGGGAGAGGCCTAATTCATGAGCAGCGCAATCAAACCGGTAAAAAACTTGACCCGAAAGCAGGTCTATACCTTTTTTGAGCGCTTGCGTGAACAACGGCCGCATCCAACCACCGAACTGAATTTCTCCTCACCGTTTGAATTACTGGTGGCAGTGACCTTATCGGCGCAGGCCACCGACGTCAGCGTGAACAAAGCCACAGATAAGTTATTTCCAGTAGCGAATACTCCGGAAGCGATTTATGCACTGGGGGTTGATGGGCTAAAGGACTATATCAAGACCATTGGCCTATATAATTCCAAAGCGGAAAATGTGATTAAGGCCTGTAAAATCCTGATTGAAAAGCATAACAGCCAGGTACCGGAAAATCGGGCCGATCTGGAAGCCTTGCCGGGTGTGGGGCGTAAAACAGCCAATGTGGTGCTGAACACAGCGTTTGGTCAACCGACCATGGCAGTTGATACCCATATTTTCCGTGTCGGCAACCGGACCGGTTTAGCCGTGGGTAAAAATGTGCTGGAAGTGGAACACCGTCTGGTGAAAGTGATTCCGAAAGAATTTATCGTTGATGCACATCACTGGCTAATTCTGCATGGCCGCTATTGTTGCATTGCCCGCAAGCCTAAATGTCATGAATGTGTAGTGGCCGATGTCTGTAACTGGCCAGACCGGTTTGAGTTTGGAGCTGCGCGCCAGATTGCAGTCAAAAATATTGAAGCTGAATCCTGAATTCAGCTTTTTTTATACTTGAAGATGACCTGCGCTGCATATTCGAGGTAGATCATTCAATAATGCTGACCTAAGCCGGGCGACCAAAAGCCGCTTAGTCTTGTGCGTCTTTATCTTGCGCTTTTTTCTGCTGCTCTAATTGCGCCTGCAATTTAGGATGCAATTGACGTTGCTGTGGCTGGTTGGCATTTTCAGCACGTTCTTCCTGACGCACTTTCAGCAGCATTTTATAGCTGATATAAAACAGACCCACCAACATGGCCAGGAACAGCACCATTAAAATTAACACACCAATTTTCACCGAGGCAGTTTCCTTATACGCACGCAAATAAAAAAGGAGCCCTACTATGACCGAGGACTCCCTTAAAGTCAAAACAATCAGCGGGTGATTATTTTGCCTGATCTAAAATTGCGAACAGATCCGCTTGTACGTCTTCAATTGGACGCAGACCGTTAAGTTTGTCATACGTCGGTGCATTTTCACCTGTCGCTGCGCGGCCTTGGTAGAAACCAACCAGCTGCTCAGTTTCAGTGTGGTAAGACGCTAAACGCTTACGAATGGTTTCTTCCTGGTCATCTGGACGTTGTACCAGATCTTCACCCGTTTCATCATCTTTACCTTCCACTTTTGGCGGATTGTAAACGATGTGATAAACACGACCAGAAGCCGGGTGCTGACGGCGACCAGACAGACGCTGTACGATTTCTTCGTCCGGTACATCAATTTCAATCACGTGATCAATGTTGATACCTTCTTTTTCCAGCGCTTCCGCTTGTGGAATAGTACGCGGGAAACCATCAAAAATGCAGCCATTGGCACAATCAGGTTGAGCAATACGCTCTTTCACTAAACCGATGATCAATTCATCTGAAACCAGACCACCGCTTTCCATTACGTTTTTAGCCTGTAGACCTAATTCAGTACCTTCACGAATCGCAGCACGGAGCATATCACCGGTTGAAATTTGTGGGATATTGTAGCGCTTACAGATCAACTGAGCTTGTGTACCTTTACCTGCTCCAGGTGGTCCGAGTAAGATAATGCGCATAAAAAAACATCCTCATTTTTAACAATGTACATGACACTTTGTTCATGACGAACTCAGGTTCGACATGCTGTCCAGCATCCAATTATAAGAAAGCGACAAACAAATGTATTAAACCAGCAATAAAACCGGTTACCCCTCCCAATACAATCAAGATCCATTCATCTTCCTGAAAGGCAGGACGCAATAAATTTTGAAACTCTCTTGGTGTAAGTTCAAGAATACGTTCTCTAAACATTTGATAGATTTTCTGTGCACGGCTCGCATTAAAGGCTGGGTCGCATACAGGCACCATCGTAATTTCAATTGAGCGATCGATCAAGTCTGTCTTGAGTTTTGCGTATTCTTTTGGCCCTAAAGACAATTGTAAAGAGGTTCTGACCAGTGGGGTTTCCATAATTTCATTAATATGGCGTTTAACAATCCGACGGGTCTTGTCTTTTTTACTGCCATACATCATTTCGGTCATAATGGATTTTAAAGTAATTAAATCTTCGGTGACCACACTGGCAAATACATCAGACACCTCTTCCTGGCGCTTCATAAAGGCACCCTGAACATTATAGGTGCCAATGCGCGGAATAACAGGTTTAATCCACGGAAATTTGCGACTCTGTGTTCGCGTAAAAAATTGCGGATACTTCACATAATGCGGTTCAATCGGGTTGAATACCATCCAGATTGCAATCCAGTTGGTTAAAAAGCCCCAGATGGCGGCCCAGAATGGTACGGTCCAGTGCCATGGCACAATAAACCAGACAATCATCTGGAATATACCAAAGAACATCCCGATTAACGCACTGATATGCCAGATAAAGTTAATTTCTTTCTGGCCCACTTTCAGGAACATGCGCACCATTAAACGGCGGTCACCTTCCATCTGGCGTACCACCATTTCGCGCATATCGACCAGTGACTCGACATTCAAAGTCAGTTCAGTGACCAGTTCACGCAGCACCGCAGGCAGCTGTTTATGTGCCTGGGCATAAATGCGGCGTTTAATTGAATAGGGCAGGTTTTCCCACAGCACAGCATTGCGGTCGATCATCACCTCATCAATTAAATGCTCCAGCTCAAAACCGACCTGCTCGCCAATAATCCGTGCCATATCTTCCGGGTCCATGGCATCCAGAAATTCGCGCAATGAGCCCAGTTTAGACAAGGTATTGTCGGTAATAATGCCTGAAATACGCCCGGCCTTTCTCGGCACAATCCCCTGCCAGCCCACCGGCAACGGCCCCAGATGGAAGCCCCAGAAATTAATGGGATAGAACACCATTTTCAGTGCCATCCACACGTGGGCCCAGGTCACAAAAGCGGTGACAGGGATAATGCTGAGCACAGCCCAAAAATCCGGGCGATTCAAAAAGGTTTGCCACAACTGATTGATGTACTCAAGCATGCATATTTTCCATATTTATTTCTAATTACCGGATTCTAAAAGCATTTAACTCGCTATTCTGGCTATAAACCCACACTTAAAGTATAGGAAAATTGTAGTTTTGGCTCGGTTTCTGCAATCACCCGACCGGCCCGATCTTCCAGTTTTTCACCTGCACCAATCCCCACACTAAAGGTACTGATCCGTTCACGGCTCAGCAAGACATAAGCAAGATCTACACCAGCGCCCAGACGTGCTTTCTCTTTCTGGTCGACCACTTTGGATTCAAGATGACCCGCATAAGCTCCGATATAATAACCATTTTTATCTTTGCCGGTGAAATGATATGGCAAGCGAAAGCCAATTTGTCCACCCGGTTCATGATCCCCATTTAAAAATGCCCCGGCTTTGGCATAGGCAATGCCGTAGGGATTGACCCATTCTGCATTTAAATGAAGTAATTTTTGTGTAATTCCTGCCCCGACATTCCAGGTTTTTGTATCTTCCCCGGTCAATTTTGCCTGTGGGAAAAAAGAAGATTCTTCGGCATAGGCCACATTGCACAGCGCAATACATACCACTAAGGAATATACTTTTTTCATTATTTTCACCAAGTTCCTTAATTCTAATTGTAAAACAATCCTGTTTTATTTTTTTGACTGTAGCAGATTTACCCAGATTCTTATATACAGCAGCCGATCTTTTTATTGTCGCAAAAGTCAAAAACCTAAATCACATTATTTGTGTCGAATCGGTCATGCAGGCATACGCAAAGCACTGTGTTATCGGCTAGAATAACAGCCCTATTCTCATCTCCTTGATCTGTTTAAGCCGATTGCATATGAAACAGCACTTTCCTTTAAAAAACGTTCAGCAAGAAAAGCGCATTTTTCGCAATCGGGTATTCATCTCTATCGGGCTGGTCAGTTTCTTTTTACTGCTGCTGGTGGTACGTTATGCCTATCTGCAAATCAGTAGCTTTGATGAGTTTGCCACCGCATCTGACAAAAACCGGATTCGCCTGCAACCCTTAGCGCCCGCACGCGGTTATATCTATGACCGTAATGGGGTGTTGCTGGCCGATAACTATCCGGTCTTTACCGCGACCTTAAGCCGGGCCGATGTCGAAGATATTGATGCCACCATCGAACGGCTGACCCCGATTCTGGAACTGACTGAAGAAGATATTGAACGCTTCCAGAGCCGGATTAAAACCGCGCGTAAAACTGAACGGGTCTCCATTAAACTGAATCTGAACGAAACCGATATTGCCCGTTTCAGTGAAGTAAAATTCCAGTTTCCCGGGGTGAATATTGAAACCCAGATGACCCGTTACTATCCACATGGTGAGCTGTTTGCGCATGTGATTGGTTATGTGGGCCGGATCAATGACAAAGAGCTGAAAGAGATTGATAAAGATGCCTACGCCGGCACCAACCTGATTGGTAAAATTGGCGTAGAAAAATCATATGAGCATTTACTGCACGGCGTACCGGGTAATGAATCGGTCGAGGCCGATGCACACGGTAATGTACTGCGTCATTTGGGCCGTAAAGATCCGGTTCGCGGTAATGATCTATACCTGTCCTTAGATTATGGCCTGCAAGTGGTGGCCTCTGAACAGCTGGCCGGCCGCCGTGGTGCGATTGTCGCGCTTGATCCACGTACCGGGGAAATTCTGGCGCTGGTGTCAAGCCCCAGCTTTAACCCGAACCTCTTTGTCACCGGCATCAGCCATACCAACTATGCTGCCCTGCGCGACAATATTGACCAGCCGCTATATAACCGTGCCGTACAAGGGGTCTATCCGCCCGGCTCGACCATTAAGCCGATGTTTGGTTTAGGCGGAATTCATTATGGTCTGGTCGACTGGAGCACTGCGATTCAGGATTATGGCTATTTCACCTTACCAGGCGATAGCCACCGCTTCCGTGACCATAAAAAATCGGGGCATGGCATTGTCAATATGCACACTGCTCAGGTGGTGTCCTGTGATACCTATTTCTATGTACTATCCTACCGGATGGGCATTGAAAAGATGAATGACTGGATGCGCCAGTTTGGTTTTAGTGAGCGCACTGGTGTCGATTTACCAAGTGAAAGCACCGGCCTATATCCAAGTCCGGAATGGAAGATGCGTACCCGCAATGCCAAATGGATGCGCGGCGAAACCATTTCGGTCAGTATTGGTCAGGGCGCCTTTACCGCGACGCCATTACAACTGGCCATGGCCACTGCCATTACCGCCAACCAGGGCTTTAAAGTCACGCCACACGTGCTGCGTGAAAGCCGCGGTGCGCGTCCATTTAAGGTGCATAATGGTACCAATGGCCGCATTGAATTTAACGGGACCGACGAAGACTGGATTAAAATGCGCGATGCCATGGTGGATGTCATTCAATCAGGCACCGGTAAAGGTATTAAAGGCGGCCTGCAATATTCAATTGCCGGAAAAACCGGGACCGCGCAGGTCAAAAGTATTGCCCAGGGCAAACGCTATAATGAAGCACTGCTCACCGACCGCCAGCTTGACCATGGCTTATTTGTCGGCTTTGCCCCGGCAGAAAAACCTGAAATTGCCATTGCGGTGATTCTGGAAAATGGCCGTGGCGGGAGTGCTGCCACGGCCCTAGCCCGTCCAATTCTGGATTACTGGCTACTCAACAAAGACAAGAATCCGATTCGCCCATCTGCGGCCCAAATTAGTGGTGGCCTGATGACCGCCGGCCTGAAGCCAAGTGAACTGCCAAGTGCCGAAGGTGCACGTGGTACTACTAATTCCCCGGCTCAGGACGCTGCTGCATCTGCGCCAGCAACACCGGCTGCTGCCCCATCTGCCACAATAGAGAGTGACTAAACCATGAAAAACCAGCTACGAATTATTGGTGGAGACTGGAAACGTCGCCAGTTGGCCTTTGCCAGTATTGATGGTTTACGCCCGACGCCGGACCGGGTGCGTGAAACCCTGTTTAACTGGCTGATGTGGGATGTGCAAAATGCCAAAGTGCTGGACCTGTGTGCTGGCTCGGGTGCGCTTTCCTTTGAAGCGCTATCACGTGGTGCTGCACAGGTCACCATGATTGAACCGGACCGCACTCAAGCCCAGTTCCTGACCCAGAACCTAGAACTGTTAAAAGTCACCAAAGCCCGGGCCCAGTTAAAAATCAGTACTGCACAGCAGGCGCTGGCCAGTCTGAAAGACAGCTATGATCTGGTGTTTCTTGATCCGCCTTATAGCCTGGATTTATGGGAACAGCTGGCACAACTGGCTGATCCATTAATTCAGGATAAAGGCCTGATTTATGTCGAAGCCGACCGTGATCTAAAACAGCTAAAACTGCCGGCCTCCTGGCAGCAAATAAAGGAAACCAAAGCCGGTACGGTCCGCGCCGGACTGTATCAGAAATCACTTTAACGTTTGATTGAACGGTTATAAAAAAAGGATTCCAGATGGAATCCTTTTTGATTTATATGCCAGGTCGTAATGGACGCTGCACCCCAGAAGTCGGCGGCAAAGCCGTCACTGGTTTGGCCTTAGCGGGATTACTCGCCTGTGGTTTTTTCGCTGGCGGCTTGTTGGCCACCGGACGATTTGGCTTTACCGGTTTGCTTTGTGCAGGTTTACTCTGTGTCGGTTTATGTGCAGGACGGTTGGCCTGACCCGGTTTTTGCCCATGCGGACGTTGAGCATGTGGACGATTCACTGGCTTAACCGATGGGCGCTGCTGAATATACATCGGACGGCGTTCATGTTCCCAACGCGACACGGTATATGGATAAGTTGAATAGCCTCGATCATATCCGGTATAGACGCTATGTCGTGGACCATTCTCATACGGCGTGACCACACACCCGGTAAGCGCCACCGCCACCAGCGACACAAAAGCCAGCTTTTTCATGCAATTTATCCCCTGTTCAGATGGCTGCATTTTCAGCAATCAGCATGAATTTACTGGCAATTTTTTGTTGTGTTCCTGTATGTACAAGTTCACATTTCATCCATATCTTGGCTATTTTTCTGGTGGATAAAAGAAAAGACTGGCCGAGCTTCTGTCCAGTTAAGGTTTTATCTGCCCTGCCCAATCTAATATTTAAATATAGATATAGAAGTAACTTAGGATAGATGAGCTTTTGATTCGATATTCAAGCAGTGCAAACGTTAAATGCTCACAAGAAAAAAGACAGCCGTAGCCATCTTTTTAGAATTAGGGAAAATTGGTTATATTGCTTAGGCTATTTAGTTTTTAAACAGACCCTGTTTTTCAATAAACTCAATAATCTGCTCCAAACCATCTTTGGTTTTCATGTTAGAGAATAAAAATGGTTTATCACCACGCATGCGCTTGGCATCCTGATCCATTACTTCCAGGCTGGCGCCGACCATCGGGGCTAAATCGGTTTTGTTAATAATCAGCAAATCAGATTTGGTAATGCCCGGCCCACCTTTACGTGGAATTTTTTCACCACCGGCCACATCAATCACATATAAAGTCAGATCGGATAATTCCGGACTAAAGGTTGCCGCCAAGTTATCGCCACCACTTTCAATAATGATCAATTCCAAGCCATCGAACTTTTCACACAAGTCGTCAATCGCTGCCAGGTTAATCGAAGCATCTTCACGGATGGCAGTGTGCGGACAGCCACCTGTTTCGACACCGACAATCCGGTCTGGGCTCATGGCTTCGTTGCGGGTAAGAAAGTTGGAGTCTTCCTTGGTATAAATGTCATTGGTGACCACTGCCATATTGTATTTTTCACGCAATGCCTGACATAAATTTAAAGTGAGTGCAGTCTTGCCTGAACCGACTGGACCACCGATGCCGAGACGTAATGGAGAACGTTCTGTCATGTTGATTTTCCTTATAAATGCCCTCTCCTTCTAGGAGATGAGCAGTAATACTGTGCAAGGGTGAGGTAATTTCCCTCTCCCTTACCCTCTCCCATAGGGAGAGGGAATATTGATTAATTTTTTAATTCCTCTAAAAGAGAAATTAAGGATTTTTTAAGATCTAAATAATCGTGAATACTGAGTTTCATGCGCCATACTCAGCATGGCGTAATTGGGTAAAGCGCTACTGAGCTGCTCATCTTCCAGCATTAATGCTTTTTCGATGGCTGCCGGAACCTGCTCATGTAAATGCCATAAGATCCGTTGCCCACTCATCTGCCCGAGCGGAACGGTTTTCACAGCCGCCAGCACCTGATTTTCCAGCACAGTAAAGGTATAAGCAGTTAATACATCTGCTTCGTTTAAACCTAGCTGGCCGCAGAGCTGAGCATAAACCGGCACAAAACCCAGCTGTTTTTTCACCGTCACCGCCATTTTCAGTACATCTTTAATCCATGCATTGAGGGAAAATGCCAGCTGTTGTGATTCTGCCAGCAGCTCACGACTTTCCCGACTGGCACGATAAATCTGCGCCCAATAATCAAACTGTGCGTCATCATCATAAAATTGCATCAGCCGTTTTAAGACCGGTAATTCAAAACGTACCAGTAGCATCTCCAAGACTTCTTCAAAGTAGGCGATGCTACTGCTTTCATCTTGAATCAGGCCCTGATCAATCGCACTTTCTACCCCTTGCGAATAGCAATACGCTCCGACCGGTAACGCTGTCGAAGACAGAGTCAGCAGTTTGAGCAGTTGCGCTGCATTAGTAATGGGCATGGGCGTGAATGGCCTTGATCGGGCTTAAACGATGATCATGACTGTGCTGTGCGTATGCGCCGCTTTCCGGTTCAAAGGGATGCTCGACTTCATTCACAGTCAGGCCCAGCCCAATGACCATTTCAGCCAGCACATGATCTGGTTCAAAATACAGTGCAGTTGGCGTGAGCATCAGCGGTACATGGCGGTTGCCGAGGTGATACGCCGCTTTCAATAAATCAAAATCGGTTTGGGCGACCACTTGCATCAGGTGTTCAGGTTTTGCATCGACCCGGAGTAAATCGCCTTGTTCAGTGGCAATAAATGAGCCGCTACGCAAAATGCCGGTACGCGGCAGGTCTGCACCAATATCGGCACCAGATTTTAATGTTGCACGAAATCGGCTCTTTTGGCGGGTGTCAAAACTGAGTTCAACGGTTTCAAAAGTGCTTCCCTCTGAAATGTGTTCTATTCGTTGAGTGTAGATGTTCATGCTGTTCCTTTTGTCACGAAGATGTTCTGCTTTGATTTATGTTTTTCAATTTCAAAGCAAAATATCTGTAAATTTACGCATCAAAAGTAAGCAGTTTTTATGCCAATTATGAGTTTTCTTGGTGCATTTCCAGCTCTATAAAATATAATTCTCAAGCTTTTTTCACTTCTAGAAAATCATATCTTTTTAATTTACCTGTTTTAGTTTTAATAGGTATCACTGTAATTTCTAATTTTCCTTTATTAATATCCTTCAATGATTCATGTAATGACCATACCAATAGTTCTTGCTCATATTGGGTCAGTGCTTCAGAGTGAAAAGATTCCGTTTTATCTAATTCTTCATCATAGTAGCGCCCTATGTAACTAATATTACTAAATTTAGTAACATTACCTTTTCTTACTTCAATCTTTTGAGAGGTGCTAGATGAAATTTCTCTTAATGTATTTTTATCTAGTTTTATAACACCTTGTTTACGCCCCGAAGTTATTTCTATTTCTATCTCATCATCATTTACTATGGGACGATGAGCCTCTTGTAAAGGTGTTTCTAATGCTTGATGTAAATCATCTAAAATTGGTTCGATTCTATCCATTATTTTTTTAGGTGGTTTTGGTTGTATAACACCAAGTACACCACCAAATACGTACTTTATTCCATCCCATAAAGCCGAACCTGAAGCTCCCAATACAATTGTCGAAGCCGTTAAAGACGGATTATCAATAATAATTGTAATAAACTGCTCAAAACTGCCTTTTTTTGAGGTATCAAGATAAACTTTAAATCCACCACTCTGATTACCTTTAACTTTTACTTGCTTATTTAGAATAGCATTTACTGTGATATTGATAGCTTTAGCAAATCCTAAATATGAAATTGCTGCATCATACATATCAAGGTGATGGTCATCAGCTGTACCATTTTGATAAGAAAGCTTAAATTTAATAGATTGAGCATTATCAGTCATTAGTTTACTTCTTCATCATGTGTCATAAGGATTAATGTAATATAGTTATAATCTTACATATATTTTAATTTAAATTAACTCCCTTATCCTAATCTTCTCCCAAAGGGAGAAGGAGCAAAGCTGCAATTAAATTAATAACTTCTTTCCCTCTCCTTTTAGGAGAGGGTCTGGGAGAGGTCAATTAAAATAAGAAGTAACGCTGTGCCATTGGCAACACTTCCGCAGGCTCACAAGTCAGTAACGTCCCATCCGCCCGAACTTCATAAATTTCAGGATCAACTTCCATCACAGGACAGTAGGTATTCAGCTTCATATCTTTCTTCTGAATATCCCGTGTACCTTTACATGGACTAATCAACTTTTTCAGACCCAGCTGTTCATGCACACCTGCCTCGATTGCCACTTGCGACAAGAAAGTAATACAGGTGTTATGTACACCACGCGCATTGGCACCAAACATCGGACGATAGTGCACAGGCTGTGGGGTTGGAATTGAGGCATTAATATCGCCCATTGGCGCTGCCGCAATCATCCCGCCTTTAATAATCATCGATGGTTTTACACCAAAAAATGCAGGCTTCCACAACACTAAATCGGCCAGTTTACCGACTTCCACCGAGCCAATTTCATGACTTAAACCATGGGTAATCGCAGGGTTAATCGTATATTTGGCGATATAACGCTTCACACGATGATTGTCATGCGTGGCATTGTCACCTTCTAAAGGACCACGTTGCACTTTCATTTTGTGCGCCGTTTGCCATGTGCGAATCACGACCTCACCTACACGCCCCATCGCTTGCGAATCCGATGACATCATGGCAATTGCGCCTAAGTCTTGCAAAATATCTTCCGCAGCAATGGTTTCACGGCGAATACGACTTTCCGCAAACGCCACATCTTCCGAAATTGCAGGATCTAAATGGTGACAGACCATCAACATATCCAAATGTTCATCAATGGTGTTGATGGTATAAGGACGGGTTGGATTGGTCGACGAGGGCAACACATTCGGCTGACCAATGGCTCTTAAAATATCAGGCGCATGTCCACCACCGGCACCTTCGGTATGATAAGTGTGAATGGTACGGTTTTTAAATGCCGCCAACGTTTCTTCCAAGAAACCACTTTCATTTAAAGTGTCGGTATGAATTGCGACTTGCACGTCAAATTCATCTGCCACAGTCAAACAGTTATCAATCGCTGCAGGTGTCGAGCCCCAATCTTCATGCAGTTTTAAACCCACTACACCTGCACGAATTTGCTCGGCAATCGGTTCAGGCTGACTGAGGTTACCTTTACCCAATAAACCAATATTCATGGGTAAATCGTCAATGGCTTGCAGCATGGTGGAAATATGCCAAGGACCCGGAGTCACCGTCGTTGCCGATGTGCCTGCTGCAGGACCTGTACCGCCACCAATCATGGTGGTGACGCCTGACATGAGTGCAGTTTCCACTTGTTGTGGGCAAATCCAATGAATATGGGTATCGACACCACCTGCCGTTAAAATTTGTCCTTCACCTGCAATCACTTCAGTAGCAGCACCAAGTGGAATGGTAATATCCGGCTGAATATCAGGGTTGCCGGCTTTACCAATTTTCCAGATACGTCCGTTCTTTAAACCGACATCAGCTTTAACAATGCCCCACCAATCTACAATTAAAGCATTGGTAATGACGGTATCGGCAACGTCATCAGCCAAAAGTTGTGACTGCCCCATCCCATCACGAATAACTTTACCGCCACCAAATTTAACTTCTTCACCATAAGTCGTGAGGTCTTGTTCAACTTCAATAAACAGTTCGGTATCAGCTAGACGAACCCGATCACCTACCGTTGGACCAAACATTTCCGCATAGGCACGGCGTGACATTTTCATGTTTTTATATTCCTTTTAGTCCAATTTACCCATGACACGGCCTGCAAAACCGTACACTTCCCGTTTACCTGCCAAAGCGACCAGTTCAATATCACGGCTTTGACCCGGCTCAAAACGTACCGCAGTCCCTGCTGCAATATTTAGACGAAAACCTCGTGCCGCTTCACGGTCAAACTGCAAGGCATCATTGGCCTCATAAAAATGAAAATGTGAACCGACCTGAATCGGACGGTCACCGGCATTTGCCACGGTCATTTTTAAGGTCTGACGCCCCACATTCATTTCAATATCTAAATCAGGGGTAATCACTTCTCCAGGTATCATGTTTGACTCCTAGACAATCGGTTGATGCACAGTGACGAGTTTTGAGCCATCTGGAAATGTCGCTTCGACTTGGACTTCAGCAATCATTTCCGGAATGCCATCCATCACATCTTCACGTTTTAATAATGTGGTGCCGTAATGCATCAGCTCACTGACGCTCATGCCATCACGTGCGCCTTCTAACAACGCGGCAGAAATATAGGCAATCGCCTCGGGATAGTTCAGTTTTAGCCCACGTGCTTTACGGCGTTCGGCCACCAAGCCCGCAGTAAAAATCAGCATTTTGTCTTTTTCAGTGGGATTGAGTTCCATATCTCGTTCCTAAGTTTGTTCTAAAGGGTGTAATGCAAAATATGTGCTCAAAAAATTAAATTCCCTCTGCTTTCAGGAGATGAGTAACACTGCTACGCAAGGAGGGATTAATCAATCTCCCTAAATCCCTCTTTAAAAAGAGGGACTTTTATGTCCGCCAAATCCTCGGAAATTCTTCATCTAAATCAAACCAGTAACGGCGCAGCTTGGCACGTATTGCGGCAAAGGCATCATGACACTGGCGTACGTCATCCCCCAGATAACGTGCTGTCACCACATCATCCAGCAGGGTTAACGTCACCTTAATATCCATGCGCATAATCAGCTCACGGATTTGATCAATCTGCTGATCTAAATAGAATTTTGAGCGGAATTTTTCTGGCGGCACTGCCCAGAAGCTAGCCATGACTGCATGACCGTTCATTCCCAAACAGGAGCTGAGCCAGCGGTCATTGCCACTAAAACTCAAACGGTCAGTGACCAGTAATTTATTGTTCCGGTACAGCTGAAATCGATTTTGATAACTGCCCTCGATAAATGTTTCATGGCGCGCCTGACGGCCCAGTACCAACATATCCCAACCAATAAAACTGGCGGCATCCTCCAAAATAACTCTGGTTTCAGAATTGGCATGTGCACCATTAAAGAGCATGGTTTCTTGTGGTAGCCATTCAAAAATAGAGGCATCTTTAACTGTAATATCAATATGTTGGAAAGCCTGTTTTTGATTGGTCTTGTACCATTTTCCTGCACCCGGCGTGGTCACCAAGGCATGTGCGGCCTGCTCTGCCGACATCTGAAAGGTTAAATGATCACCCCCGGCAATGCCTGCCGGTGGATGCACAATAATGGCGTGGCACACCCCGGTTTTTTCCGGCCACAGCATTTTTTGCACCCGAACAGGACCATGATGTTTACGATGTTCCAATACGGTGCGATTTTCTGCGCCTTTAAAGCCAAGTTCGAGCTGTGCAAACCAATATTGCACCGCAGGCTTCACTTCTGTTGCCACCAGCTGATTCATTTTGCTCAATTCGTATCTTTTTGAAGTCTATGCCCTGGCATTAAGCAATAACTGCACCAGTTTCTATCGGCGCAGATTTCGCTTTGGCTGACTGCCATTTCTTGCTATGGTGCATCTGCATAGGGAATGAGGATGTGAACAATATGCAAATTCGTGATCAAATTGTTTTAGTGACTGGCGGCGCACGCGGTTTAGGCCTGGCGATTACCCGAACCTTATTGGCGCAAGGGGCGCGTGTAGTGGTAAATTATTTAAACAGTGCCGCTGCTGCCGAGCAACTGGTGCAACAGTATCCTGAGCAGGTCTTTGCCTATCAGGCCGATGTCACTGACAAAGCCCAGGTGCAGGCTCTCTTTGCCGCAGCCAAGGCGCATTTTGGTCAGGCCATTCATAGTGTCATCAACAATGCCTTAATCAACTTTGAGTTTAATGGTGATGCCCGTCCCAAAGTTGAAGACCTGACGCCGGCCATCATGCAGCAACAGTTTGATGGCGCTGTTGTGGCTGCCCTCAATACCACCCAAGCAGCGCT
The DNA here is from genome assembly GCF_013418555.1 of Acinetobacter sp. YH12134. Taxonomy (NCBI): domain Bacteria; kingdom Pseudomonadati; phylum Pseudomonadota; class Gammaproteobacteria; order Moraxellales; family Moraxellaceae; genus Acinetobacter; species Acinetobacter sp. YH12134. The sequence continues at coordinate 238,812 of NZ_VPBT01000001.1, read as the reverse complement.
TGAGGATATGAAAACTGCGGGATTTGGCCGTATTGTGAATATTGGTACCAACCTCGTGCAGAATCCGGTGGTGCCTTATCATGACTACACCACCGCCAAAGCCGCACTGTTGGCCTTTACCCGTACTGCAGCGCATGATCTGGGCCAATATGGTATTAACGTGAATATGTTGTCTGGCGGGCTGCTCCAAACCACCGATGCCAGCAAAGCCACGCCAGATGCGGTATTTGATTTAATTGCTGCCTCGACGCCACTACGCCGCGTTACCACCCCGGAAGAATTTGCTGCTGCCATTATGATGTTCCTGTCACCGTATTCGCGTGCAGTCACCGGGCAAAACCTGATTGTCGATGGCGGTCTGGTCAAAGGTTAACTGCAGTTTTGTGTGACTTTTATCACAATAAACTAATTTTTAAGCAGTTAAACCGGTTTGTCATGCTAGAGGTGGGCTGAATTCGCTAGACTATGGCCTATCCTCTCTTCACTATTTTGCTAACATGAAACCCCTGTTTGCTTTGGCCTGCTGCACCCTGCTGAGCGCCTGTATGTTCGGTAACTCCCAAGAATTAAAACGCGCTGAACAATTGCTGGCGCAATTTGAATGCCACAATATTGAAACCGCGCTAATGACCCATAGTGCCATTAACAGCTATCACGAACATGCACTGGTTGCCGCCCGGCAAAAAGCCAGCCGTTATGTGGAACAGTATCGGGAAGGTGAACAGCAATCCAGCCTGGCGGTGGATGAAATTGTGCAGCAGCAATATCAGCTTTATACCGCAGCCTGCCAATCGTTGGGCGGGATTTTTCCCAAAGCAGAACAGCCTTAAATCAGAATCAAATATTTAGAAAGCTAATCAAGCGAAACAACGGATCAGAGATTGCATCTCGCATCTTGATGTACGGCCAATGTTGATATTGAAAGTGCATAAATGAAAAGACAGGGTCGATGCCCTGTCTTCTTTTTTTAACGATGAACGATTATTCAGCCGGTTCTGCATAGTAACGGGTATCGACACTAAACTGTTCCGGGAATTTGGCGGCAATGCTGGCATAAAACGCCATGATTTCGGCCATGTCTTTTTCCATATCTCCCGATGGATAGACAATTTTACCTACCCCACATTTTTTCTGGGCGTAGTCCATATAGGCCAGTGCAATTGGCACGCCAGCCGTTACCGCCACATGATAAAAACCGGTTTTCCACTGTTCCTGTTTGGCGCGTGTACCTTCTGGCGTAACCAGCATCACCAGCTTGGGATGCTGCTTGAACAAATCGCTCATCAGCTGCACCATACTTGGACGCTGCTCACCGGCTGCCTTCGGACGACGGTCAATGCCAATTCCTCCCATCGCACGGACAAAGGGCCCGAACGGGAATTTCATATAACTGTCTTTAATGGTCAGGCGAACATTCACACCCAAGGCTTTAAGCGCCAAACGCGCATATAGTGCATCCCAGTTACTGGTATGCGGCGCGGCAATCATTACACACTGGTCCAAATCCAGCGGCCAGTGATTGTCAATTTCCCAGCCCATCAACCCCAAGCTCTGTTCTGCCAACTTCTCAAACACAAGCACAATCCACACAATAAAAATTGCGCGAAGTTTAACAACTCAACAGATTTAAAAAAGAGCAGATTGCTGAATATTTAAGCAATTAATATATAAGTGTATACAATTAGCCAAACCGTCAATCGCCATTCCTGCCAATCTTTCGGGTTTTTCTTAAATAAACCGGATGCCGGAAACTGAAAATAAATACTCACAGAAACCCAACAGGGCAATTTTTACAATCAGGCTATGCTGACCCTATCTGTCCTGTCAGGAGATTGATCGGTGAAAATAAAAATTTTGAGCCTTGCCCTCACGGCGCTGTTACTGGCCGCCTGTGATAACAATAAAACCCCTGAAACCGCCCGCGATGCAGAAACCACCTCGCCTGCCGCAGCCACTGACATGAGCGCCAATGATACAGCCGCCACCGCACTGGACTGGCCGGGAGAATATAAAGGGGTCTTGCCGTGTAGCGACTGCCAGGGCATTGAAACCGAGCTTGAGCTAAAAATGGATAAAACCTATGAGCTGAGTGAAGAATTCCTGGGCCGTGCCAATGGTCAGGAGTCCAAAATTACCGGTACGTTTGAATTTGACCCGAATGATCCTGCCGTTATTATTCTGGATCAGGCTGCCAATAACCGTAAATTCTTTGTCGGTGAAAACTTTATTGAAGCGCGTGATGTCAATAATGGCGACAATATTGATGCCAGCCAGAATTATCGTCTGCAAAAAGATCTGCAATAAAGCACAAGATCTAGCACTGCTAAAAGTCACCGCTTTGGTGGCTTTTCTTGTTTTAAAACGGTTTTTTGCCCGCGATAAAATTTGCTACAAAACAGCGGTCCAATTTAGCCCTCTGCTCTAGGCGAATATGCCCGAAAAGTTTATGTTTAATACCTTATCCAAAGATTGATCTGTTGCCATGTTATCTCGTCCTCTTCTTGCAATTAGCACCTTGTCCTTGTGTTTAAGTGGTTGCGGTGGGCAAGCTGAAAAAAGCAGTACCATGAGCAATGCCCAGGCCCAAACTGAAATCCAACCGCAAGACAGCCTAATGCCTGCTGCTGAAACAGCAGCACCACAGCCGGAGCCGCTGGCCGGTCACTACAAAACCATCCTTGACTGTGATGATTGCCAGCAGCGTATTCTTGAGTTAAAGATTCATCCGGATCAGAGCTACAGCCTGCAAGATACCCGTATCTATGCTCGCCGTCAGCGTAGCCAGAATACACAAGGTCAGGTCAGCTATACCAATGAACAGACTGCCCAATTAATCAGTACCGATCAGCAGATTCAACAATTGCAGCCCACAGCAAACGGGCTGGAACTTGTAGATGCCTCATCCAAACAGCCAGCACTAAAACTGGAACGTGTTGCGACCATTGAAGTCAGCAATGCGCTGAAACATGCCGACATTCAGGCCGAACATATTGATAGCTTAAGCTTTCGCGATATTACCGATACCGTCAAAGCGCATGACTACTATATGCGTATTCATAACCAGTCAGATCAGCCGCTAAAACTGAAAGTCAGCGATATTATTCTGGTCGATCAAAACTATCAGGAATATAACGCGCTGGTTGATGAAAGCTTTTTAGAACCTATTCCGGCCCAGCACACCCGCTACAATAAAATCAGCTTTAATTATCCGGACAATGCGGTGGCGGACTATATTAAGGTGAAATAGCTTTTCTTTTTTCTTTCATTTTCTATTCTGCCGTTTCTTTTTATCTTGCTGTACTGATCTTCTTTTTTCTTTCTTATTTATTCTTTTTATTCAAGCATAAAAAAACCCTGCAGATGCAGGGTTTTTTCTAAACCGTCTAACGATTAGCCGTTGAACTGGTTCATTGTGTTTTTCGCATCGTCACCCGCTTTAAGCGCGTTGTCACCAGCGAAGATTTCTTTGTGGTCATCACCGATATCAGAACCCGCCATTGCTTGGTGTTTCACACAAGCGATACCGCCACGGATTTCTTTACGTTGTACGCCAGCAACATAAGCCAACATACCTTCAGAACCGAAGTAACCTTGAGCAAGCTCGTGAGTAGAAAGAGCAGCTGTGTGGTAAGTAGGCAGAGTGATCAAGTGGTGGAACACGCCTGCTTCACGAGAAGCGTCTGCTTGGAATGTACGTACTTTTTCGTCAGCTTCAGCAGCCAATTCAGAATCGTCGTACTCAGCGCTCATTAATTTAGCGCGGTCGTATGCAGATACGTCTTTACCTTCAGCAACCCAACGGTCGTACGCTTGTTGACGGAAGTTCAGTGTCCAGTTGAATGATGGAGAGTTGTTGTAAACAAGTTTCGCATTTGGCACAACTTCACGTACACGGTTAACCATGTGAGCGATTTCTTCAACGTTAGGCGTTGCAGTTTCGATCCAAAGCAGGTCAGCACCGTTTTGTAAGCTAGTTACACAGTCAAGTACAACGCGGTCAATTTGAGTGCCTTCACGGAACTGGTACAAGCCAGAAGCTAAACGCTTAGGACGGTGTAATTTACCATCACGCTTGATTAGGATTTCGTCTTCTTTCGCTTCAGAGATGTCAATTTCTTGAGTGTCTAAGTAGCTGATGTATTGAGAAGCGATGTCGCCTGGCTCTTTAACTACTGGGATTTTTTGAGTTAAGTCAGCGCCTTCAGAGTCAGTACGTGCAACGATGATACCGTCGTCAAGACCCATTTCTAAGAACGCATAACGTAACGCGTGGATTTTCGCGATGAAGTCTTCGTGTGGAACAGTTACTTTACCTGCTTGGTGACCACATTGTTTCGCATCAGAAACCTGGTTTTCGATTTGCAGTGCACAAGCACCCGCTTCGATCATTTTCTTCGCAAGTAAGTAAGTTGCTTCTTCGTTACCGAAACCAGCGTCGATGTCGGCAATAATTGGCACAACGTGAGTTTCAAAGTTGTCGATTTGAGCAGTGATTTCAGCTGCTTTAGCAGTATCACCTGCGTCTTGTGCTTTTTTCAGTGCACGGAACAAATCGTTTAATTCTTTTGCGTCAGCTTGACGTAAGAAAGTGTAGATTTCTTCGATCAATGCAGGAACAGAAGTTTTTTCGTGCATAGATTGGTCAGGAAGTGGACCGAATTCTGAACGAAGTGCAGCAACCATCCAGCCAGACAGGTAGATATAACGCTTAGAGGTTGTACCGAAGTATTTTTTGTTCGCAATCATTTTTTGTTGCGCAACGAAACCGTGCCAGCAACCTAATGATTGAGTATACTTGCTGCTGTCTGCATCGTATTCAGCCATATCACGACGCATAATCGCAGCTGTATATTTAGCAATGTCTAAACCAGTTTTGAAACGGTTTTGCATCTGCATACGCGCAGCATCTTCAGGACTGATGTCTGCCCAAGTGTTACCGAATTTCGCTTTCAATTCGCGGATTGCATCAATCGCTGTTTGGTATGTAGTCATGATATTTTCCTGTATTAATTTTAGGATTTTCTCCAACGAAATGACTAAAATCATACCTCTGGATGTGTTCAGATTTAGAGCACTTCGTCGTGTTAAGTACAGATTAGAGTGAGTTAGAAAATTAATCCAATATCCTCAAAGAATCTTCACTATTTATTTAAAAAATATGTAGATCAAAGTCGTATCCGAAAATTTATATTACAAAACAAATATTTGATTTTTATTAAATAAATTTTATTTTACAATTCAAATAACCGATTAAAAAACACACCATTTGCTTTTTTTATATTCATTATACTTAAGTCGGGTACGGCTTTTTCCGTACAAAATCAAGGCAATATCCGGCTTATTTTTAGCCTGGTAGACCCAACCTGACAGTGAATAGAAGAAGACCATGCTTGTGTTGAGTCGCTCAACTCAAGCATTTCTGCAGGTGGATGCGATGAGGTTTGGATCAACCCGACACGCGCTGATTTAAGCCGCTTAAACCCCGCGCGAATTGGGCCGAAAAACCCGGTAAATATGCAGGAATTGATCCGATCAGGGAACAGGCTTTTTCGGTAATTGTTCTACCCAAGCCTTCAGGCTTATGGCATAATCCAAATAATTTCTTGGGTTTATTTTCGGTATTTTTTTTATGAATCTGGAGCGGGTCGATCTCAACCTACTAATTTACCTGGACGTATTACTTCGCGAAAAAAATGTCACTCGAGCAGCTGAACAATTGGGCGTTACCCAACCCGCCATGAGTAACATTTTACGTCGTCTACGTAACTTATTTAATGATCCCCTGCTCATCCGTTCATCTGAAGGGATGACCCCGACCGAACGCGCACTTGAATTACAACCGCGTATTCGTGATGCCCTGTCCGATTTATCCATGATTCTGGAACCCCGTACCGAGTTCCGCCCGTATACCTCTAATCGCGTATTCCGGATTATGACTTCAGACTATGCCGAAGCCACTCTGGTGCCGCGTCTGGTCAAAGCCTTGCGTTCTGAAGCGCCAAATGTGGTGCTCGACTTTCTGACCCCAAGTGATGTCTCCTATCGTGACATGGAACAAGGCAAGGTAGACCTAGCCATCAACCGCTTTAATGAAATTCCGCAAAGTTTCCACCAGGTACTGGTCTGGCGTGACAGTTTTTCCTGTCTACTCAATCAGAAACACCCGGCGGCCGGCAACCTGAACCTAAAAAGCTATTTAGATGCACAGCATATCTGGGTCTCTAAAACCGGTATGGGCGTTGGCTTTGGCGTTAATCCTGAAAAACAGGCCGGATTAGGCTGGATTGATCAGGCACTGGAGCGGATTGGTCAAAAACGCAAGATTTCGGTATTTACCCGTCATTATCAGATGCCGGCACTCTTGGCATCCAATGTGGATCTGGTGGCCACCTTACCGACCCGAATTGCCCGTTTACAGGCCAAAAGCCAGAATCTGCTGATTAAAGACCCGCCGTTTTATATTCCGGAATTTGAATTGAAGATGGCCTGGTGTCCGTTACTGCATCATCATCCGGCGCATCGCTGGTTACGTCAGCTAATTCTGTATGTAGCCCGTCAAATGATTGAAGAAGAAAACCGTGAGTTTTTAATGAATAACTCACAATTTTCTCAATTTTGACAAAAAACGCTCATAAATCTCTCTTTTTAAAGCTTATACTAAGATGAACATGAGTAGTGCCCGGTGCACTACTCGATGTTTTTGACGTTAAAAATATTCAGAATAAAAATCCGCAGGTGGATTCGTGAGCCTCTTCCAGAACATTGTTATTATTTTCATACTGATTGCAGGAGCAGGTTTTTTATCACTGACCGAGATCGCCCTGGCCGGTGCGCGTAAGGTCAAATTAAAAATTCTGGCTGAAGCCGGAGATGAACGTGCGCAAAAAGTGCTGGATTTACAGGAAAACTCGGCAGACTTTTTTGCCGCCTCGCAAATTGGCTTGAATGCGATTGCCATTTTAGGCGGTATTTTAGGTGAAGGTGCTTTTCGCCCGTATTTCTACGATTTTGTCACCCGCTTCTATACCGGATCGTGGGCCGAAACCCTCAGCTTCGCGCTGTCTTTTACCTTAGTCACCTCTTTATTTATTCTGTTCGCCGACCTGATGCCGAAACGCCTGGCCATGATTGCACCAGAGAAAATTTCTATTTCCGTGATCAATCCAGTACAGGTATTTATTACCGTCTGCAAACCGCTGGCCTGGTTTATTAATGCCATCGCCAATATGCTGTTCCGGCTGTTTAAGGTCAATACCATCCGCGATGACAATATTACCTTTGATGATATTTCCGCAGTGATGGATGCCGGCGCCCAAGCGGGTGTGTTGCAAAAACAGGAACATCACTTTATTGAAAACGTGTTTGAACTGGAAGAACGTAATGTCCCATCCAGCATGACCACGCGTGAAAATGTGGTGTACTTTACCCTAAATGAAGCCGAAGACAGCATTCGCCAGAAACTGGCCGAATTTCCCTATTCCAAATTTCTGGTCTGTAATGAAAATATTGATCAGGTGATTGGCTATGTTGATGCCAAAGATATTCTGGTGCGGATTCTGAATAACCAGAAAATTAACCAGCTGAATGAATCAACCATTCGTAATGTACTCACCATCCCCGATACCCTGACTCTGTCTGAAGTGCTGGACCGCTTCCGCTCGACCAAAGAAAAATTTGCGGTGGTGATTAATGAATATGCACTGGTGGTCGGCGTCATTACCCTGTCCGATATTATGATTACCGTAATGGGCGACTGGGTAACCCCTATTGAAGAAGAACAGCAGATTATTAAACGTGATAATAATTCATGGCTGATTGATGGCAGTACTCCAATTGAAGACATGAAACATGCGCTTGAAATTGAAGAGATGCCCGATGAAGAAAACTATGAAACTCTGGCCGGTTTTATGATGTATCAACTGCGCAAGATTCCGCGTCCAGCCGATACCGTGTTATATGGCGGTTATAAATTTGAAGTGGTCGATGTCGATCATTTTAAAATTGACCAGCTGTTGGTGACACGTTTACTGGAAAATAACCAACCGCCGGAACAGGAATAATCTATCTTTCTCTAATCAAGAGCGATAAAAAAACCTTCTAGACTCTAGAAGGTTTTTTTCATGCAGCAATTCACTTAAAACTGACGCAGCAATTCATCCAGCACCGCCTGATAGTGAATGGCAATGTCATCTTCCAGAATTTTATAGGCGCTGTCGAACTGTACCATTGGCCAGCCTTCTTTCCAGAACGGGAAAATATTGTGCAGGTCATGGGTCACAATCGCATCTTCACGGACAATAGCTTGTGCAATTTGTGCCAGTACCTGGGCGGTTTCTGCGCCATCAATGGCCAGATAATCAATCTGACGGGCTTTTAAAATACGAATCCGGTCTTTTTTATAGCGGATTTTTTTGGCTTGGGCTTCATTTAGGCTCAATGCCAGCGTCACCGCTTCAACAAATTTTTCTTCAAAAGATTGATGCAATGCCACCAAGGCCTGTTTATGCGCTTCCTGACGTCCCACTTTTCCACCTTTGCGGATAATCTCTTTGGCTTCGCTATTGAGCACATCATTCTTCATACTCTGAAGGATGTCTATAATTTCAATATCGCTTAAAGATTCAGGAGACTGGTCAATCATGAAATAGCCTTGGGCAAAAAGTAAAAGACTATTTTCGCATAATTTCGCTTAAAGCTCGACAGATTCCGTAGCAATTATGACAGGAATAAGGGGGCCAATTTTAATGGTCATCAAAACTCAAATGTACACCCACAACACGAATTAATGCAGATAATGGCTAAGGCTCTGCTCCAGCTCGGTTTGTAAATGCAGCGGCGCTACAATTTTGACATAGGGAATCCAGTAGCGCACCAGCGGATAAAGCTGAATATGATGGCGAATCTGGCAGGAAATCAGCAGGCTGCCACACGGCTTTTCTTCCAGGATCTGCTGCTTTGGAAACAGCCGGCGCTGTTTAAAATACAGCGCGGCATCTGCCGCAACCGATAAATGTACTTCCTGCTGTTCATGACCAAACCAGATACCTTCTTCATCTTCCAGCTGTTGCAGAATAGCCGGATCATGCTCAAACGGGTCCAGTTCATAGCTGAGTTCAATCTGCTCAATCAGGCTCAGGCGATACACTTTTAAGGTATCCGAATGCACCGCAGCCAGATACCAGTTACCATGATGATGAATCAGGCGATAAGGCTGCACCCGACGGGACTTGTTTTTATAGACAAAGCCAATGTACTGACGCTGCTGAATGGCTTGGGTCAGGGGTTTAAAATGTTCGGCATATTGGCTACTGTCTTCATAATCATAACCTTTGGCGGAAAACACCAGATTGGCACGATGATCCATCAGCTCACGTAGGAACGAAATATCCAGCGAGGGATAAAGATCGCTAATGCCCGACAACTGGGCAAAGTTCTGGATATCCTGAAGTTTAAACCGTCCCAAATAGGAAGCATCAAGATAGTATTTTTTGCTGCTTTTGTCCTGCAATAAAGGTAGATAGGCATTCAGCCGATCAAAGTCACGTTCAATGGTGCGGGTGCTGACTTTAAATTCCTGGGCCAGTTCCGGAATACTCAGCTGATGCCCTACATTGAGTTTGGTTAAAATACTGACCAGCCGTTCAGCCAGTCGTTCATGTGTTGAAGTAACACACTTCATGATACCCTCATGGTGCTGTTTTAAGGCACTGTTTTTTCTATCAATTAAACAACCGTAAATTAAAATTTATTAAATAAAAATCATATAAATAATTAGACCAAAACTTTAAATACATTTACGTTAAAAGTAAATCAAAATACGTATCACAAGGCTGCATTCAGCTTAGACTTAAGGCTTATTCTGATCTAGGCGATCAACATAACGCTCTAAATGCAGCATGGCACTATACACCCGGTGGATATCTGCCAGACCTATTTTTTGACGGATAATGGCCCGATGAATGCGCCTTAAAGCACGTATATTCTGGGTGGTGGTATATGCTGTAGATGAAATTCTCATGATTCTGCCCTCTGTCTCTTCATTGAAATATCCAGTTTATTTTTATGATGTATGTTTTGGATGTGGGCTAATGTACAACACAGTTTCGACAGGTTGTGTCAAATACATCACATATATTTTAATTTTTAGTAAAACTTGTATAGTTTAAGTAATAAACATCAATGTACTAACTTGAGATGAGCATAAAAAAGACCGGCTATAGCCGGTCTTTTTTTAGATGCCGAATTAAATAATTTCTACCACAACCTTGCCAATATGATCACCGGTATCCATGGCCGCATGCGCTTCCTGGATCTGATCAAATTTAAAGATTTTAAAAATCATCGGCAGACATTCACCTTTGCTCAATAATGGCCACACTGTGTCTTGCAAGCCTTGGGCAATTTCAGCTTTTTCTGCAGTATTACGCGCACGCATGGTCGAACCGGTAATGGTCAGGCGCTTCATCATAATCGGGCCAAGTTTCACATCTTTGGCTTTGGCACCGCCCAAGAACGCGATATAAACCAGACGACCATCACGGCGTAACAGGTTCAGGTTACGTTCCAGATAAGGTGCACCAACGATATCTAAAATAACATCGACGCCGCCGTTGTCGGTCTGTTCATTAATCACCTGCTCAAAATCTTGCGTCTTGTAGTTAATGGCGGTGGTCAGGTGTGAAATAGCTGCAACTTTTTCATCTGAACCCACAGTGGCAAAGGTTTTCATGCCCAGCGCATTACATAACATCAGCGCTGTGGTACCAATACCGCTGCTGCCTCCATGTACCAGTACTGTTTCGCCAGCCTTGGCTTGTCCCATCTGGAACACATTGGCCCATACGGTAAAGAAGGTTTCTGGAATAGCCGCAGCTTGTACAAAACTCAAGCCTTCAGGAATGGTCAGGGTCTGGCTTTCCGGAACCACGCAGTATTCTGCATAGCCACCGCCATTGGTCAGGCCACAAACTTTATCGCCGACTTTAAATTTGCTGACCTCTTCGCCTACCGCTACCACTTCACCTGCCACTTCCAGCCCCGGCACAGGCGTCACCCCTTTCGGCATTGGATAAAGGCCTTGGCGCTGCAAGATATCCGGGCGGTTTAAACCAAAGGCATGAACCTTAACCAGCACATCATTGGCTGCCGGTGTCGGAATAGCCACACTTTCATAGGCCAGTTTTTCCGGGCCGCCTGGTTCTGTAATAATGACCTGCTGCATCGTCGCTTGTGACATGGATTTTCCTTAATTATTCAGTGCAAGTTTTCTGTGCTCTATTTGAACATAGATAAATGACGGAATGAAGCCAAGCCGGACTTATGTATAATGAGATGTATATTTCGCAGATTGATAACTCAGGTGAGCCATGACCCAAGTCATCGACTATAACGAAAATAATTACAGTGAATTTGAATGGTTTGATGGCTTTGCCGTGATCCGCTTTTATGCAGACTGGTGTGCACCCTGCGTACAGAATTTTCCGGTGTTTGCCGAACTGGCCGGCTATTATGCCCACCATCAGCCAGAGATTAAATTTGGCAAGATCAATGTCGATCAATCTCCTATTCTCACCCTGCGTTATCATGTCTATGGATTACCTTCGACCCTGATTTTCAAGCAGGGACAGATCATCCACAGAATTGCAGGGGTCAAAAGTCTGACAGAGATGAAATCTATTCTAGCGCAGCTTTTGGATGATTCTTCTCAGCCTGTAGATTTAAGAGAATAAATGCTATTTTCTATTTCACTGAAGTTTAGATTGCCCACCTTAAAATTTAGTGGGTTAAAACCACGTCTGATCGCCCTTGAGCATACGCTCACCCCTCTCCTCCGGATAGTAAAGTGGTGAATAGTCATCCGCCCGATGATCAGCACTATGCTTAGCGCAGCGACTGCTATTTTTTGCACTATGATAAGCAGATTGAAAATTCTCCTGATCACTCTCGATGGATTTTTCAATTATTCGTCATTTAATCGTAACCACACTTTGATTGCTCTGCCTGAACTCTACTGGCACAGCCAAACATAAGCGCAATATAAATAAAATCTTGTGTATCTTCCCGCTCTACACCAGATTGTATAGAGTAAGAATATTCGCGTAGATCATTAAGTTTGAAATAGACACAGCAGTCCCACCAAGAATCTAAAAGCCATAAAAAAACCCACCTTGCGGTAGGTTTTCTTTAACCAGCCCAGTCTTATAGACGAACCAGCTCCACAATTTTCTCAGCCAGTTCTTCAACGGCTTCGGTGCCATAGCTTACGTCAGTGCCTTCAGCAACATCGGTGACCACCACAACACCAGTTTCACGAAGTAATGCCACTTGAGCAGCATTCAGACCCGCTTTTACAATTGCAACTACACCTTGCTGAATCAACAGACTTTCCAGCGCTTGTGCATTTTCCAGTGCTTGTGCTGTTACAGTCACCGCAGCAGGTTTTTGACCTAAACGGGCAGCACGGTCTTCCGCAGTCACAGGTTCATCATGCGCAGTCCATTCTACCGCTGCTTCCACCATGCCCGCACCAACGGTCACGTTGCTTAAACGGTCAATGAAAATAAACGAGCCGGTATAACGGCTGTCCTGATAACGGTCAAATACCACTGGCGCATCAAACTCGATCTGAACATCAGCAATCGCGTTCAGTTCCAGCTGCTCTACCTGAGTTTTTTCCAGCGTATTCACGTTTACACGATAGTTAATTTCAGCAATTTTGGCTGGAACAGTTTGCGTACCGAGCTTAATGTTGTACAGCTTGCCTTTGACCAGTGGCTGATCATTCATCCACACCACAGTTGCGCGTGCAGAACGTGAAATTTCCAGTTGATCGCCCGCTTTGACCAGCAGGTTACCGCGTGAAATATCAATTTCATCATTCAGGGTAAGGGTAACCGCCTGACCGGCAAAAGCACGTTCCAAATTGCCATCAAAAGTTACAATGTCTTTGACGGTAGAACGTTTGCCTGATGGCAACGCGACAATTTCATCACCCACACGGATGTCGCCCGAAGCAATGGTGCCAGCAAAACCACGGAAGTCGAGGTTTGGACGGTTGACATATTGCACCGGGAAGCGGAATTCGTTTTTACCTGAAGTCCGGCTAATTTCCACGTTTTCCAGCGTTTCCATCAAAGTTTCGCCGCTGTACCACGGAGTATTGGCCGACTTGTTCACCACGTTATCGCCATTCAGGGCAGAAATTGGCGTGAAAATGATATTGGCCGGTTTACGGTCAGCAAGCTGGTTCACGAACTCGTTATATTGCGCCTGAATTTCATTAAAGCGCGCTTCAGAGAATTCCACCAGGTCCATTTTGTTGATGGCAACAATAATGTTCTTAATACCCAGCAGGCTGGCAATAAAGGTATGACGACGGGTTTGGGTCTGCACGCCATAACGTGCATCAATTAAAATAATCGCCAGATCCGCAGTTGATGCACCAGTGGCCATGTTACGGGTATATTGCTCATGTCCCGGGGTATCGGCAATGATGAACTTACGCTTTTCAGTCGAGAAATAGCGATACGCCACATCAATGGTAATACCCTGCTCACGTTCTGCCTGCAGGCCATCGACCAGTAAAGCCAGGTCAGGTGCATCCCCTGTCGTCCCGACTTTTTTCGAGTCACGGGTTACCGCTTGCAACTGATCTTCATAAATCAGTTTTGAATCATAAAGCAGACGACCAATTAAGGTCGATTTACCATCATCGACGTTACCGCAAGTCAGGAAACGCAATAAGTCTTTATTTTCGTGCTGTTTTAAATAGGCCAAAATATCTTGGCTAATGAGTTCTGATTGATGAGACATTTCTCAAACTCCACAAATTCTTTAGAAACCGGTTTAATCTCCCTGTATCTCCCTTTTACCAAGAGGGAATTTCCTCTCTTGTCTAAAGAGAGGCTGGGAGAAATTAGAAGTAGCCCTCTTGCTTCTTCTTCTCCATCGAGCCGGCTTCATCATGGTCAATCATACGACCCTGACGTTCCGAGCTGGTGGCCAGCAACATTTCCTGAATAATTTCAGGCAAGGTATCTGCGCCTGACTCAACTGCACCGGTCAGCGGGTAACAGCCAAGCGTACGGAAACGTACCGATTTCATTTGTGGTACTTCGCCTTCATGTAAACGCATACGCTCATCATCAACCATAATGAGTGTACCACTACGTTCTACCACTGGACGTTCAGCAGCAAAGTACAATGGAACAATTGGAATCTGCTCGAGATAAATGTATTGCCAGATGTCCAGCTCGGTCCAGTTCGACAATGGGAACACACGAATGCTTTCGCCCTTGTTGACCTTACCGTTATAAAGGTTCCACAGTTCTGGACGCTGGTTTTTCGGGTCCCAACGGTGTTTGGAATCACGGAAAGAATAGACACGTTCTTTGGCACGTGATTTTTCTTCGTCACGGCGCGCACCACCAAATGCAGCATCAAAACCGTATTTGTCCAGCGCCTGTTTCAGCCCCTGGGTTTTCATGATGTCGGTGTATTTTGAGCTACCATGATCAAATGGATTGATTCCGGCGTCACGGCCTTCCTGGTTCTGATGCACAATCAGATCAAAACCATGTTTCTTGGCCATGTTGTCGCGGAATTCAATCATATCTTTGAATTTCCAGCCTGTATCGACATGTAACAGAGGGAATGGAAGTTTTGCAGGATAGAAGGCTTTCAAGGCAAGATGCAGCATTACCGCAGAATCTTTACCAATCGAGTACAGCATAACCGGGTTTTCAAACTCGGCAGCAACTTCACGGATGATATGAATACTCTCAGCTTCAAGCTGTTTCAGATGAGTAAGTCTTTCCTCATTTAATGACATGGACAACACCAGCTTAAATCAACGTGTACTTATTACACTTTATAAAATTTATATTCATTATAGAGATTTAGTTATCTGTACTATTGCTTGTTTTATTATATTAATATGCAAAAACGTCATATACAGGATTACTGATATTGCTATCAAAGTTTACTCATACCCTGCACAGCATCGCTTATTTTTAGCCTGATCACTATTTTCCAGTCGCCGTTTTTATGCTCACTTCTATCTATTGAGTTATTGTTAAAAGCTCTAATAGATCGCTTCATTTTCCAAGTAAAACACCTAAAATAAAACAAATTTTAATTTTTTCTGATTGCTCCCATGCCTTATAGTCATTACGATTTAGCCACCTTAAAAGCCCAGCTGGAACAGGCGCAGCTTGCCGGCTTTCTGTATCAGCATCAGCAGCACATGCTGGTGTTGCAAGAAGCGTTTGATGAAGATGGTTCTGCACTAAATACCTTTGTCCAGCACGAGTTCAGTGCCGATCAGATCGGGCTGCAATTTGGTCTACGACTTTCGGACCATAATATCGAGTTTTTGATTGGTCTGACCCACAGTAATCAGGATCGCGGTTATGAAATTGGTGCCGGCAATTTAAAAGGTGACCAGAAAGCCTTTAACCTGATGTATGCCTTTTATAATTATCCAAAGGCCTTTTATCTGGTCAGCATGCCACTGGCCTCCACCTCAAGCCAGCTGGAACAGGCCATTGAACAGCAACTGTTCCAGCGCCCGGAACTGGCCTTCCTCGACACCGCAGTCAAAACCAATCCAATGGGTGAACAGGTGCAGTGGATGAAATCCTTTATTGTGCAGCAAAGCCTGAACATGAAAGTGCGTATTCAGACCAGTTTAATCTAAGCGATTCGTCCGATCTATGCTTTACGTATAGCTTGATGATACTCAAACAAAAAAATAACCCGCGAGATTCGCGGGTTATTTGATGTAGCAGATTTTAGTTCTTGTGACGCATATGCGGGAACAAAATCACATCACGGATACTTGGTGCATTGGCAAATAACATCACCAGACGGTCAATCCCGATCCCTTCACCTGCTGTAGGTGGCAAGCCATATTCCAGTGCTTCAACGAAGTCTGCATCATAGTGCATCGCTTCATCATCACCAGCATCTTTCTCAGCTACCTGTGCCTGGAAACGCTCTGCCTGATCAATTGGATCATTTAACTCTGAGAAGCCGTTTGCCAGCTCACGACCACCAATGAAGAATTCAAAACGGTCAGTGATGTGCGGGTTCTCATCATTACGGCGAGCCAGCGGTGAGGTTTCTGCTGGGTATTCAGTAATGAAGGTTGGCTGACGCAGTTGAGTTTCAACCGTTTCTTCAAACACGATGGTTTGCAGCTTGCCTAAACCAAATCCTGGTTTTACCTGCTCTTTCAATTCGTTTTGTACGAAGTTGGCCAGAAATTCACGGTCATTAACGTTTTCAGGGGTGAATTGCGGGTTGTGCTCAAGAATCGCATCAAACATCGAGATTTTCTTGAACGGACCTTTGAAGCTATACACTTCATCGCCATACGGCACATCGGTCGAACCCAAGATGTCGATGGCCAGTTTCTCCAGCATCTGCTCGGTCAGTTCCATCAAATCTTTGTAGTCTGCATAGGCCTGATAGAATTCAATCATGGTGAATTCCGGGTTATGACGGGTCGATACACCTTCGTTACGGAAGTTACGGTTAATTTCGAACACGCGTTCAAATCCGCCCACCACCAGACGTTTTAAATAAAGTTCTGGCGCAATACGCAGGAACAATGGCATATCCAGTGCATTATGATGGGTTTCAAATGGACGCGCCGATGCACCACCTGGAATCACGTGCATCATTGGGGTTTCAACTTCCATGAAACGTTTTTCAGTTAAAAACGCACGGATGCCCGATACCACTTTGGCACGAATTTCAAAAGTCTTACGGGTTTCTTCGTTTACAATCAGGTCCAGATAACGCTTACGATACTTCACTTCAGTATCGGTCAGGCCATGGAACTTGTCTGGTAATGGACGTAGCGATTTAGTCAGCAATTCAAAGTGCTCGATATGCACATATAAATCGCCTTTGCCTGAACGGCCGATATAACCTTTAACAGCAATAATATCGCCCAGGTCCAAACCTTTAATGGTTTCCAAGGTTTCAGGGCTAAGTTCTTTACGGGCCACATACAGCTGGATACGACCGGTCATGTCCTGAATTACGATAAATGAACCACGGTTGAGCATGACACGACCAGCCACCGACACATACACCTTGTCGCCGCCTTCAATTTCTTCTTTAGATTTGTCGGCAAACTGTTCTTGTAAATCTTGCGCGTAATGTTCACGCTTGAAGGTGTTTGGCCATGGACTGCTGTTGCTTTCCTGAGCCTTTTCTTGGATTTGCTTTAACTTGGCATGACGCTGTGCAATTAAATCGTTTTCGGAAATAGTGGGTTCAGAAGTCGACTGAGCGTTTGGTTGCGTCATCTCTGCCTCGAAAATTACTAAAAAATGAAGTGCAATAGCATAGCAGATTTATTTGGCTTTTCGTATGCTCTGCTGAATCCTAAGCCATTTTTTTCATTTTCTAAACCTCTGCTAAACAGCACCTCGCCTTTTGCTGAACTGTTAGACCAATAGCTAACTTCTTTCTTGCGTCACCACTCTTACAATAAGCAGGAGAAATTAATTGAAAAGGAAACTTTTCAACTATTCAATAGACGCTTGAGTGTGAATGAAAACAATGAATAGATGCACCTCGAAAATCCTATTTCTGCATGGGCTGGATTCCTCACGTGAATCGAGTAAGTTTCATGCCATCTGCGCAGATAAAAAATACTGTATTACCGTGGATTATCGCAATCTGAACTACCAGACGGTGGCCAGTTTCTATAACGATATTATTGTTAAAATCCAGCCTGAAATTATTGTCGGACATAGCCTGGGTGGTTATTGGGCCTTAAAGATGTCGGCGCTGCATGGTATTCCCTGCGTCATTGCCAATCCGAGTTTACAGCCCGACTTCCGACCGGACTATCCGCAGATTTCCGAACAGGAACTGGACCATGATATTCCACAGCTGGCCTATCTGGAACTCGGTGATGAACAGCTGGACATGCACTGGGTACAAACCCAGCTGGAAAATTACATGCCAATTCATGCTTTTAAAGGCGGTCATCATCGACTGGTGTGTCCGGAAAATATCAATCCTTTAATCTGGCAACTGGAACAGCAATCACTGCACAAATAAAAAAGCCTTGCACTCGGCAAGGCTTTCTAGGTTTCACAGAGTAGTGCTCAAACTTAAGCCACTGCTTCCACCGGCTTAGAGCGTTCATCCAGTACCGACCAGATGTTCAGACCCAAATCCGCGTGTAAATCTGGTAAATCCAAGAAAATGCTGGCACCGAGAATTTCGTGCTGACATTTTTCCGCCAGTTGTTTCACTGCCTTTAAGGTACCGCCAGTCGCTAAAACATCATCCACAATAATAACTTTCTGACCGGTGACATCTGCCGCCATTTCCAGACGGTCCAGACCGTATTCCAGGCTATAACCCACACCCACTACCGGTGGTGGTAATTTACCGGCTTTACGCACCAGCAATAAGCCCTTGCCAGTACGCTGTGCCAACAGGCTGGCCAGCACAAAACCACGTGCTTCTACCGCAATAAAGCTATCTACTTCAGCCAGTTTTTCTGCAGGAATACTTTCAATTAAAGCATCTGTCAACGGACCAATATTTTTCATGAATAAAGGGGTCAAGTCATAAAAACAAATACCGGCTTTAGGAAAGTTTTGGACAGTACGAATGTGAGACCACAACGTTGTAGACAGCTTGCTCATAAGGAGATCGGAGAGAGATTAAAAAGAATAGGTGAATTTTACAGCGTCTTGACCGCGAAGACCAGCCAAAGTCCGCCCTTCAGGTTTAAATAAAACCTGATTAAAATTAGTAAATCATTGTTTTTATTATTGGTATTTTTATACTAAATAACCAATATAGATTATCCTAATTATAGAATAGCCTATTTAAGCAAAAATAGCTGTCCGACTTTAGTCGAAATTTAGGTGATCTCTCATATATTTTGAAAAGATTTGCGCTGGTTTTTAGTGTGCATATTGTCCGACACTATGCAATATTTGAGATTTTAAAGATAAATTTTGTCCTTCTTAGCCATTCAGCTTTAGAAATGAAGCATTAGACTCCGATATTTACTTTACTTTAACCTCATAACTGCGTAAAAATTTAAGCGAATATGAAGTGTTAAAATCATATCAACTGAGTCATGCTGGTTAGGGAATTTTTTGCCGGTCAGGTTTATTGAAGATCGGCTTTTGGAGAGTCAAATGAAAAAGTATCAATGCATCGTTTGTGGATGGATTTATGACGAGGCAGAAGGCTGGCCGCAAGATGGCATCGTCGCGGGCACCAAATGGGAAGATATTCCAGATGACTGGACCTGCCCGGACTGTGGCGTATCTAAAGTCGATTTTGAAATGGTCGAAATCTAAGTACGCCTCGAAGACCATAACTGCATGGTCTTTTTTTATGTCTTGAAACTTATGCTCAACCTTTTATGGAGAAAATAATGCATCCGATTGTCATCATTGGTTCTGGTATGGCTGGCTATACAGTCGCCCGTGAATTTCGCAAACTGAACCCTGAACAGGAACTGGTCATGATTTGCGCAGATGATGCAATCAACTATGCAAAACCCACCCTCTCCAATGCTCTGGCCGGCAAAAAAGCACCCGAACAGATTGCGCTGGGTGATGCCGCGAAAATGGGCTCGCAGCTGAATATGCGTATTGAAGCGCATACCTGGGTCAAAGCCATTGATGCCGAGCAGCATCTGCTGACTTTAGAGAAAGATAGCGTCGAAAGCCAGCAAGCCTATGCCAAACTGGTCCTGGCAGTCGGTGCCAACCCGATTCGTCTGGCCATTTCTGGCGATGGCAGTGATGATATTCACATGGTCAATAATTTAAATGACTATAAAGCCTTCCGCGAACAGCTGGCAGCGCGTCAGGATAAACGTGTGGTGATTTTAGGCGCGGGCCTGATTGGCTGTGAATTTGCCAATGACCTGCAAAACACCGAGCATCAAGTCACGGTGATTGATCTGGCACCTCAACCGCTGGGCCGTTTATTGCCTGAATTTATTGCCACTGCATTTAAACAGAACCTGGAAGAAACCGGGATTCATTTTGTCTTGGGCACCACGGTCGATAAAGTATCGAAACTGGATCATGGCGATTATCTGGTGACACTGGCCGATGGCCGCAGCCTGAGTGCCGATGTGGTGCTATCCGCCGTCGGTTTACAGCCGAATATTACTTTAGCCAAAGAAGCTGGCATTCATACCAGTCGCGGCGTGCTCACCAATGGCTTGCTGGAAACCAACCTGGCTGATATTTATGCAATGGGCGACTGCGCTGAAGTCAACGGGACTTTATTGCCGTATGTCATGCCAATCATGCAGCAGGCACGTGCCCTGGCCAAAACCTTAAATGGTGAAACCACACAAGTGCACTACCCGGCTATGCCGGTTGCAGTGAAAACCCCGGCGGCACCATTAACCGTGTTACCTGCTCCGGTAGATGTAGAAGTGACCTGGCAAAATGAAGAACTGGACGATGGCATGATTGCCAAAGCCTTTGACAGCAATGCCACCTTACGCGGCTTTGTACTGCTCGGGCCAACAGCCGGCAAACAGCGCCTGGCTTTAAGTAAACTTGTTCCTGACTTGATTCCAGCGGCAGTTTAGCGCTTTAATCCATCAGGGGGTGCGCGCTCACCTTGAAGAAAGGAATAGAAGAATGAATAGCTTGCGGTTAAATGTTTCACCTTACAGCAGTTTTATGCACGAAACCAAAGTCGACTTGGGCAATGGCATTGAATTGCATGTCGAAATGGGCGGCGAAATTGGCAATCCGACCATTTTACTGGTCATGGGATTGGGCGCACAGCTGCTGTATTGGCCAGACTTTTTCTGCAAGTCACTCATTGACCAAGGCTTTCGGGTCATCCGTTTTGATAACCGCGATATTGGCCTGTCCTCTAAAGTACGCCATCAGGGCGAGCGCCTGAATACCCTAAAACTGATGGGCCGTTTTGCCTTGGGTTTAGAAAATCAGGGGGCGCCTTATAACCTGTATGATATGGCCGATGATGTGGCCCTGCTGATTGATAAACTGGAGCTGGAACAGGTTGATGTGATTGGCGCTTCAATGGGCGGTATGATTGCACAGATTCTGGCGGCCCGCTATCCGGACAAGGTCAGAAAACTGGCACTATTGTTTACCAGCAACAACCAGCCTTTCCTACCGCCTCCTTTCCCGAAACAGCTGTTCAGCCTAGTGGGCAAGCCGACATCCAATGATGAAGAAGGCATTATTAACCACAGCCTGAAACTGTTTAAAGTGATTGGTTCGCCAGGTTATCTGAATGAAATGGAAGCGGTACAGACCGCCCGTAAATTATATCAGCGAAGTTACCATCCAGCGGGTGTACTTCAGCAGTTTTTAGCAATATTATGTACAGGCTCATTGCGCAGTCTGGACAAGCAGATCCAACAGCCCACGCTGGTTGTTCATGGTTCTCGTGACCGCTTACTTCCACCTGCACATGGTAAGGCTGTTGCGAAAGCAATACCTGACGCTAAATTTGAATTAATTGAAGGAATGGGGCATGATATCCCTCCGCATTTCATTCCATATCTTAGCGAATTATTTGCTCATCACTTTAAATTATAAGCATTAGGACACTATGGCTGCATTACCATCCTTAAGACAGCTGTCATACCTCGTTACACTGTCTGAAACGTTGCATTTTACAGAAGCGGCGCGCCGTTCATTCGTGACTCAATCGACATTGTCGGGCGGGATCATGGAGTTAGAGCGCTTATTGGGTGGCGTATTGGTTGAACGCGATCGCCAGAATGTACGTTTGACTCCTCTCGGTGAACAAGTTGTAGCCCGAGCGCGTGTTCTATTGGCTGATGCGCAGGACTTGATGCGCCTAAGCCGTGAAATGAGCGAGCCCTTAACCGGCGACCTGCATTTAGGTGTGATTCCAACCATTGCACCGTTCATTTTGTCGCAGCTGTTAGATGAAGTGCATAAGCAACTGCCAAAAATCCAGTTACACCTGCATGAAGCACAAAGTGAAAAAATTGTAGAAAAACTGGAACACGGTAACCTGGATATGGTGTTACTGGCGCTGCCGTTTGATACCCGCAGTCTGAAAGTTGCCGAAATTGCCAAAGAAAATCTGGTGCTGGTCCACCATAAATCCGATGCACATTCAGCTCAGGCCAAGTCTTTAGAAGATCTGGACCTGTCTCGCCTGATGCTGCTGGAAGAAGGCCACTGTTTGCGTGATCATGCTTTAAGTGCCTGCCCGATTGGCGAGCGTAAAAATGATCATCGTTTAAAAGCCAGCTCGCTACCAACCCTGGTGGAAATGGTATCAGCCAACCTCGGCTTTACCCTGCTACCTGAAATTGCCATTCATACCAATATGATTCAGGCCAATTCAGAGCTGGTGGTAAAACAGATTGACGCGGCGCCTACCCGTACCTTGGCCTTAGTAACGCGTAAGAGTACTCCGCTGCAAAGCGAATTTGATGTGTTATTGCAGATTCTGCAAAAAATCTCGCACAGCTAATATTTAAAATCCCCATAAAAATAAGGAGCATCAGCTCCTTATTTTTTTAGCGGATAAAACGCCTGATATCCTTTAAATATCAGGCTGGTTTCGCTTACTGAATCATCTCGATCAGGGTGCGCTGTGCATTAGAAGCCGGCTCGCCTTCTGCTGCCTGTGCACGAATCCAGGTGCCATCCCCCTGGAGTAGCCACGCCTGCTGGTTATCTTGCAGATAAATTTGCAGACCTTGCTGATAAATGCGTTTTTTCAGTGCCGGATCTTCAATCGGGAAGCAGGCTTCAACCCGGTTAAACAGGTTACGGTCCATCCAGTCAGCACTTGAACAGTAAATACGTGCATCACCATTATTGCTGAAGTAATACACGCGGGTATGTTCCAGGAATCGGCCGACAATGGAACGTACCCGGATATTTTCCGATAGCCCCGGCAAGCCCGGACGCAGGCAGCAAATCGAACGGATAATCAGGTCAATCTGCACGCCAGCCTGGGAAGCTTCATACAGTTTATTGATCAGCTGCATTTCGGTTAAGGCATTCACCTTCACAATAATTTGCGCTGGTTTGCCAGCTTTGGCATTGGCAATTTCATCATCAATAAAGTTGATCAGCTGGGTATGCAGGGTAAACGGCGCATGCAGCAGCTTTTTCAGCTTGGCCATTTTGCCCATGCCGGTCAGTTCCTGGAAAATGCGGTGTACATCTTCACAGAGTTCCTTGTCTGTGGTCAGCAAGCCGTAGTCGGTATAAATCCGCGCATTACCGGCATGATAGTTACCGGTACCCAAATGCACATAACGCACCAGCTTGTTATTTTCACGGCGTACCACCAGAATCATTTTGGCATGGGTTTTATAACCGACAATGCCATAAACCACCACCGCGCCGGCTTCTTGCAGCACGTTGGCCACGGCAATATTGGATTCTTCATCAAAACGCGCACGCAGCTCAATGACCGCGGTCACTTCTTTACCATTACGCGCCGCTTCCGCTAAGACTTGTACGATTTCAGAATCGGCACCACTACGGTACAAAGTCTGTTTAATTGCCAATACCTGCGGGTCACGCGCCGCTTCACGCAGCAGGTTAATCACCGGGGCAAAGGATTCAAACGGATGATGCAGCAAGATATCCTGCTTTTGCATGGCCGAAAAAATATTCTCGGATTTTTTCAACACTTTCGGAATCACTGGCGTATGTGAGTCATAACGTAAATGTGGACGTTTAAAGTTAGACAATAAACGCGCCAGATTCACCGGGCCATCCACTTTATAGAGCTGATCTTCATGCAGATCGAACTCATTCAGCAGATATTCATAAATCGGTTGCGGACAGTTCTGGGTCACTTCCAGACGCACCGCGCGGCCAAAACGACGGGAGTTCAGCTCACCTTTCAGCGCTTTGGCCAGATCTTCCACATCTTCGTTTAAGGCCAAATCGGCATTACGGGTGACACGGAACTGATAACAGCCAGTCGCAGTCATGCCCGGGAACAGGTCCGACACATGCTCATGAATAATCGCAGACAGCATCACGTGATGTTCTTTACCACCGGTCAGTTCGTCTGGTAAACGCACCACACGTGGTAAAGAACGCGGTGCTGGCACCACGGCCAGGTCAATCTGACGGCCGAAGGCATCTTTCCCTTCCAGCGTTACAATAAAGTTCAGGCTTTTATTGACCAGACGCGGGAATGGATGAGCCGGGTCCAGGCTAATTGGGGTTAAGACCGGTGCAACCTGTTCCTGGAAATATTTTTTCACCCAGGCCGATTGGGCTGGCGTCAGCTCACCACGGCGCAAGAAACAGATATCTTCTTCACGCAGCTTAGGCAGAATTTCCTGGTTTAAAATACGGTATTGGCGCTCAATGGCAGCATGCGCAGTTTGGGAAATCTGCTCCAGCACCTGTTTTGGGGTCAAGCCATCCGGGCTACGGCTTTCATTACCCAGATCCAGCTGCTCCATGACACCTGCAACACGAATTTCAAAAAACTCATCTAAGTTACGTGAAAAGATGAGTAAAAAGTTCATACGTTCCAGCAACGGATGCAAAGGATCGACTGCCTGCTCCAGCACGCGCAAATGGAAATCGAGGATAGAAAGCTCACGATTGATGTATCGATCATTATAGGTATAGTCTATTTGCGCAGGGGTCGCGCTCGCTGCCGTATTCATATGCACCCTATGACTTTTTCTCAAGTATTCACTATTCATAAGTATGCTTCAATTTTGTGACAATTTCATAAAAAAAGCCCACTGCTGTGGGCTTTTTTTCAATTTTACAACTCAAGGAATCTCGCTGTAACGCATGTATTTACGGATCATGCGTTTACGTGGTTCCAGACCACGGCCGGAACGGTTGTCCTGATAATATTTTGGATTCGGTAAAATCGCAGCCAGAAAAATCGCTTCTTCACGGCTGAGGCTGCGTGAAGACTTGCCAAAATAATGCTGGGTCGCCGCCTCAATACCGTAAATATTGTCGCCAAACTCTACCGAGTTTAAATACACTTCCAGAATCCGCTGCTTGCTCCACATGCGTTCCATCATCCAGGTCGCAATGGCTTCTTGACCTTTACGCAAAAACGAACGCTGGTTAAATAAAAACAGGTTTTTCGCCAGCTGCTGGGAAATGGTCGAACCGCCAGCCACCACCTGACCCTGATCTTTATTACGTTCTAGTGCATGCTGAATACCTTCCCAGTCAAAGCCATGATGCTGCATAAACTTGCCATCTTCGGCAGCGACCACGGCTTTTTTCAGATATTCACTGATCTGGTCATAGTCACGCCATTCATGCCGGATAGGCTGGGAAGTATCTGACCAGTAGTCCAGGCGCATCATCATGGTACTTTGTACCGGCTGGGTTCGCCACCAGGCCAGACTCGAGAAAATCCACAACTGGATCAATAAAAACAGACTGACAAGAATTAATAAGGTACGGACAATAAAAGCTTTCATGTCAGCTTGGGGCTCCTGAGGCGTGAATTTTTCGTGTTAAGCTTATAACGAAATAAATCATCATTGTATAAAAATAGCATGTCTGAATATTCACCGCCGCTGATTCACCGTAAACCCGAAA
The DNA here is from genome assembly GCF_013418555.1 of Acinetobacter sp. YH12134. Classification (NCBI taxonomy): domain Bacteria; kingdom Pseudomonadati; phylum Pseudomonadota; class Gammaproteobacteria; order Moraxellales; family Moraxellaceae; genus Acinetobacter; species Acinetobacter sp. YH12134. Next base: position 213,226 of record NZ_VPBT01000001.1, on the reverse strand, counting down.
CGCATTTATGGTGGCTGACGGCCCTGTTGATTGCCCTCAATATTGGTGTATTTGCCTGGCAAATCCTGACTGGTGTCGATGCCAGCCAGCCCAGCACCCGGGATGCAATTCTCTGGGGCGCCGACTATGCTCCCCTGACCTTTCTCGAACAGCCGCAGCGTCTGTTCAGCAGCATGTTTTTCCATTTTGGCATGATTCACCTGATGCTGAATATGTGGGCCCTGTATATTTTTGGCAGCGTGGCCGAACAGCTTTTTGGCCGGCTGTATTTTTTAGGTTTATACATATTGGCCGGACTGATGGGCAGCCTGCTCAGTGGCTATTTACAGATTCAGGATTCCTTACAGATTCTCGCGCATGGCCTGACCAGCCCGGATTTACTGCCGAGTGTGAGCGCTGGTGCATCCGGTGCGGTGATGGGTTTGGGTGCTTCCCTGACGGTTTTATCATTATTGCCACGCCTGCCGAAACAGCGTTTTCTGCTGGATAAGAAAACCCTGTTACTGGTGATGGGCCTGAACCTGTTTATGGGCTTTATGATTAGCGGAATTAACAATGCCGCACATATTGGCGGCATGGTGATGGGTGCAGCCTTGGCAGCACTTTGGTACATCGGCCAGAAGCTGCACAAGTCAGCGCTGTTTTCACTGCTGGCGCTGACCGGCGGCGCCATCATCAGCTGGCTGTTTTATCAGTACTGTCTGCAACAGGTACAGATGCTTGCCCCGCTGTGGCAGGAAATTCTCGCGATGATGCGCCAGCAATTGCAGCTGTAACGCATACCCCACCATTTTAATGCAGAGATGACGCTTATTGATTCATCTCTCGCAGGCTTTGCAAAGGCGGAATGTCAGATAAATAACTAAGCCGATAACGACCAATCAAAGCACACAATAAAGTCATTACAACCGGCAAGATCAGCCAGATTTCCCAATGTGGCTGAATTGCCAGTTCCATCCGGTAACTGGCAATCGCACTAATCACCTCGGCAAACAGACAGGCCACCACCCCGGCAATTCCGCCAATCAGGCCAATTTCCAGACTCATCATCCGTTTTAGTTTCTGCTTGGAACTACCAAAAGAACGCAACAAGGCCACTTCACGTTTCCGCTCATCCATCAGCAGGTTTAAACAGGCAATCAGTACCAGAATCCCGGACACGGCCACCAACACTGCCAGAATGGTAATAATCTGTACCAACACATTCACAATCCGTTTAATCTCTTCCAGAATCAGGCTGACATCAATAAATACGGTATTGGAAAACTGCTGGATCAGCTGCACCAGTGCCGGCCGGTCCTGCTCTGGCACATAGAAACTGCCCAGATAGCTGCCGGCATTTTCATCCATGGTCTGCGGTGAAAAAATAAAGAAGAAATTCGGACTAAAGCTTTCCCATTCCACGCTGCGCAGATTGATGACTTTGGCCTGCAACAAGCCTTCCGGCAGACTAAAAGTTAATGTATCGCCAATCTCAATGCCCAGCTCTTGCGCGGTATTGACCTCAACCGAAACCTGCCCGACCTGGCTAAACTGTTCCTGCCCGGCCACAATCAGGTTATCGGCCGGAAAACGCTCGGCCTGGGTCAGGTTCAGTTCACGTCGGAGCGAATTATTGTGCTGGATTAACGCTTCTGCAAAGGGCTGATCATTTTTCGCCACCAGCCGCCCGCGCACATTCGGATACAGCGGCGTACTGTGCCAGCCCTGCTGTTCAAGCTGCGCCTGAAACTCCGGCATATCAAATGGCGGCAAACCATAAACAAATTGGTTCGGTGTGCCTTCCGGCAATTGCTGCTGCCAGCGATCCAGCAGATCGGTACGTAATACTGCCAGCACGGTAATCAGGCTAAGGCCCAGCGCCAGTGCGGTAATCTGAAATGCAGTCTGATACGGCGTGCGTACATAGGCCGAGATGCCGCTTTTTAAATTACGGATCAATTTCAGGAAGCTCCACACCACGGCATAGAGTACGCTACACAGCAGGATGATGGCACCCATGACCCATAGCGTCAGCACAATATTTTCGGTCAGCACCACACTAAACAGCATCAGGCTGAGTGTGCCGGTCAGCAGCATCCATAGCATCGACTGGACTGATTTTTCCTGCTGGCGAATCACCCGGATTGGTGGGGTATTTAGCAGCTGCCACAGACTTGGCAAAATAAAGCCCAGCAGTACCACGGCACTGGTCAGCATGGCAATCGGGAGTGGCCCCAGCAGCATCTCGACAGCGGAAAACTGCAATTGCAAATGCGGAATCAGCTGTAACATCAATTGCAACAGCCCATAGCCTAGCGTAATGCCGACCGCACTACCGAGCAGCATCGCCAGTAACAGCACCACCGCCAACAAGGTCAGATAAGCGCCCAGAATCTGCTTCTTGGTCGCGCCAATGCAACGCATTAAAGCAATATGATCCTGACTCTGCTGTACATAGCGCTGGCTGGTTAGGGCAATGGCAATGCCGCACAGTAAAATGGTGAGAATATTGGCCAGCTGTAAAAAGGTATCCAGATTGGCAATTGGACGCATCAAGCGGGTATTGCCTTCACTGGCATTGCGTAGGCGCAGCCCATCTGGTTCGCTAATATTCTGCCCATCGACTTCCTGAGTCTTAGGCAAGCTCTCCTGATACTGTTTAAAATCCTGCTCGAACTGGCGGGTATGCTGGGGTGTGCCGGCCATCAGCAAACGATAGTTAATCCGGCTGCCGACCTGAATGGCATTGGTACGCGCCACATCTTGCTGGGCAATGATCACCGTCGGTGAAAAACCGCTAAAACCCAGTTCCTGATTGGAATCATGCTCGATGCTGGCTGTGACCTGAAAGGCGCCATCGGCAATATTTAAGGTATCGCCCACCTGAATTTTCAGCAGCTCCATCGCGCGCTGGCTGACCCAGACCTCGCCCGGTTGAATGGCAGCAGCAGGCTGCGGTGCAACCCGTAGTTCGCCGCGTAACGGAAAGGCCTGATCAATGGCTTTGACATTCACCATCACAAATTCATCGCCGGTGTGCGCCATCGAGCTAAACACCGTAACATGCGACTGCTTTAGCGCTAACTCATCGGCCGCCGCTTCCCAGCGCGGTGCAATCGGTTTATTGTCAGACAGCACCAGATCACCGGCCAGCATTTCTGCCGCCTGCAAAGCCACCGCATTTTGAATCTGCTCATTGCTGAATTTCAGCGCGGTTGTGGCACTAATTGCCAGAATTAGCGCAATCAGTAACAGATAAACACCGGTACTTTTAAAACTCTGGGTCAGTAAAGGACGAAATAACGGGTTCATCTCATCCTCCTGCCGGGTGTTCCAGCAATTGTCCCTGACTGAGTTCAAAATGGCGCTGACATTGCTGCGCCAGTTTCGGATCATGCGTCACCAGCACCAAGGTGGTCCCCAGTTCACGGTTCAGTTGAAATAACAGCTGTTCAATTTCTTTGGCGGTTTCGCCGTCTAAATTCCCGGTCGGTTCATCGGCAAAAATGATTTTAGGCTCACTGATTAAAGCCCGGGCAATCGCCACCCGTTGCTGCTCACCACCCGACAGGACTTTCGGGGTCTGCTCTGCCTGCCGTTCCAGTCCGACTTTTTTCAGTAGATTACGCGCCTTGTGTTCGGCCTCGGCAAATTTAAAATTCGGTTGCAAGCGTAGCGGCAGCATGACATTTTCCAGTGCGGTTAAATGCGGCAATAACTGGAACGACTGGAATACGAAACCAATATATTTCAGCCGCACCAGCGCACGCTGTTCTTCATTCAGCTCCTGAATTGATTCACCACAGACCGTTAACTGCCCGGCACTGGCCTGATCCAAGGTCGCCAGAATCCCCAATAAGGTCGATTTGCCTGAACCGGAACGACCAGTAATCGCCACCTGTTCCCCCGTCCGGATCTCCAGATTTAAATTTTCAAAAATCGTCAGTGTTTTTTGTGCAAGTTGTATCTTTTGTGTCAATTGTTGGGCAGAAATAATGCTTTGTGGCATGATGGCGGTATCTGTAGTGAATTGAGTCATAGTATCCTTAAATGCACATTCGCAATTTCAAAATGAGTTGTTTTGCTTATTTCGCTGTGGCGGGGCTTGCCTTCATGCCCATGCTGGTGTCTGCCAAAACCATCATGATTCTGGGTGACAGCTTAAGTGCCGGTTACGGTTTGCAACCACAACAAGGCTGGGTCCATCTGTTACAAAAACGTTTAGAGCAACAGTATCCGAAACAGCATAAAGTGGTCAATGCAAGTGTGAGTGGCGAAACCACCAGCGGCGCGCTGGCACGTTTGCCCAAATTACTGCAAACGCATAAGCCGCATGTGGTGGTAATTGAACTGGGCGGTAATGATGGCTTGCGTGGTCAACCACCGCAGCTGATTCAAAATAATCTGGCGCGGCTGATTCAGCACAGTCAACAGGCCAAAGCCAAGGTGATTGTATTTGGCATGAAAATGCCACCCAATTATGGCAGCGCCTACAGCAAGGCGTTTGAAAATAACTACAAAGTGGTGAGCAAGCGTTATCAGGTCAAATTACTGCCCTTCTTCCTAGACGGTGTCGCCGGTAAAAATACCCTGATGCAAAAAGATCTGATCCATCCGACGGCTGCAGCCCAGCCCATTTTGCTGAAAAATGCCTATCCCTTGATTCAGGCAGCATTAAAATAAAGCCGATTCAACGCTGAGATGGTTTTCAAGATCCGGATTTCAGCCATAAAAAAAGCGGGACATCAATGCCCGCTTTTTGATTATTTTTAGAATCAATTAAAAATCAAAGAAAGTTACTTCACCGGTTTCTAATGAATATTCTGCACCTACGACTTTCAGCTGCCCCTGTTCAATCAGGTTTTCTAACACTGCTGAACCATGACGTAGCTGATTGACTGAGGCAAACACATTGGAACGAACCGCATGTTTCGACAGCTTGGCCAAATCATTTTTCAGTTCAGTCTGCATCAGCGTTTCTACGGACGGGCGAACACGGTTCACAATTGACATCAGATTGGCAGATGGTGGACAGTCCGGGCACATCAAGGTATCAATGGTGGCCTGAATCGCGCCACAGTGACTATGGCCCAAGACCACAACCACGGCGCAGTCATAACGCTCTGCCGCAAATTCAACACTGCCGACCTGAGATGGCGCAACAATATTCCCTGCCACACGAATCACAAACAGATCGCCGAGTCCCTGATCAAAAACCATTTCTGCAGGTACACGTGAATCAGAACAACCGAGCACAATCGCAAAAGGATTCTGGTCTTCGGCCATCTCTGCACGTTGATGGTGGGTTAGTTGTTTCGGATGATTGGTATTGCCCGAAACAAAACGTTGGTTTCCTTGTTTAAGACGTTCTAAAGCCTCTTGAGCTGTGAGCATTCTTGTTACCACCAGTTTTTGAATTTTCAGCATTTTAATCCTATGCCGGGACAAAGTCACTTGCAAAAAAAATAGCTGATCAATTTTTATAAGATAAATTTTTTCAAATTTTCCTAAAGTAATTGCGATTTACATCACACTTCAAAAGCAGCACACCAACCCGATCAAAAAACAGCTAGGTGACATTTTCTGCAAAGCCCTTACAATAACCAGAAACAGCATTTTCAATTCGACTTAAGGCGAAAATTTACACAATTCAAACAAGCCAAGCCGACGCCTATTTAAAAAATATTCTTGGGGATATCGTCAATGAAGCAGGATTCTTCGCGATTTTTGTCTTGGCCACGACTGGCAGTCCTGACACTGGCACTGTCTGCACCTCTGCTCAGCTCTGCCGCCAAACTCTCGCCTGAACAGCAAGTGGTGCAGCATTATTATCAGACTGAACGCCAGGCGGCGGGTCTGGTCTCGAAAAGCTTGAAAATTGGCAATATTACCTGGCGCTATAATGAAGGCGGCGATGTTAATCGGCCAACCATTTTGCTGTTACATGGCTTTGCCGGACACCGCGACAACTGGAACCGGGTGGCCAAATTTCTCACCCCGTCCTATCATGTGATTATCCCCGATTTACCCAATACCGGTGAAACCCAGAGTTCGGGCAATTTTGACCTGTCTGTACCGAGCATGAGCGCGCAATTGCGTCAGCTGGTAGAAACCTTGAATATTGCCGACAAGCTGAATATTGCCGGGCATTCTCTGGGTGGCTCTGTGGCAACGGTCTATGCGGCCCAATATCCGTTTGATACCCAAAGCCTGTTCCTGCTGAACAGTGCCGGTATTTACAAACACTCCAATACGCCTTATACCAAAGACCCGCTGTTACTGAAAAATCTGGTGGTCACCGCGCCGGGCGATTTAGACCATATTGCGCATCAGCTGATGCAAAACCCGCCGAAAGTGCCAGAGCAGTTTAAATCTGCCCAGGAAAAACTGTTAATTTCACGGGCCAGTCAATCCTTAAAATTTATTGATCAGATGGTAACCCTGAACCGGATTTATACCCCGGACAGCTTTGCCCGTCTCACCCGCAATATTGAAGCACCGACCCTGATTCTCTGGGGCAAGCACGATAAAATTATTAATGTTGAAGTGGCCAAAGAATTACAGGGTCTGTTTAAACGCGCAGAAACCCCGGTCATTTTAAATAATGTCGGTCATGTGCCAATGCTGGAAGCCGAACAGCAGGTGGTACAACATTATTTACCCTTCCTGGCCAAAACACAGAACCTAAAAAACCCGCTAGCTGATAAACTGATTCCTTTAAACTAAGTTCCAGAGATTGTATGCAGCAAAACCCGATGCTTGAGCAGTTGATTGAAGCTCATCTTGACTTTTTAGCACATGAGTTTTCTCAGCCTGAAACCGTACAGCAGGAATTTCTGCATTTTTATCACTGGTTCCGCAAGCAGCATCTGAAAGATCTCTGGAGCTGCGAACAGCTGAATGCCCTGCTGCAAAAACAGATTCTGGACACGCCGGCCAGCGCCTTTCTGATTGAACAGATTGCAGAACACATCCGCTTTGCCCTGGTGCATCCGGTGAATGACAGCGCCAAAATTGCCGATGTCATTCCGGTACTGACCATTGATAAAATTGCCCAGTATGTGGCCAGCAAAAGTGGCCATCGTCAGCGTCTGATTAAAACCGTGGTCAGTAATCCGGCCTTTTCTGCAATGATCAGCCAGTTAATCCAGCACTCGATTCAGGATTATCTGGACAATTCACTGATTGCCAAAAGCGTGCCTGGCGTGTCGCGTTTTATGAAAATGGGCAAATCGGTACTGGAAACAGTGACCGATTCCAGTTTAGACAGTGCAGTCAGCGCCTATTTGCAAAAGAATATCTTAAAGCTTAGCCAGATGAGTGAATCGGTCCTGAACCAGCATTTTGATGATGACAAGCTCTATCATCTGCAGGCCAATATCTGGCACAAGATTAAAGACCTGCCTTTGTCGGTCTTAAAAAACTATATTGAAGTACAGGATCTGCCACAGACTGTGGCGCTGGGTCATGAAATCTGGGACTTTATGCGCCAGAGTGATTATTTAAAACAGCAGCTACATGATGGGGTACACGCCTGGTATGTCCGTAATCAGGAACGCACTTTTGACCTGTTATTGCGTGATCTGAATATTGATGAAGCCCTGATTCAGCAAGAATTACAGCAGCTGTTGAACCCGGTGATTCAGCAGATGCTGTCGCAGCAGTATTTACGGGAACGTGCCCGTGCCTATCTGGCAAAATTCTATTATGCTGAAAATACCTTAAAAATTTTAAAGATTGAAGACTAAAAAAAGCCGCTTTCAAGCGGCTTTTTTACTTATAAAATTAGAAACGTGTCGTTAAACCAACGAAATAAGTACGACCTTGAATTGAATAATAATCTTCAGAACTATCGGTAGTTTCCATGGATTCATCAAATAAATTTGATATACCAGCACGCACAGTGACATTATCATTCAAAGTGTAGTTCGCATTCACACCATATAAGGTATAGGCTTTTGCCCACGCATTTACATCTGTTGTTTCTGTTGTATATTGCTTACCAATATACTGCAGGTTCATTTGCAAAGCGAGTGCATCAGAAGCTTGTAAATCTAGTGCTGAATGAACTGACAGCTCAGGTGTACTGATTAATGCCGCACCAGTATCTAAATTTTTAGATTCAAAGAAATAAGTTGCATTTGTTGACCAACGTGCATAATCAGTCAGATTAACTGCAAAGGTGCCTTCTAGGCCACGAATACGAGCTTTTTCAGCATTATCAGGTGCGACATACCATACGCCTTTCGGATAACGCGGGTCATTAATTTGTTCAGCAGGAATATGCTTAACAGGCATGTTCACCAGTTTGTTATCAAAATCGGTATGGAAATAAGTTAAACCACCTGAATATTTTTCGTCATCATATTGGAAGCCTAATTCATAGTTTGTTGATTCTTCTGCTTCCAGATTAGGATTACCAGTATTATAGCAGTTTACAAACGGATTAGTATTTGCATCATAGCTACTTTGGAAACCGGTAGGATTAGTTACAGGATCATATTTTCCAAATTGAGAAGTACAACCTTTACCACGTGAACCTGTACTGAAACCTGGCGCAGTTTGAACAAGATCAGGAGCACGGAAAGCCGTAGAAACGCCGCCTTTGAATGTTAATGCGTCATTAAAATGATATACACCGTATACACGTGGACTGAAGTTCGCATCATAGCGTTCATCTTTATCCAGACGACCACCAATTGTCACATCGAAATTAGGTGTAATACTTAAAATATCTTCAAAGAATAGCGCCCAAACATCAGCCGCTACTGTTGAATCACCTGTGTAATCATTACCATCAATCGAAGGTGCACCATTTGAATCAATACCTAAAGTACGATCATTGGTTAATTCTTCAGAACGGAATTGACCACCTACAGTTAATTTATGCGGCACAACAAAATCAAACGGTAAATTCACTTTAGCATCAACAACGGTTAATTCTGTTTTTTGAACAGTTGGGCTAAATACCCCATCAACTTCTGTTGTAGTACTGCGATCATATTTATTCTGATAAACACTTAGATTTGAACTTCCCCAAGAATATGTTCCATCCCAAGCCAGACCAAGACGTTGAGATTCTGTTTCATTTTTATCACCAGCTGAACCTAACCAGAATTCCCCATCAGAAACATTTGGTGCATAGGTCGGATTCGTATTGGTTTGACTACCATAACTACCAAAAAGCTCAAACTGATGATTATCTGTTGGGCGGTAAACAAGACTTCCTTCAACCGTATCATTACGCATACCAGTTGTTGAACTTTCAAGATCTTTAACATTCTGGTCAGCTTCACGTTCAGTACGGCCTGCTGTAATACGAGCACTCACTGTATCTGTGATTGCACCACTCGCAGTTGCTGATATTTGAAGAGTATCGCCTTCTGTACTATCTGCAGGTTTTTCTAAATTGATAGTCGCTGAGCCACCCCATTCTTGAGCTGTCTTTTTGGTAATAATATTAATTACACCGCCCATCGCATCTGAACCATATAAAGACGACATTGGGCCTTTTACAACTTCAATTCGCTCAATATTCTCTGGATTAATCCAGTTTAAATCCTGACGTTGTAAGTCTGTACGATAAGCTGTACGTGATGAATTACCAATACGGCGTCCATCAACCAGAATCAAAGAGTATTCAGAAGGTAAACCACGAAGTTTAATTTTCGCACCTTCACCATTTAGACCCATACCACCTGATACACCAGGTACTTTTGCCAGAAGCTCAGAAATACTTTTTACTGGTTGCTTGGCAATTTCTTCTGCGGTGAGGACTGTAATAGAAGCAGGAGCATCTTTTACATTTACTTCAGAACCACTTGCCGTTACAACAATAGTCTGCAGTTTTGTAGCTTCAGACTGCGCGACTGGTTGTTGCTCTTCAACTGATTTATTTTGTGCTTGTACTGAAGCAGCCAATGTTGAAAGTACAGCAAAAGCTAAAGTCGATTTCATAAACGGCTTGTTCATATCCGAAGGTGCCCCACAGGTAATTTATGAATAAAAAGTGATGAATTTGTGAAGCATTGTAACGGAAAAACATCTAAATGCAATTGTTATTAATAATTATTATCATTAACCTTAGTGTTGTTAAAAAACCTCGAATATTCGAGGTTTTTTTAAAGTTAAACTTAAATAGCTTAAAGACTTATTTGAAATAAGCACCTTCGGCCTGGCTGTGGTCAGTCTGGTCTACCACACGCATTAATTCAGGCACATGCTGTTTTAATGTGGTTTCCACACCCTGTTTCAGCGTGACATCAATCGCTGAACAGCCCTGACAACCGCCACCGAATTTCAGGATCGCGGTTAAACCGTGTTCCGGATCTTCAACCACTTCCACCAAGGCACAGTTACCGCCGTGACCGGCAAGGCCCGGGTTAATTTCAGACTGTAACACGTAAGTAATACGCTCTTCGATTGAGGCATCCGGACCCACGCGTGGCACTTTCGAGTTAGGCGCACGGAAGGTCAGCTGACCACCAAAACGGTCTTTGTTGTAATCAATAACCGCATCCAGTAAATATGGAATAGACGGGGTGTCGATATAGGCCGGGAAATCCGGATAATCCTGCTTATAATCTGTTGGTACGACTTCTTCTGGCGCACTATAAGCCATACAACACTCAGCACGCGGCGTTCCAGGATTCTCAACAAAAACACGCACACCAATCCCCGGTGTATTTTGCTTTGCCAATAAATCTTTTAAATACTCTTGAGCATTTGGGGTGATCAATAAGTTTGGAATCTCTTCTGCAACTGCAGTGCTGTGGTTCTCAGTCGACATAACAATATTTCCTCATGCTGAAGTTGCCATTTTAACTGAAGATGCGGGGGAATTAAAAAAATTCAACTAAAATTGTCGGAATTATCCTATGAAAGTTCTGTTTCATTTGTTTTTTAATGGCATTATGATCAGGAAACCCGAAAAGAAGAACATCTGTTTATGTTAGATTTACCGTTTAATCATACTGTTACGCTGATTGTGATTACAGCGATTATCTCCTTTATTGCTTTTTCCAAAGAAAAAGTCATGAACCGGCTGATTTTCTGGCCACCGGCCTTGGAACGGGGTCAATATGACCGCTTCATTACCCACGGTTTTGTCCATGCCGATGGTACCCACTTGCTGTTTAATATGATTACCCTGTTTTTCTTCGGCAGCATTATTGAAAGTTTTTACCGTCAGTATCTGTATGATCTGGGCTTTGTACTGTTTTATTTAGGCGGTCTGATTGCCGCAATTTTACCGAGTTATCTAAAACACAAAAATGATCATCGTTGGGCCAGTCTAGGCGCTTCCGGTGCGGTGTCTGCGGTGCTGTTTGCCTATATCCTGTTTGAACCGTGGAAACTGATTTTTGTGTTCTTTATTCCGGTTCCGGCTATTATTTTTGCAGTGCTGTATGTGGCCTATAGCATCTGGTCGGGTAAACGTGGCAATTCCAATATTAACCATAGTGCGCATTTGTGGGGAGCAGCCTATGGGGTGATTATCACCATCATGATTGAGCCACGTTTAATTCCGCATTTCCTGAATAAACTTAGCCAACTTCCGTTCTAAATTCGAGCAATTTGAAGCGCCTGCGGTATATTTTGACAATTCATGACTACAAATTAATATAGTATGCCGCAGCGGTTGGTGTCTAAAATAACTCGAATAATAATGAAGATGGAAGATGAGAGATGAAAAAGTTATTTCTGATTGCCGGCTGTTTACTCAGCTTAAGTGCCTGTGCCGTCCATACCCCAGAAGGCCGTTTGGTGATTGATCCTGACTCACGTATTTATGGCCATCCGGGAGATTTCTGCCCACCAGGTCAGGCCAAAAAAGGCCGCTGCTAAGCCCATTTTTCCATTTAGTCTCCAGAATGGAGGCTTTTTACTGCGTCCTCATAAACTGCAATTTCATTGGATAATTCATACAATTTTGGTAGTTAATGCCACCCCATCTCACAATTTGGCATAGATAATGTATACATCTGTATATTAATTTGCTTTCAAGCTGCGAGTTTTTGCATGTCCACATTAGACGGCCTACAATTTCCACATTTCGAAAACCAGAAACCCAGTACTTCACGCACAGGACGTGCGATTATTGCCGAGGCACTAGCCGGTGTTGCACCGCAACTGTCCCAGCAAACCCTGTCTGAAAAAAACTGGCGCAAACAGTATCCCAAATATTTTAAGGCGCTGGTCGAATACGGCATTCAGACCTGCCAGAACCCGATTCAAATTGCTGAACAGGGCCTGAATAAAGCACATGGCAGTTTCGAGTTTTATCGACATGGTCAAAAACATCTGCTGAAAGATGTGATGAGCCTCGATGCCCAGCCTTTGCACACAGTTAAAATCCAGGGCCAAAGCACGGCGGCGCCGGAATGGTATGTACCGTATCAGGGACAGAAACTGCAAGGTCAGACACTGCTTGAGCAAATCCAGCGCTGGGAAGATGGCGGGATTATTGAACACAGTCATGCTCAAGCTTTACGTGCAGCAGTCGCTCATCCGGAATGGTTCGATTTATCAGACCGTACCATGGTGCTGTTTGGTGCTGCTTCTGAAGCTGGCCCCCTGACCTGGCTATCGAAATGGAAAGCCAATATTGTCGCGGTCGATTTACCCAATGCCCGGGTCTGGAACAAAATTCTAGAAACCGTGCAACAGGGTAATGCCACCCTGTATGCACCAGCGACTGAAGCGGTAGATGAAAACAGCACGACTGAGCTATTAAAAGAGCAGCTTGGCGCCAATTTACTGACTCAAACTCCTGAAATTGCCCAGTGGCTAACCCAGTTTGAACAGCAGCTGGATTTGGCTGCAATTGCCTATTTAGATGGTGAAAAACACGTGCGTGTGGCCATGGCGATGGATGCGATTATGCAGGCCGTCAGCGCGCAAAAAGCCGAGACCAGCCTGATGTTTATGTGCACCCCAACTGATGTCTATGCAGTGCCTGCCGATGTGATTCAGGCCTCAAAAGACAAGTATCAGCAACGCTCGAAAGCCCAGCAACTGCTGACCCGTGGGGTTTCAACGGTCACGGCGCAACATTTCTTCCAGAAAAACCTGCATGATCTGGTGCATTCAGACAATGGACAGGATTACGGGATTGCCGACTGTCTGGTGGTGGAACAAGGACCGAACTATGCGCTGGCCAAACGTATTCAGCAATGGCGCGCCACCCTCGCCCGTCATCAGGGACAATGCGTCAGCATTAATATTGCACCATCAACCACGACCTATTCGGTGACTAAAAATCCGTTATTAAAAGCGGCATTTAATGGTGCCAGCCTGTTTAATGTAGAAGCTTTTGCGCCAGAAACCACCAATGCGATTATGGCCGCGCTCTGGATTCATGACCTGCGTAATCCACAGTCGGGGGCCAATCCGGAAGTAACCCTGAACCATCCTTTAGAGTTGATGATGGAAGGGGCCAACCATGGCGGTTTATGGCGTGTCGCATATTTGGCCCGTACTGCCCTGCCTTTTGCAGCCTTATATGGTTTTGCTACCGAGAAGCTGCCTAAAGGCTTACTGGCCAAGTTAAAGAAATAAGAGATTTTAATCTCTCTTCGATCGTTCCCTCTCTCTTGTGTAGCGGTGCTACGTATCCAAAACGGAGAGGGAGATTTTTTTAGAGACCTGCTGTCTACCTGAAAGATAAAAGAGTGGATAGGTTCATTAAAGAAAGAGAAGCTTTGATATTGCTTAGGCTATTTTCTTACCCCAGCCCTCACCCCTTGAGAGAATGCATTGTAGATTTGCTGTCTATCTAAAAAATAAAGGACGTCACGACTTAGCATTTGGATCATCTGTTTCATCTACAGATATAAAAAAACGCTGCCCAGGCAGCGTTTTTTATTGCGGATGAACCGGCTTAGAATACTTTCAGGAATAACCAGAACAGGCCACCCGATAAACAGATGGTTGCAGGCAAGGTGAAAATCCACGCCGATAGAATGGTTTTAACCATCTGGAAATTCAGGCCAGATTTATTCGCCACCATGGTCCCGGCCACCGCACTGTTCAAGACATGCGTGGTCGATACCGGCATACCAAAGCCATCTGCTGCAGCAATGGTCGACATCGCCACCAGCTCGGCTGACATACCCTGACCATAAGTCATGTGCTGTTTACCAATCCGTTCACCCACGGTGACCACAATACGCTTCCAGCCGACCATGGTTCCTAAGCCCAGTGCCAGTGCCACCGCAACTTTAACCCAGGTTGGAATATATTGCAGGAAGGAATCGAGATGGTCACGGTAATCATCGACCACTTTTTCCTGTTCCTTGCTCATGGCAGGTAAAGCTTCCGCTTTATCCAGACGCTTGAATGACGTGGTGCTGAGGTACATATCATTACGCAATGCTGCCACTTCTGCTTCCGGAATATTTTTCAAATCGCCGTATTGACCCACACGCTCACCTAAATGATCAGTCAAACTGGCCAAAGCCGGTACCACTTCTGGGGTGATTTCCTTGGTCTGGATGTACTTGGTGATTACTTCTCGGGCCTGCGCATCCGGAATATCGGTATGGTTGGCATAAATTGCAGACGCGGTTTGCGTCGACAATTGCTGGAAAGACTGAATATGCTGGTTGTCCAGTTCCTTATTCAAGGAATAAGCCAATGGCACAATCCCAATCAGGATCAGCATGATTAAGCCCATGCCTTTCTGACCGTCATTAGAACCGTGGGCAAAGCTCACCCCAGTACAGGTAAAGATCAGGATGGCACGGATTAATGGTGGTGGCGGTTTGTTGCCTTCAGGCGGCTGGAACAGTTCCAGCTGACGTTTGAAAATCTTTTTCACCAGCAGGAACAGTACGGCAGCAAAGGCAAAACCAATTAATGGCGAGAACAGTAAAGCCTTACCGACTTTCATCACCTGTTCCATATCCACGCCGGATGCACCAGCGCCCGCATTGAGGATGTAGTTCATAATTCCCACACCCAGAATGGAACCAATTAAGGTATGCGAACTTGAAGCCGGAATACCGAGGAACCAGGTGCCTAAATTCCAGAGAATGGCCGCAATCAGCATGGCAAAAACCATGGCAAAACCTGCGCCTGAGCCAACATTCATGATCAGCTCGACCGGTAGCAAGGCAATAATACCGTAGGCCACGGCACCACTGGCGACCATCACCCCAAGGAAGTTACAGAAACCGGCCCACATCACCGCAACCGGTGCAGACAAGGCATTGGTATAAATGACCGTAGCCACCGCGTTGGCGGTGTCATGGAAACCGTTAACAAATTCAAAGCCCAGCGCAATAAATAAAGCGGTGGCCAGCAGAATCACCGAATACAGGCTAAGCGCCGGAACATGCGATAAATCTGCCGATAATTGAAAGCCAATATAAATAAGCGTTGAAATAATAAGCGTTAGAAACACCGGCATAAAGAATTTCGGTGTTGGCACATGAACATTGGTCGACTTTTTCGGAGCCGACTGGTGTGCTGAATCTACGGGAGTTTGATTAGAATTCATGCAAGCAGGAAAAGAGGATACAAAATCCCCTTATTGTTCAGTTAAATTGTGACAATTATATGACAAAAGCAGGTCAAATAAAGTAATTTTTCTACTTTATTTGCCACAATTTCCTGATAATTTTATAGACAAAAAATCAAACTATTTAAAATAAATCAAAAACTTATAAACCACCATCTCATCTTCATTCGGTTTTCTGTCATTGCTGTCATCTTTGATGACACTGAAATATTACAAGCACAGCAAAACCCGACCCATTTTTAGACCTTCTCATGCTGCCATAGCTATATGACAATTTTATGAATCCTTACAATGATTTATTTATAACGATGTGTATATTTTCAAAATAAGCCCATGAAAACGTATACTTTTTCAGCAAAGATGCCACAAAGTTCCGTTCCATCCCATCAATTGCGGAAAAAAGCAGTCGAACTCTGCTAAAATATTGCGCATTTCTGATTCATCAAAACAAGGGTTTTTTATGTCCACGCTTGCTACCCTGAAAGAACTTCTTGCCAAAAGAATTTTAATTATTGATGGTGCTATGGGTACCATGATCCAACGCCATAAATTGGAAGAAGCCGATTATCGTGGTGAGCGTTTTGCTGACTGGGCCTATGACCTGAAAGGCAACAATGACCTTCTGGTTTTAACACAACCACACATTATTCAAGGTATCCACGAAGCGTATCTTGAAGCGGGCGCTGACATTATTGAAACCAATACCTTTAACGGTACCCGTGTTTCGATGTCGGATTATCACATGGAAGATCTGGTTCCGGAAATTAACCGTGAAGCAGCGCGTATTGCCAAAGAGGCCTGCGCGAAATACTCAACCCCTGGAAAACCACGTTTTGTGGCAGGTGTAATTGGTCCGACTTCACGTACCACCTCTATTTCACCAAACGTAAATGATCCTGCATTCCGTAACATTACTTTTGATGCTTTAAAAGTCGACTATATCGAGTCGACCAAAGCACTGATCGAAGGTGGTGCGGACATCATCCTGATCGAAACGGTATTTGATACCTTGAATGCCAAAGCTGCGATCTTTGCGGTGAAAGAAGTCTTTAAAGAAATTGGTTATGAATTGCCAATCATGATCTCAGGTACGATTACCGATGCTTCAGGCCGTACATTGACCGGTCAAACCGCTGAAGCGTTCTGGAACTCAATGCGTCATGCAGAACCGATTTCAATCGGCTTTAACTGTGCGCTGGGTGCAGATGCCATGCGTCCACACGTAAAAACCATATCTGACGTTGCCGACACTTTCGTTTCTGCGCATCCTAACGCAGGCTTGCCAAATGCGTTTGGTGGTTATGATGAAACGCCTGAAGAAACTGCAGCATTTATTAAAGAATTTGCAGAAAGTGGCTTGATCAATATTACGGGTGGTTGCTGTGGTACGACGCCGGATCATATCCGTGCGATTGCACAGGCGGTTGAAGGTATTGCTCCTCGCCAGATTCCTGAAATTGAGCCTGCGTGCCGTTTAAGTGGTTTAGAACCATTTAACATCACCAAAGATTCGTTGTTCGTGAACGTCGGTGAACGTACCAACGTCACCGGTTCTAAAAAGTTCCTGCGTCTAATTAAAGAAGAAAACTTCACTGAAGCTTTAGACGTCGCTCGTCAACAGGTGGAAGCCGGTGCGCAGATCATCGATATCAACATGGATGAAGGCATGCTCGATTCACAAGCTGCAATGGTGCACTTCCTGAATCTGGTGGCATCTGAACCTGATATTTCACGTGTGCCCATCATGCTCGATTCTTCTAAATGGGAGATCATTGAAGCAGGTTTGAAATGCGTACAAGGTAAAGCCGTGGTGAACTCGATCTCCTTAAAAGAAGGTTATGACGAGTTTGTAGAACGTGCCCGCCTGTGCCGTCAGTACGGTGCGGCGGTGATCGTCATGGCATTCGATGAAAATGGTCAGGCGGATACTGCAGAGCGTAAAAAAGAAATCTGTAAACGTTCTTACGACGTGCTGGTAAATGAAGTCGGCTTCCCATCTGAAGACATCATCTTTGACCCGAACGTGTTTGCAGTGGCAACCGGTATTGAAGAACACAACAACTATGGCGTCGATTTCATTGAAGCGACTGGTTGGATCAAACAAAACCTGCCAAATGCGATGATTTCAGGCGGTATCTCCAACGTATCATTCTCATTCCGTGGTAACGAGCCTGTACGTGAAGCGATCCATGCAGTGTTTCTGTATCACGCGATCCAGAAAGGCTTGACCATGGGGATCGTGAACGCCGGCCAGCTGGCGATTTATGATGACATCGACAAAGAACTGAAAGAGGCCGTTGAAGATGTGGTATTGAACCGTAATCAAGGTGAAAGCGGTCAAGAAGCGACTGAAAAATTACTGACCATTGCTGAAAAATACCGTGGTCACGCAGGCGCACAAAAAGCCGAAGAAAACCTTGAATGGCGTAATGAAAGTGTTGAAAAACGTCTTGAATATGCATTGGTGAAAGGCATCACCACGTACATTGACCAAGATACTGAAGAAGCACGTTTAAAATCAGCTCGTCCACTTGATGTGATCGAAGGTCCACTCATGGCAGGTATGAACGTGGTGGGTGACCTGTTCGGTGCCGGCAAAATGTTCTTACCACAAGTGGTGAAATCTGCACGTGTGATGAAACAAGCCGTGGCCTGGTTAAACCCATTCATTGAAGCAGAAAAAACCCAAGGCGAAGCCAAAGGTAAAATCTTGCTTGCAACAGTAAAAGGCGATGTCCATGACATCGGTAAAAATATCGTAGGTGTGGTACTTGGCTGTAACGGTTATGACATTGTTGACCTTGGCGTAATGGTGCCATGTGAGAAGATTTTACAAACAGCGATTGACGAGAAAGTCGACATCATCGGTCTATCTGGTTTGATCACACCTAGCTTAGATGAAATGGTCTTTGTTGCCAAAGAAATGCAACGTAAAGGCTTTAACATTCCACTGATGATTGGTGGTGCGACCACATCGAAAGCACATACTGCGGTGAAGATTGCTCCGCAATATCAAAATGATGGTGTGTTCTATACTGCCGATGCATCTCGTGCTGTAGGTGTGACCACACAATTACTTTCTGTTGAAATGAAACCACAATTGATGGCGGACTATGCAGCAGATTATGAAAAAATCCGTACCCGTCTTGCCAACAAGCAGCCAAAAGCAGCAAAACTGTCTTATGCTGAATCAGTTGAAAATGGTTTCAAAATCGACTTCGACAAGAATGCACCAGTAAAACCAAACTTCATTGGTTCTAGAACATTCACTAACTATCCTTTAGAAACCTTGGTGGAATACTTTGACTGGACACCGTTCTTTATTTCATGGAGCCTAGCGGGTAAATTCCCGAGAATCCTGGAAGATGAAGTGGTGGGTGAAGCCGCGCGTGACTTGTATGAACAAGCACAAGCAATGCTCAAAGATATTATTGAGAATAAACGTTTCGATGCTCGTGCGACGTTTAGCATTTATCCTGCAAACCGTGTCGCAGCGGATACCGTTGCGGTGACTGATGAAAATGGCAATGTAACACACAGCTTCGAGCACCTTCGTCAGCAGTCTGACAAAGTAACCGGTAAAGCGAACTACTCTTTGGCTGACTTTATTGCACCAAAAGATGTGGCTCAGGATTACTTGGGTGGCTTTACGGTTTCAATCTTTGGTGCGGAAGAACTTTCGCAAGAATACAAAGCCAAAGGCGATGACTATAACGCAATTATGGTTCAAGCCTTGGGTGACCGTTTTGCTGAAGCTTTTGCCGAGCATTTACATGAACGTATCCGTAAAGAGTTCTGGGGCTATCAGGCCAATGAACAACTGTCGAATGAAGAGCTGATTAAAGAGAAATATGTCGGGATTCGTCCGGCGCCGGGCTACCCTGCTTGTCCTGAACATTCTGAAAAAGCACCACTATTTGACTGGTTAGGTTCAACTGACAAGATTGGTACGCAACTGACCAGCAGTTTTGCGATGTGGCCGCCATCATCAGTCAGTGGTTTCTACTATACCAACCCTGAAAGCCAGTACTTTAACGTGGGTAAAATCGCAGGCGACCAGCTGGAAGATTATGCGCAGCGTAAAGGTTGGACGTTAGATGAGGCGAAACGTTGGTTAGCGCCGAATTTGGATGATTCGATTTCTTAAATCCCCCTAGCCCCCTTTATTAAAGGGGGAACTAAAAATCCCCCTAAATCCCCCTTTAACAAAGGGGGATTTAGGGAGATTCATCCGCCAAATGACTAAAGCAATACTGATAAATCACTTCCACCACATCACTAATCTTCCCCATCACCTGCCCATTATCAAACCTCGGCACTTTTAGCCCAAGCTGAGCCAACGCTTCATCCCGAATCCGATCTGCTTCTAAGCCCTCAATTGTGAAGTGCTGACTGCCATCACACTCAATCACCAAATTGGCAGCAGGACAGTAAAAATCCACAATGTAATTTAATAAAGGTTTCTGCCGATAAAATTGCAAACCCAATATTTGCTTATTACTAAGCAATTAAAACTTCAAAAAATTTTTTCATATAAATTGCCAAATCGGTCTAAATGCTCATAAATAGTTTGTCGGCTTGAGGCATACCTCCATTGTCTTAAATATTGTTTATGAAAATGATACTCATGAACCTCCGTACCAAAATCAAAAGATCCATAAACATATTTCACCCTCAAAAGAAACTTTTCACCACTGAATACCAGAATAATGATCTCATTGTTTTGACCTATTTCGATCACTAAGTTGAAATCAACATGAAATCTTTTCCCATTAAATTCCCTAATAATAATTTCTTTGTTTCGAGCTATCTCAATCGTTAAATTCAAATCGATATATTGCTGAGCTAAAACATCAAATAGTTCTTTATTAAAATGATCCTCAGAATGCATAAATTTTTCTCTAAATCATTATTTGTATCTATAAAATTTGAGTGTAGGCTGTAATGAAAAAAAATTCATAGTTCAAATATCTTCCATTTGCGTACTTCAAATACCATTACATCTTATAATACGAAATTAATATTCTCCCAAATCAATATATACTGGTGTTTCAATGAAAAAACTCATGAACAGTGCTGAAAACATCGTGGTTGAAATGTGTAAAGGCTTTGCCCTGGCACACCCAGAACTCGCATTTTCCGAGTCACACAAAATTATTTCAAGAAAAGAAAAACATAACAATGTTGCTTTAATTAGTGGCGGCGGTAGTGGTCACGAACCTGCACATGCAGGCTTTGTCGGTAAAGGCATGCTAGACGCTGCCGTATGTGGAGACGTGTTTGCATCTCCATCGCAAATTCAGGTCTATAAAGCCTTACAATACGTCGCAACCGACAAAGGCGTGCTGATGATCATCAAAAACTATTCTGGCGATATGATGAATTTCCAGAATGGTGCAGCCCTAGCCACTGAAGATGGCATCAAAGTCGACTATGTTAAAGTCGCCGATGATATTGCCGTCAAAGACAGCCTATATACAGTCGGTCGTCGTGGCGTAGCGGGTACGATCTTTGTGCATAAAATTGCAGGTGCTGCCGCATCAAAAGGTTTAGAACTTAGTGAAGTCAAAGCTGTCGCACAAAAGGCAGCGGACAATGTGATTAGCCTTGGTTTTGCCTATAGCTCATGTACCGTTCCTGCTAAAGGAACGCCGACCTTCACCCTTGCCGATGATGAAATGGAATACGGCGTCGGCATCCACGGCGAACCGGGTATCCGCCGTGAAAAAATCCTGCCATCCAAAGAACTGGCACAACGTATTATCGATGATCTGTTTTTAGATCGCCCAGAGATGAGAGAAGTCGCAGTATTAATCAACGGCTTTGGCTCAACCCCGATGCAAGAACTATATGTGTTTAACCATGATGTTTGCGAACACCTTGCGCGTAAAGGCATCAAAATTTACCGTACATTTGTTGGCAACTACATGACCAGTATCGACATGAACGGTGCTTCTGTTTCACTACTTGCGGTAGATGATGAACTGAAAGACTACTTAGATGCTGAAGCCAACACCCCTGCCTTAAAACTGGATGGTTCACCAGCCTTGCCATTTGAGTTTGCAACCAAAGATGCAACAGCAGAATATAGTGCCAACACCGCAGTCGAAACAGCTGCAGAACATGCTGAAATTCAAAATGAACAGTTCACCATTGAAAATATGCGTTATGTGGTCGATGTGATGGCAGCATGTATCATTAAAAATGAAGTGCCGTTTTGTGAATTAGATGCACATGCAGGTGATGGCGATTTTGGTATGAGCGTGGCAAAAGGTTTTAAACAACTTAAAAAAGAATGGCAAAGCCTGATCCAGGCACAGTACATGGATGAATTCTTACTGAACAGTTCGATGATCATCATGGAGCATTGTGGTGGGGCATCAGGTCCAATCTGGGGTTCTGCATTCCGTGCTGCGAGTAAAGCCATTCAAGGCAAAAACACATTAAGCGTGACAGATTTTGCCGATATGCTTCAAGCAGCAGTAAAAGGCATTCAGGTAACAGGTGAACGCTCATTTGGTCGTGGTGCTGTGGTAGGTGATAAAACACTGATTGATGCACTTGTGCCATGTGCAGACTCATGGTCTGCCAACACCGATAAAAGCTTTAAAGAAAACTTTATTTTAGGTGCTCAGGCTGCTGTTCAAGGTGCTGAATCAACCAAAGATATCGTAGCACGTATGGGACGCGCGGGCACTGTCGGTGACCGTAGCTTAGGCTATCCTGATGCAGGTGCTTATGGTTTAGGCGTAATCTTTAGCGATATTGCTGAGCATATTAAATAAGATTTTCAAGATTTGAAAAAAAAAGCCTCGCATCATCGGGGCTTTTTTATTTACCGGTATGTCCTGTTCTGAAATAAGCTGGCAGAAAGAACGTCTATTGAAATTTTTCCAGATACTTGGTTAACTTTTCTTTGACCACAACCCTTTTATTGCCCTTCATCTGGGCTTCACTCAGAATTCCTTCCGAATCAACCACCACCACACGATGTCCATCTTGCTGCAAACGCTCTACCCCTTCAAACAGCATCCGTGCACCCACATCATGAATTAAGGTGAGGTTGGTCAGATCGAGTACAATCGTCGTATCGCCCGGCGGCTCTTCCTGTAAGTTACGCAGCAACATTTCTGATTCGGTAAACTGCAACACCCCACGCAGTTCATAGACGCGAACATCTTTATTTTTTCCAGCCCAATAACAGCTTTGAATAATGGTTTGTGCGGAAGGCGTCCCTTCCATCAGATGCAGGCCCATATCGGCAGATAAGCGCTCGAAAATATCAATCCCGCGGACACTGTTGCCATGTTCATCTACACGCGGTGAAAATACCGCAATACCGACCTGCCCCGGCAGTACGCCAATAATCCCGCCAGACACGCCACTTTTGGCCGGAATCCCCACCGTGGTGAGCCAGTCTCCGGCAGCATCATACATACCACAACTGAGCATCACGCTTAACACCTGCCGCACCACTGCCCGATCCAGCAAACACTCACCCGTTTTCGGATGCAGGCCACCATTGGCCAAGACACGGGCGATGTGCGCCAAATCCTTAACCGTGACCTTAATTGCGCACTGCTGGATATATCCATTTACAATTTCGACCGGGTCAGTGTCCAGTGCACCGACAGTACGCAGCATATAGCCAATCGACAGATTCCGGAATGCAGTCTTCATTTCGGAGGTATAGACCTGCTCATCAAAACTTAATTCCCGTCCGGCCAGTTCACTTAAAAAACGGCGCAGCTGCTCGGCCCGTGAAATGCCAGCCGTAGTTTGAATTAATGAATGGGTGGTAATCGCCCCCGAGTTGATCATCGGGTTTTTCGGAATATTCAGTTCTTTATCTAGGGAAATCTGGTTAAAGGCTTCTCCGGAGGGTTCAACGCCTACTTTTTGCAAAACTTCTTCAATGCCCAACTGCTCCAGCACCAGTGCATAGGCAAAGGGTTTGGACATGGACTGGATGGTAAATTCATGACCATCATCACCGCTGGAATAGATCATGCCATCTGCGGTGGACAGGGCCAGCGCCAGCTTGTTAGGATCAGCCTGTGCCAGTTCCGGAATATAATCGGCCAGCTGCCCGCCCACATTGCGCTGACATTGTGACAAAACATGCTTTAAATAATCTGGAACAGGCGTTTGCATAGGGTGGGTCCTTCTTTGGGCATTATCATTGTTGTAGATGGCAACTTTATTTTATACCGCAAGCCGGCACGTTTTGGCCCGGCAGTTACAGCATCACTACACGCATCGCTTTTCTAAATCTTCTTGATTCAATTATGCGTTCAAGATTGTGCACTTTTTTAGATCACTGTCTGGGAGAAGCTGCTATGATGGCGCGATTTTTTGACTTACCTGCAATTTGTTCATGTTAGCCGAAAATTTCTCCCTCTACAGTGCGCTAATCCCGCTGTTTATGATGGCCTTTGGCAGCGTCATTCTGCTGCTGCGGCTGTTCCAACCGATTCCCACCTATTTTCTGTGGTATGCCGCATCGACCCTATGTACGGGTCTGGCCGTACTGATCATTACTGTGGTCTCTGCCCAAGTGTTACCGACCTTTAGCTTTATTCCGTCCACGCTGCTGTTTATCAGCTGTGCGATGTTCACCCATGCCATTCATTTACGGCTGAATGTCACCACGCGCTGGGCATTTCTGCTGGTGCTAATTGCCATTGCCGAGTCAATTTATGTGTATTTTTCGGTGTTTGATGAGCAATATGCACAGCGGATGCTGGTGCTGACCATCACCATTACCCTGATTTTTTCGCATAATTTAAAGGCTTTATATCAGGTCAAGCTCAAGCAGAAACTGGATCGCCTGTTACGCCTGTCACTGTTGCTGTTAAGTGCGGTGATTGCGCTGCGCACCCTGTATCTGTTTGTGGTATTACAGCCGACCAACCAGATTTTAAGTAACAACTTGGTCGCTGCCGGCACCCAGCTGATTATTCTCTGCCTGAGCCTGCTGATGGCCGGGCTGCTGTTTCATAGTGCCTATCAGGATATTTTCCAGCAGCTGCAAAAAGAACGGAATCTTGATCCATTAACCGGCTTGCTGAATCGCCGGGCGCTGGTGGAACGTCTGAAACGCTTAAAACAGCACAGCCGTTCCAGGCAGAATGCGATTATTCTGTGTGATCTGGACTTTTTTAAGCAGATTAATGATCAATATGGCCATAAGGTTGGCGATGTCGCGCTACAGCATGTCACCGAAATTATCAGCAAAGCGGTACGCAAATACGATGAAATCTGCCGGATGGGTGGTGAAGAATTTCTGATTTTACTGCAAGATACCCCGCCGGATATCGCAATTCAGGAGGCAGAACGGATTCGCAGCAGCATCGAAACCACACCACTGATTCAGAGTGGTCAGGTCATTTCAATGACCGGCAGTTTCGGCATCAGCTTTTTACAGCACTTTGATGAGTTTTCTCAGGCTGCGCAGCAGGCCGATTTACTGCTGTATCAGGCCAAAAATCTGGGCCGCAACCAGCTGTAGTGGCAACAATAACAATCATCGACACACGCAGACGTTTATAACTATTAGTTTATTTTTCCCAAATAAAGTTTGATTATTCATAGCTATAGCTCTTCTTTAAAATTACGGTTCCTGTTTTTAATCCTGTCAGAAGATACGCATGGATGCTACTCCCCGTTTAAGCCGCGAAGACAAACGCACACTTGGCCTGTCCTCACTCGGCGGTGCACTCGAATTTTATGACTTTGTCATTTATGTCTTTTACGCCAAAATTATTTCCGATCTGTTTTTCCCAAGTACCTTAAGTCCATTTTGGGCCATGCTGAATACCTACGGCATTTTTGCAGCCGGTTATTTCTTCCGTCCGCTCGGCGGTGTGGTGATGGCGCATTTTGGCGACCTGATTGGCCGTAAACGCCTGTTTAGCCTGTCGATTTTATTGATGGCCTTACCAACGCTGTTTATTGGCATCATGCCGACCTTTGAAAGCATTGGTTATGCCGCGCCATTATTGTTACTGCTAATGCGCGTGGTACAAGGTATTGCCATTGGTGGTGAAATTCCTGCGGCTTGGACCTTTGTTTCCGAGCATGTGCCGGAAAAAAGAATTGGTTTTGCCAATGGCCTGCTGACCGCCGGCTTATCCTTGGGGATTTTACTCGGTGCATTAATGTCACTATTTATTTCGCTGCAATTTACTGCGGCCGAAATTCAGGACTGGGCATGGCGTATTCCGTTTATTGTTGGTGGGATTTTTGGTCTGGTGGCGCTGTATTTACGCAGTTATTTACATGAAACACCGGTATTTAAAGCCATGCAGGCGCGTAAGGAACTGGCCAAGGAATTACCGGTGAAACAGGTGCTGGCACAGCATCGTAGCGGTGTGGTAATGGGCATGTTCTTTACCTGGTTCCTGACCGCCTGTGTGGTGGTGCTGATTTTGGCCATGCCAAACCTGCTGGTCGGTGCATTTGGTTTTGACCGCGCCGATGCCTTTAAAATGCAGAGTGCCGCCATTGTTATGCAGATGATTGGCTGTATTGTGGCCGGGCTGCTGGCCGACCGTTTTGGCGCTGGCCGCGTTATTTTATTCGGTTCCCTGCTGGTCGCTGCAATTGCCTCGCTGTTCTATAACAGCCTGGGTCATGTTGAAGCATCAACAATCTTTATGCTGTATATGCTCTTGGGTCTGGCATCAGGGACAGTTGGCATGGTGTCATATAGCATGGTGAAAATGTTCCCGGCACAAATCCGTTTTTCCGGTATTTCATTTTCTTATAACGTGGCCTATGCCATTGCCGGTGGCATTACCTTACCGCTGGTGCAGTGGCTAAGCCTGTATAGCAATATTGGCGCGCTATATTATATCTGGGTGGTGTGTCTGGTGGCGTTTATGACCGCCTGGTTTTATCAGCAACGCTTTGAGCGTGCCCGCCCTTCGGTTTAATCCACCTCAAAACAAAAAAGCCCGGCTTCATCCGGGCTTTTATCCAAAGATGTTCAGATTTTAGCTTTTTAAATTCTTCTTGAGTTCATCTTCAACAATATTAATCTCTACTTCGCTAAAGCGGCGAATTTCACCTTCTGCATGTTTTTCCAGCATCCCGCCAATTAATGGCACTTTTACTTTTACTGTCCAGTTCAGCTGGATCTGAACCTGCTGATCATTACCCGTCACCGAACGTGCGCAGCGGGCCTCTAAGGGTAAGTTCGCACCTAAATCAATGGTCGAGGTCAATGCACTCAGATTGGTGACATCGGTGCGCTTTAAACGAAAAGCATCTTTTAGCAGTTTTTTGGCGATGTCTGGAATATTCACATCCAGGTTATAGGCACGGCGCAAGGTGTAAATATCACCTTGGATCTGCGATTCCAGAATCTCCAGATTTTCCCCCGGAATGCGTTTGCATACATTTTCATGTAATGCAGTATTTGCAGCCAGCTGTTTGAATTCGCTCAATGAAACACCCTGAATGGTGGCATTGACAGTAAATTGATGCGCCATAGTTGATCCCTGATTTTGTCTTTTTCTTCGGTCTTGTTCTTGGTGGGGAACCTGCTGTTGCAGCCGGTTCATCGCCTGTTTATTTAAAAGAATTCTGCACGCGCTGTCATTGGCTGAATGTGGTCGGATTGTTCTGGTGTCTGCCATATTCAATCCGCAGCATCTCACCGGCATCAATCCGGACAAAACAGTCCAGATAATCAATCCGGGCATAAAACTGTTCAGCGCCATCATCCAGTCCGGCCACCGACCAGCGAATGCCGGCCGGAAACTGCTCAAGCCAGCCCGACTGATAAAAATCGGCGACTGAATCAAAATGCAGGCCCTCGGCAGCGGCCTGTTGCAGACGCCGTGCCACCTGTTCAAACCTGACCTGTTGCTGCTGGCGAAAATCAATCAGCATGGCTTATCTCATCCTGCTTTTATTGCTGTTTATTTCTATCGTCTTTTATTTTAAACCGTCTGGCCGATGAACGCGCCAGTTTTGACTCTGCCCCTCCGCAACATTCAAACTAGAACCAGTCTAAAAATATACGAGTTCAGGATGAACACCACCACCTCTGCTATCCACACATCGCCGCTTGAAATCAGCAGCGTTACTTTCCCGGCCAGCGATGGTTATTTACTGACCGGTACCTGTTATACCCCGCCACAAGTTAAGGCGCAGCTGCTGGTGGCCTGTGCAACCGGCGTGCCGCAAGCCTTTTATCGCCGCTTTGCCGAGTACATGATTCAATATCAGTATCAGGTGCTGTGTTTTGATTATCGGGGTGTGGCCAAATCGGCACCGAAACGGCTGAAAGGCTTTCAGATGTCCTATCTGGATTGGGGCAAACTGGATCTGGCCGGTGCGATTGCTTATTTTAAACGTGAGCAGATGCCGCTATTTATGGTCGGTCATTCCTATGGCGGACAAGCACTCGGATTAGCACCAAATCATGCACAGGTCACGGCACTGTACTGTTTTGGTACCGGCGCCGGCTGGCATGGCTATATGCCACTGAAAGAAAAAATTAAAGTGCAATTTGTCTGGAACCTGATTTTCCCGCCAATGGTGGCCCTGGCCGGTTATTTGCCATGGAGTAAGCTGAACATGGGCGCGGACCTGCCGCTGGGCGTATATCAGGAATGGCGTAAATGGTGTAAAAATCCGACTTACTTTTTTGGTGACCCGGCACAACAGGCGCTGTTTGAATGTTATGCACAGGTCAAAACCCCAATTTATGCCGCTTCTTCACTGGATGATGACTGGGCCTTACCCAATTCCCGGTATGCCTTTATGCAGCATTATTGCAATGCCTCAGTGAAAATGATCAACCTGAGTCCGCAGCAGTTTGGCTTAAGCCAGATTGGACATATGGGCTATTTCCGCCAAGGCGCAGAACAAATCTGGGATCAGGTGGCGGCCACGTTTGACCTATATCTGCCATCCGATGCAAACACCGAAGTGAGCATTTCAAAGTAATCAGGACGGTAAAGACAGGCGCTGCTGGGTTTCACGGCCCTCCCGATCCACATGGGTGATAAAAATACCGTACTGGCTCACGTAGTATTCTAGCGACTGCTCATAGAAGGTCCAGTAAATGGTCCATTCGCCCAGATCGGTATCTGTAATCCGGGTCTGGGTTTTGGCCGGCATTTTACGCAATACCTGTTCCTGCAGCATTGAGCCATCCTCTTTATGCTGTACAACTAATGCGTCCTGCATAAAGATGTCCGCCACATCATCAAACAGTTGCTGTTCATAGGCAGCGACTTCTTCAATCACCTCTTCAACCGGTCGCGGGCATTTCTGGCTAATCGGGCCTTGTACCATATTGCAATAGGCGGCCTGATGTTTCTGAAAGGCACGGTTAATTCTGATTTTGATCATGACTTTCCACAGCGCATAAAAGGCCAGAAAAATCAGGAGGATTGCCAGTATTTTTGCCATAAGCCCGCTTACCTCAATGGTTCGGTTCTCATTTCCCAACGTTTGGTCTCGTGTCTCTTATCTCAGCGCTCTTACAGATGGATCATGCCTGACGATGAGGATGATTCCATGCGCTCATCAAGATGACCCCATCGCATCTGCGCTGCCAAACTGCTGTCTTTTTATTCATTTTGACACAAAACAGTATCAATCCCCCAATAAAAAATTCTCACAACGCCTAAAAAACTGCGTAAATCACAACAAGATTGTCATTTTATTGAAGGTTTATTTACATTCAAATAGGTGCTTGTTTATGCCTTTACCAACACAATGATTAGATCCGCTCGAATTCAAGATGTCCCGAGCCTTATTCGCGTTTTGCACGACAGTATCCGATCCTGTAGCCTCGATCATCAACATCGTGAAATCAAGATTCAACGCCTGCTCGAAAATAAAAATCAGGAAAATCTGCTGTTACTGATGCACTATAACAACTGCTGGGTGTATGAGCTGCAGCATCAGGTGGTCGGTTTTATTCTGGCCAGCGATCAGGGTGAAGTTTTAATGAATTATGTCGCGCCCGATGTCCAGCAGCGTGGTATTGGCAAACTGCTGCTCAATGAAGTGTTGCATTATTATCAGCAACGCCAAATGAAACGGATTGTGCTAGCCAGCACCCGTACTGCGCTACCCTTTTATCAAAAATATGGCTTTCAGATTCAGCCGCAGGCAATTGAGCCTGTTTTACATATTCCTTTGGTCAAATATCTGGACTAAAGATTTTTCACTGGCTTAATGCCCGGCAATCCTGCACTGATCCCGGCCGGCTTCTTTGGCCAGATACAGCTGCTGATCGGCCGCTTTCATAAATTCCAGTACACTGGCATAGGGCTGCTTGCCAGTCATCCAGGCCACGCCCATACTGACCGTAATATAGTCTTTCGCATCCTGACGGGCAATGTGCTGTATCTGCTCGGCACGAACCGCCTGTAATACCTGCACCATCATCGGCTCTAATAAGGCAATCGGGACATTGTGCAGTATCAAGGCAAATTCTTCACCACCATAACGCGCTACATAGGCATTTTTAGGCAAGGCACGATTCAAGATCAGCACCAGCTGCTGCAAAACCTGATCTCCTTTTAAGTGGCCATAATGATCGTTATATTTTTTAAAATAATCGATATCCAGCATCACAAACGCCAGGGTATATTCAGGCTGCTGACAGGTCTGCTCAAAACGTAGCAAAATTTCATCATTCAAGGCACGGCGATTATAGGCACCGGTCAGCGCATCAATTTTTACCTGCAATTCCAGCTTGGCATTTAACTGACTTAACTGGGCGGTACGTTCCTTGACTTTAACATCCAGCGAATTATTCAGGCTCAGCAAACGGTTATTCAGTTTTTCAATATAGACCGTATCACGCGCATAGTTACGTGCCTGCTGCAGCATAATCAGCAAGGCATACAGACTGGTAGAAATAAACGATAAAGGAATTGATTCAATCAGGTTTAAGGCCAGCAGCAGATCATGAATAAAGCTGCCAAATAGCAGCAATACCGCACATACGGTTAATTTGGAATAGCTCAGTTTCTGCCGCAAAGTTTTGGCAAAACCGTAGATAAAATTGACTAGCACCAGCAGGCTGAATAAAGAACTCCATAACGCCAGCTGTTCCAGCACCATCGGTGGTGCCCACAATGCAGCGACCAGATTAATGGCAATAAGCAGCAGCGCAGCACAATATACCCACCGATGCAAATAACGCTGGTTAAACAGGAACATATAGCTCAAGAAAAATAAAATGGCCAGAAAACTGAACAGATATTGCAGCCGCAATCCCCAAATCCAGTTGATATCGGTAAAAGCAGTATAGGCATACGGGGCTGCGAACAGGTTGTGCAGCGCCAGAAACACAATAAAAATGCCAAATACAAACATACTTTGTGCATTCGGCGACATCACCCCACGGAAAAAGGAAAAGACCAGGGTAAACAGCCCAATCCCGAGCACCCCGCCGCTGATCATGGCCACGCTCATCATCAAGCGCTGGTATTGATAGTTTATGGTACGGCTGAGTCCGATTTTTATTGAATGTTCCAGCCCGCCCCTGGAGTTCTGGAAACTGGAGGCCTGAATCGCCAGGGTAAAATATTCACTGTCGGCAATAAAATGGGCAAGCCGATGACCATTACCGTTTTCATGGCGGGCAGCATCAGGACCGGCTTCCCCCACACGTGCCAGCGGCTCACCATTTAAATACACCCGGTAGGCACCTTGCTGGCTGGGCATCCAGATTGCAATTCGGCGACCGACAAATTCTTTTGGCAGCTGAAAATGCCCAATAAATGTGCCATAGCCTTCCATTTGGCCGGTCAGTTGCTGAAAAGAAGCCGGTAGATGTACCCGTTCTGCAGTCAGTACTGCACTGGGCTGTTGAATAAACTGCTGATTGTAAAACAGCCATGAGCCATCCAAATTGGTACTGGAACGTTCACTAAACTGCAGGGTCGTAATCAGCTGCTGCTGATAATAGGAGTCTGGTGAGGAATCATAATGTGCTCGTGCCGAAGCAAGGCTGAGTGCACACAGACACAGCCAGGCCATCAACAGGACAGAAATCAGAAAGTACGCGCGCTGTTCCAATAAAATGATAATCCCTGCAGACATTGGAAAGGAATGATTTTAATGTACTGTGTATTGAAGGGCTTTCAAATTACTTTTTGCACTATTTTTGCACAAGCCGACCAGAGACATCCTGTTCTCCGGTCAGGGAATGTGGAAGGCTTATTCGTCGCGGGTTTTCACGTCAAATAATTCAATTTCAAAAATCAGGTTGGAATTGGCCGGAATAATATTGCCAATTTTACGCTCGCCATATGCCAAATGGGATGGCACGATCAGCTTGCGCTTACCGCCAACTTTCATCCCGAGAATGCCCTGATCCCAACCTTTAATCACACGGCCGGTACCGATCACGGTTTCAAAATAGTTACCGCGGTCAATGGAAGAATCGAACTTGGTACCATCTTCCAGCCAGCCGGTATAGTGAGTGGTAATTAAAGCGCCTTTGACTGCTTCTTTACCCTCACCCACTTTTAAATCAATAATTTCTAATTCTTTTGACATGCGTCTGCTCTCTTCAACCAAATCAATTGTGCATGAGTATAAAAGGAATTGATGACAGCTGCATAATTTAGGCCGCTAAATTGCAGCCGTTTATCGACCTGACACCACAGCAGCAACCGGATGGGTTACTGCAACTGTTCCCATTCAATCACGGCCTGGGCCTGATCGCCAATTAAGGTCCATTCGCCATCCATCACATTTAGCTGTAGCTGCATGGTACGTTCACACAGTTGCTGAATGGCTTCGGTGGTGGCGGTAGACAGTTTCCAGACCTGAACATTTTTCAGGGTTTTCAGCTTGCTGGAGCGTTTATACCAGTCATCGACATTGCTGCCATAGGCCACCACCGCCACCTGTTGGCAACGGGCGCTGGCTTTTTTGACCTTGTCTTCATCCGGGCAGCCGACTTCAATCCAGTTTATTAGCTGACCTGTAAGATCTTTTTGCCACAGCGCCGGCTCATCGGTTTCAAACAGGTCTTTGGTGAATTCCAGTGCGTCATCGGCATAGCGGGCAAATGCCAGAATACGCACCATCAGGCGCTCGATGGTTTCAGACGGATGCAAGGCCATGGTGAGCTGATAGTCACCATATTGATGCACATCCATATTGGCAATATTTAAATCTGCTTTATAAATTGTTGCTTTAAGCGCCATACACGTGATCCTCAAATTTGGCGCCTAGCATATCGGATTTTGCTGCCCCGTGCTGAACAGATTCTAGGCAGTATTGTCAATGCGACAGGCCAGCAGCTGTTCCTCAAACGCGCTCCAGTCTCGGGCATTACGATAAATCAGCTCAATCCGGTTATCGGTATTTTCGGGCGATGACTGATAGTTAAATTGCTGCGGATTGAAATTAAAGGTTTTCCAGCCCTGATTGGTGTGAAAAATTGCTTTAATCCGCAACCAGTCCTGCTGTTCACAGAGCAGATCCAACAATGCATAAAAGTCAAATTGCCAGCGCCGGGAAAATTTCCAGCCGGCCACCGAATACCCCTGCGCCGTTTCCACATAATGATAGGGCAACTGTTTAATTTCCGGCAGCTCTGCCTGTGCCGGCAGTGTGCGTTGCAGCTGCAATAAAGGCTGGATTTTACGCTGGATGCCGACATGGGCCAGATCAATTTCAGCCAATGGCAGCTGACCGTTTTCAGCAGCTAGCCAGCGCGGTGCATAGGCCTGATATTCCTGTTTTAATTTTTCCAGGCCCTGTTCATCTGCCGGCTGCATCTGATCCGGATGTGAAATCACAATAATCTGGGCGGCTTTTAACTGGTCGGTATACAGGTTTTGCTGGGTCCAGTCGGCATCGTGCAAACGTGAACCATCCACCACCGTGACCAAGGCGCGCATATCCAGATGGCTGTGCCAGTGCGGTTCGGTCAGCTGTTCCAGTAATTGCAGCGGATGGCCCAATCCGGTAGGTTCAATAAACAGCCGGTCGGGCTTGGCTTCATCTAGCAAGCGTGACAAGGCAATCTGCATTGGTAACTGGCTGCTGCAACATAAACAGCCACCGAGCAGTTCCTTAATTTCAAAACCGTCACTTTGCGGCAAAATCTGCTGGTCGATGCCGATCTGGCCAAATTCGTTCATCAGCACCGCCCAGACTTCCTGCTCCGGCTTTTGACGCAGCAATTGCTGTAACAGGGTGGTTTTCCCGGCTCCCAGAAAACCGGAAATAATATGGGTTGGAACGGCGCGTGTCGGTGCAATCAGTTTCACAGGTCTACTCTTTGGCTGGGCAACGTTTGCATGCTATGCAAGATTGCCATGTGGTTCAAGCCAGCACTGCGGCTTTCTGGCTGAGATTTTTTCAGCTTGAGCCAGAAAATGCGCCTACCTTTGCTATCTTTTAGAAAAATTTAATTACATTTATCTGCCCGCAGTTTTTTCCTGTAACGCTGCAATATCGGTAGCAATGTAATTTTATTTATCTCGGCATGGGGATAGTTCGAGCTATCTCCTCTGTAAGTTCGCCGATTTTAGATGCAAAAAACGGTAAATTCTTACCCAATTGCTACATTTTCTTCATTCATGTAGAGCCAATGTTAAGCAGATTTTTTGCTTTGTTGCTTCGATTGCTCAATCTCCTACTGCGGCATAGCATGAAGCCTGTCCTCGATGCAGGTGATGTGCATACGAGGTCAACTCTAAAATGAATATTAAAGGATGCCTAACATGAAATTAACTCAAATTTTACTTGCGACCACGTTTGCGGCTGCTACCGCAACCACTTTTGCTGCACCGGCAGCACCAGCCAATACCCAAACTGAAGACAAAGTGATTGTCAGCACCCAGGAACAACCAGCAGCAGCGGCCAATGCCGGGGCAGCAGATCAGCCTGCGTCTGAAGCCGTATCAAGCGATGAAAAAGAGAAAACTGCACGTTAAGAGTTGCCATACTGTGCGTTGCTATCTTTGATGGCAGCACCGTATTAAATACCATTGTGTGAAGGTGGAACCGCTTTGATGCGGTTTCACTTTTTTATGGAAATGGTCTTTTTACTATAGAAATAAATGATCGTAACATCATCCTGAATGATCGTATTTTTATTATAAATATTCATCTAATCAACAAATTATAAAAATCATCTTATTTACTACCCTCTACAGTCGACCTCTGTTTCCACTATGGCATAACTTGTTGAATCCCAGCCTTTCACCGTTAATGGACGTTAATCTGACGTGATGGATGGACCTCGCGATGAACACAACAAACTATACAACTGAAGTGGCAATTTTGGGTGCCGGTCCGGTCGGCTTAACCATCGCCAATTATTTAAGCAAACAAGGTATTCAGGTGATGGTAGTGGAACAGCTGGATCGCCTGATTGATTACCCACGCGCCATCGGGATTGATGATGAATCGTTGCGGACCATTCAATCTTTAGGTCTGGTCGATCAGGTCTTGCCGCATACCACGCCCAATCATGCCATGCGCTTTCTTACCCCAAAAGGCCGCTGCTTCGCCGATATTCAACCGCTGACCCGCGAATTTGGTTTCTCGCGCCGCAATGCCTTTATCCAGCCGCAGGTCGATCAGGTGCTGTTAAACGGCTTGACCCAATATGAACAGACCCAAGTGCTTTTTTCCCGGGAACTGACCGAGTTTCGTCAAGATGCAAGTGGCGTGACGCTCAAACTGCATACCCGTGAGGGTCAGCAGGAAGTGATTCAGGCGCAGTATCTGATTGCCTGCGATGGCGGCAATTCTCTGGTACGCCGTCGTCTGAATATTGCCTTTGATGGTAAAACAGCTCCGAACCAGTGGATTGTGATTGATATTGATAATGACCCACTGGCCACGCCGCATATTTATCTGTGCTGTGACCCGGTGCGTCCTTATGTGTCCGCCGCCCTGCCACATGGCATCCGCCGTTTCGAGTTTATGGTGATGCCGGGCGAAACCCAGGAAGAACTGAGCAAACCGGAAAATATCGCCAAGTTACTGTCTAAAGTACTGCCAACCACCGATGGCATCGAGGTCATTCGCCAGCGCGTCTATACCCACAATGCGCGTATTGCCGAAAAATTCCGTGTTGACCGGATTTTACTGGCCGGCGATGCAGCACATATTATGCCGGTGTGGCAGGGTCAGGGCTATAACAGCGGCATGCGTGATGCCTTTAACCTGGCCTGGAAAATGGCGCTGGTGATTCAGGGCAAAGCCGCTGCCGAGCTGCTTGATTCATACCAGATTGAACGTAAAGACCATGCCAAAGCCATGATTGATTTATCGGTGATGGCCGGGCATGTGCTGGCGCCGCCAAAACAATGGCACGGTATTGTCCGTGATGGCATTTCTTATGTGCTGAACTACATCAAGCCAATCAAACAGTATTTACTGGAAATGCGCTTTAAGCCGATGCCGAAATATCAGGATGGCGCCCTGTTGCCACAAACCGATAAATACTCGCCGGTCGGTAAAATGTTTATTCAGCCGCAGGTACAACTGGCCTCAGGTGAAACGGTGCTGCTGGATGACGTACTGAGCAATGACTTTGCGATTATCGCTTGGGGCGTTGATCCAAAATGGGGACTGTCTGACAGCAGCATGCAGCAATGGCAGAAACTGGGGGTGAAATTTATTCAGGTGATTCCTGCGGTGCAGCTCAAACATCCACAGCCGAAACACTCTGCAGATGTCATCACCATTGGTGATCTGGGCACAGAAATTCGCAGCTGGTTTGGCAAAACCACAGGCTCGGTGGTAATTTTACGCCCTGACCGTTTCGTTGCGGCGCTGGCAATTCCGCAAACCCTGGAAAGTACCAGTCAGCAACTGTTCCAGAAACTGCATGCCCAATAAGATGAACCCTTCAAAAAACCACGCTCAGGCGTGGTTTTTTGCTATTCGCGCTCATGTTCATGCCACTGTTTCAATGCTGATCCAGCTGCTGAAACCAGATCACCTGACTTAAGGATGGCCGCTGCGCCATCCATTGCAGATACGGCCGAAATTCTTCCAGATAAGGAATGGCCTTCAGAGCAATGGCATAGGCCAGCCAGTACGCCAGATACAAATCTGCGGCACTCATACGCTCACCGAGCAAATAGGGGTTGGCCTGCTGCAGTCCCTGTTTTAAAAACGCCATCAGATCTTCCGGCAATCCCATCCCTAAACCGCGTTTATGCTGTTCGAGCTGGGCCTGACTGATCTGGAAATTGCTCAAGTCAATCCATTCGGTTAATGGGCCATGACAGAAAAATAGCCATTTGAAATAGGCGCCGCGCTGCGGATCGTCCAGGGCCGGGGCCAAACCTTGTTCAAAGAAATGATCAGCCAGATAGGCAAAAATTGCCGGGGTTTCACTAATAAAAACCGGGCCATCGACCAGTAGCGGCACTTTGCCCAAAGGATTCATGGCCCGATACTCTGGCTGTTGCAGATCTTCCCAACTGACCTGAATAATCTCGATCTGATCCTGAATCTGCAGCTCCTGTAATAGCGGCATTAGGGTCTGACCACGTGATTGAGGATGCGTATACAGTTGCATGTGGAGTTCCTCGACAGTGCATCAATGCTTATATTTTAAGCCTGCTGTCCGGCGAGAAACGCTGTTGATTTGTGTCCATCTTTAACGGCTTCACCAATTTTAAAAAACCGGCTGCGCCGATATGTAGTTGGGCGTAACACACACGCTTTAGCCAAAATCCATATAAAACTGCGCTTTTAACACTTTTAAAATCAGCTCAATCGCTTCGCTGCGATGTTGTTTGCGATAGCTGGCATAGAGGCCAATCATCGGCAGTGGCTCTAATGTATTTTTCACCACAATTTTATCGCCAAGTAACGGAATCACATAAGCCGGCACCAGACTCCAGCCGACACCCATCCCGACCAGATTAACGTTCATCAGGATATTGGTGGAATGCTGCACCACATGAATCTCCAGCCTGGACTGCTTTAAAAAGTCCTGAATAATCTTGTACAGCTGCGGTGAAGCGTGCTCATCACTAATCACAAAATCCTGCTGCTGAAAACTTTTAATACTGATATGTTTTAAGCTGGCCGCCGGAGAATCCTTCGGCACAATCAGGGTCAGCGGTTCATCAAAAATCCGGATTGACTCAAACGCTCCCGATTCATCTGGATAGCGGGTAAAAGCAATATCAATTTCCGCCCGACTTAAGGCCTTAAACTGCTCGGCATCCGGCAGGCTATGAAAATGGATTTTTAAATCGGGAAACTGGGCGCGAATATTCGGCATGATATAAGGAAACACTTTCATTTCAGCCACCGGCACAAAGCCGATATTCAACTGTGCTTTCTGTGCCTGTGCCACCTGACGCGCCTCCTGAATAGCTTTGTCGGCATAGTCCAGACACAAACGCGCCTGCTTTAAAAAGGCCTCGCCTTCTGGAGTCAGTTCCACTTTACGGTTGGAACGCAGCAATAACTGTACCCCGACCTCCTGTTCCAGATCTTTAATTTGCTGGCTTAAAGATGGCTGCACGGTATACATTCTGGCTGCGGCCCGGGTAAAGTTCAGCTCTTCTGCCACCGCAACAAAATAACGTAAATGTCTTAATTCCATGTTGAAGCCTCTTAGGGAGCCTGACGCAAGGTTGGTGTGACCATGGCTTTGTAAAGCAGCAAGGTCAACAGCACCAGCACGGCGCAGAGTAAATAGGTCAGCTGGAAGCCCATCCAGGCAATCAGGATGCCCATCAGCACGGAACCGAGTGCCAGCCCCAGATCAAACAGGGTAAAGAACGTTGAAATCGCATGACCCATGCGCTGTTTATTGACCGTTTGAATGGCCACGGTTTGCAGACACGGAAACAAGGTGCCGTAGCCAATACCAATAAACACCGCCGACAGCCATAAAATCCACGGATTAGATAAAAAGCTGACAATCACCAGTCCCATGGCAAAACACACAAAGGACGGATACATCACCGCACTTGGACCTTTACGATCATAACGCTTGCCGACCCACGGCCGCACCACAATCATGGACACAGCAAAGACCACAAAGAACAGACTGGTATAGGCCAGTAACTGCTTGGCTTCACTATAGGCAGTAATAAAACTGATCACGCTGGAATAGGCCAAGGCAGTCAGCATGGCCACCAGCCCCACCGGAATGACCCGGGTTTCGACAATATCATGCAGGCTCAGCCGGGGTTTCGTGGCAGATGGATCAGACAGATTAGCTGGTTTGACCCGATCATCCTGCAGTTTCAGGCTAAGGCAGAACAGAAAACCCATCGCCATAATCACTGCCAGCACGGCAAACAACACCCGAAAACTGGTGAACTGGATGGTGGTTAAGGCAATTAAAGGCCCAAAAACCACGCCCAAATTGGTCGACATCACAAAATAACCAATGCCCTCGCCTTTACGCGCTTCTGGAATAAAGTCACTGGCCACCGGCACCGCCACCGTGGTTAAAATACTGAACCAGATGCCATGTAAAAAACGCACCAGCAGCAGGCTCCACATGCTGTCAATCCAGATATAGCAAAAGGCAAACAGCACAAAGCACAGCTCAGAACCACGAAAAGACAGTTTCTTGCCCAGCTTTTCCACGATTAAACCGGAAAACGGCCGGATGGCAATCGAGGACACCAGAAACAGGGTCAGAGCCAAACCGGCTTCTTTGACCGTGCCGCCCAGATCATTCATGATATAAATTGGTAATACGGCTAGCAGGGCAAAATAATAAACAAACAGAAACAGGTTATTGAAAAGACACAGAATAAATGCACGATTCCATAATGCAGCAGAACTTTGAGCAGACATAGGCTTAGCGCTCCTGCGCATCAATAAGCGGCTGAACCCGGACTGGTGCCAGCACCATCTCAATCAGCTGCTGAATATAGTCGGCATCGGGCATCCGGTTAAAGAAAATAATCTGGTAATGAATCGGTGCATATAGCGTGTCGAGCATCAGTTCAAACGGATACTGCGCCACAATTTCGCCACGCTGAATCGCCAGCTGAATCAGCTTGCGCATCTGTTCACGCCGTGGCAGCAAATATTCACGAAAAAATGCTGCGGCAGTTTCACGCTGCTCGGCCATCACCACCAGTACCGCCCGCCCAACCTGATGGTTCAGCGCCTGACTCAGCTTAAACAATTGCTGGGTCAGGTTAAACTGCAAAGACTGGCTAAAGTCGAGTTCAAAAATCGAGGCGGTTTGCAGCTTAAAGGCATCGAACACCAGTTCGGATTTATGTTTCCACCAGCGGTAGATGGTCGATTTCCCCACACCGGCCCGCGTGGCAATATCCTCAATGGTCAGATGGCTATAGTCATACTCTGCCAGTGCCTCGACCACAGCATTTAAAATACATTGCTGCCGCCGTGATGATTTTTCAGTTTCCATACCTAGCCCAAAACGAAACGATACGTATCGTTTTATAATAAGCCAGTTGGTGCCGGCTGGCGAGTGATTCTTTTGTCGTCTGGTATGAAAAAATTTGGCAATAAAAAAAGACCTGAAATTTCAGGTCTTTCTTCAACACAGTGAAAGTCAGACTTAAATCGACTTCTTGTAAATACTGCAAGATGGATGAGTACCTTCCTGTAAACGCGCCACTTTACGCTGTTCTGCCGCTTCAAAACGGCAGCGTTTCCAGTCATTGTCCAGATTTAAGGCCGGCACCTGTTTGGGTTTGCCCTGCTCATCAACTGCGACCATGGTAAAATAGCAACTGTTGGTATGACGCACGGTGCGTTTTTGAATGTTCTGCGCTTCGACGCGAATGCCAATTTCCATGGAAGTACGGCCTACATGGTTCACACTGGCCAGGAAAGTCACCAACTCGCCGACATGAATTGGTTCCTTAAAGTTCACTTTATCTACCGAAAGTGTCACCACATAGCTGCCTGAATAACGGCTGGCACAGGCATAAGCCACCTGATCCAGTAATTTTAGAATTGTTCCCCCATGAACATTACCGGAAAAGTTTGCCATATCTGGCGTCATTAACACCGACATGGTTAATTCAGATTGATCTTCTAAGATGGGTTTAAGCTGATCTAATGGGGACATCTTGTTTTCGGCTCTTATAAAAGACAGGATATGTGAATATTATTATATCGTTTTTAACACAAATTAAATGTTCAATTCGGCAATAAAGTCATCATTATTATTTATGGTGATTGGGGTATTATTTAGAAAAATATATAGTGTTTTGCGCTATTACTTGAATTTTCAATTATTTATCCACATCCCGACACCACTTGAACAGGATTTCAGCAGGTGCGTCAGGAGGTGGATTTTTTCCATTCGGGCAGATGAGCTCAGCCCAAAATTGGACTTTTACTGCCTGAGTTTTTAAGCCGGGTTGATATGACGCAACATTTCCGGCGACACGTGACCATAATTTAAAACATTTTGCGCATCGAGCTGGGCTTCAATTTCATAGGAACCATCGGCATTAATTTTTTTAATGGTAAAAATAATTTGTTCCATGCTGGCCAGTTGTACAGATTGTCCAATGTGTAATTGCTTCATGCTCATGCCCTGCTCAGTTTTAGCTTCTAAGATAAATCGTTATATTCTGATACGGCCAGTATAAGAGCTTTATTAACAACAGGTAAACTTAAATAGCTGAATTAAAATACGCTTATATAAACTTTAAATATTAATCGCAACCTTTTGAGCATGAATCGAAATCCCTTTATTGAATAACATCAGGCAATTAACGCCAAAAGCAAATTGCAATATGAGCATTCTTGCCATTTTTACTCGACTTAAGTTATAGAAAAAACCGGCAGCATTCTAGCGCCCCGAATGTGTATCAACAGTATTTTGTTGCAGGTTATAGGTTTGAATCCGGTGACCATCGGCATAGCCTTTATGCTGATAGACCTGCGAAATCTGCCCCAGCTTGCCATAGGCGGCGACCACACCGGCCTGCATGGTGGCTTCGCGGCCCTGCACATCAAAAATATGTGCTTTTTCGCGTAAATCTGGCTGAATTACAATATCGGCATGTTTCAGATCTTCCTGAGCCAGATGCTTCTGCATGATATTAATATTCTGGTTAAACAGCCCCCAGACATGGCTGGTTTCGGTATACATCGGCTGGGCCAGAATATCGACCGCAATCACAATGTCCGCACCCAGTTCGCGGGCGACATCTACCGGCACCGGACTGACCAGTCCACCATCGACATATTCGGCATCGGCAATTCGGGTTGGAATAAACATGCTTGGAATTGACACCGACGCCCGTACCGCCTGTCCGGTATTGCCGGCATTAAACACCACTTTCTTGCCCTGTTTCAATTCGGTGGCCACCACATACATCGGAATTGGCAGCTGCTCTAATGGCAACTGGTTGACCTGCGTATTGACATAGTCCTCGACTTTTTTGCCATCGAAGAAGCCTTTCATATCCAGTTTGATGTCACGGACATCATTGGCTTTCATGTTCAGGGCAATCTGGCGCAGCTCATGCGCACTTTTACCACTGGCATAAATCGACCCGACTATACTGCCGGCACTGGTCCCGACGATAAAATCCGGGCGGATGCCATTTTGTTCCAGCACTTCAATCACGCCAATATGGGCGTAACCGCGCGCGCCGCCGCTGCCCAGCACCAAGGCAATGACCGGGTCCTGTCCGGTATATTGCGGCAATGTTTTAAAGTTCATGCGTGCGTTCTGCTGGCTGGCCTCAGCCATTGCCGGGGTCGCCAGTAATTGAGAGGACACCCCCTGATGCTGTTCTGGCAGATGCTGACAGGCGCCTAAGGTCAGCATGACTGCCCCCATCACACTGATAAAGCCAAGATTTTTATTCAACATGGATTCCTCGATCTGAACTCGACAGACCTGCTGTAGTCTAAGGAGATTTTCTGCAGTACATTGTTTAAATTCGTTAAACTGTCATCTGCTCAGTTTAAACTTAAGTCGGGTTTTTTAAAATTCTAGCCAATGTCTTCTTTATCTTATTCACAGATTTTTCTGATTTTCTTTAAGCTGGGATGCTTATCTTTTGGGGGCCCAGCCGCGCATCTGGTGTTTTTTCACCAGACTTTTGTGCAGCGTTTGCACTGGCTCAAAGATGAAGACTATGCCCAGGTCGTCGCTTTAGCGCAACTGTTACCCGGCCCGACCAGCAGTCAGGTCGGACTGGCCATTGGCTATTTAAAACGTGGCTATTTAGGTTCAGTGGTGGCCTGGCTGGGTTTTACCCTGCCCTCGGCCTTGCTGATGACCCTACTGGCCTTTATCGGTCAGCAGTTATTCCCGTGGATCAGTTCGGCGTATTTTCATGCCATTCAACTGATTGTACTGGCGGTGGTGTTCTGGGCCTTCTGGCAAATGCTGCAAAGCTTTTGCAAAAGCTGGTGGCAATACCTGCTAATGCTCGTGTCCGCACTCATGATCTGGTTCCTGCCACTGTCATATAACCAGATTCTGGTGATTGTGCTGGCTGGTCTGGCCGGCATGTGGATTGCCAAAGCACAACCTCAAACTGGTAGTAATACCGCATCGAGTTTTCAGCTGGAACAGCGCAGTTTCGGCTCAACTACACTCTGGCTAATCTTATTTATCTGTCCATTTCTGCTGCTCGGTGCGCTGAACTGGATCAATCCGCATCTGCTGGCTGAAGGCTTTTTAGGCTTTTATCAGTCTGCTGCACTGGTCTTTGGTGGTGGGCATATTATTTTACCGCTGCTGCATCAGGACTTTGTCAGTACCGGCATGATCTCAGCCCAGCAGTTTGATTTAGGCTATGCCTTTGCCCAGCTCATGCCGGGTCCTTTATTCAGCTTTGCCAGCTATGTCGGCTATTTTCTGGATTTAACTGCCTATCCTGTGCTGAACGCGATCATTGCCACCATCGCCATTTTCCTGCCCTCGTTCTTTCTGATTTTTGCTACCCTGCCGCATTGGTCCTGGCTGATGCATCAGGACAAAATCAAACATGCGGTGATTGGTATTAATGCCGCGGTGGTGGGTTTATTGCTCGCGCTCATTGTTGATATGGGACAGGATTATTTAACATCAGTGCTGGATCTGGCGTTTGTGATGTTTGTGATTGTTTTACTGAAAAGCAAACTGCCGGTGTGGGTCAGCCTGATTGGTAGCTTTGGCGTGTATATGGGTTTGCTGTCTTTGCTGAGCTAACGCATCTAAAAGAATATTCTCTTGATAAAACAACAGCCTCATGATGAGGCTGTTGTTGTTTGCATTACCAGATATCGGAATTAACCCGGTCTTTAAATTTAGGATGATTGTCCAGTTTAAATTCCGGCTCTTTCACGCCACGCTTCAGCTGTGCTTTGAAGTCTTTTAGCAACATCAGCACAAATGGCGTCAGCAGTAAAATGGCAAACAGGTTGATGGTGGCCATCACGCCCATAAACAGATCGGCCATCGACCAGATCAGTGGTACGGTGGCAATCGCGCCGAAATACACCATAAACAGCACCAGCAGACGGAAAATCAGCATGATCTTGCGGTTGTTGTTAATGAACTGCACGTTACCTTCGGCATAGGCGTAGTTCCCAATAATCGACGAATAAGCAAACATAAACAGGATAATGGCCAGGAAGTCATCGCCCCAATGGCCAATCTGGCTTTCCAGCGCCATCTGGGTCAGGGTCACCCCTTCAAAACCGGCATTCTGATATAAACCGGAAGACAAAATGATGATTGCGGTACATGAACAGACAATAAAGGTGTCCACGAATACGCCCAGCATCTGTACCAGCCCCTGATTCACTGGATGTTTTACATCCGACACAGCAGCCGCGTTTGGTGCAGAACCCATCCCCGCTTCATTGGAGAACAGACCACGCTTGATGCCCATCATCATCGCCATCGACACCATCGCCCCAAAGAAACCACCGGCAGCGGCATCAAATTCAAAAGCCTTGCTGAAAATCAGGCGGAAAATATCCGGAATAATCGGCAGATTAATCACGGCGATATACAATGCCACCACCAGATACAGCAGCGCCATAATCGGGACAAATTTCTCTGCCACTTTGGCAATACGTTTAATCCCGCCAAAAATAATCATGGCGGTCATGACGACCAGAACCAGACCCAACCAGGACAGTTCAAAACTGAATGCACCCATTGGAACAGTCAGATTGGCCTGATTCCAGCCCCAGGCATGTGATGTGGCACTGATAATCGAGTTGGCCTGCACCGCGTTAAACACGAAACCGTAAGTTAAAATCAGGGCAACCGCAAATACTACACCCAGCCATTTCTGTTTCAGGCCTTGGGTAATGTAATAGGCCGGACCACCACGGAACTGATGGTTGCTGGTATCACGCACCTTAAATAGCTGCGCCAGTGAAGATTCGACAAAGGCCGAACTCATGCCTAAAAATGCGGTAAACCACATCCAGAACACCGCACCCGGACCACCAATCGCAATCGCAATCGCAACACCGGCAACGTTACCGACCCCGACCCGACTGGCCAAACCGGTCACAAGGGCCTGAAAT
Source organism: Acinetobacter sp. YH12134 (assembly GCF_013418555.1). Classification (NCBI taxonomy): domain Bacteria; kingdom Pseudomonadati; phylum Pseudomonadota; class Gammaproteobacteria; order Moraxellales; family Moraxellaceae; genus Acinetobacter; species Acinetobacter sp. YH12134. The sequence continues at coordinate 168,246 of NZ_VPBT01000001.1, read as the reverse complement.
GGGGTAATCCCATAACTGTCTTCGCCTTTTTTACGGCTCGACCTCATGGCTTTAATACTGTGCCAGAACAGGCGAATTTGTACAGCGCCGGTGATCAGGGTATAAAATACCCCGACAAAGACCAGAAAGATCACCAGAAAATCCCACAGCGGGGTATTTAGAAGCGTCACCCAGGACATTAGGGTTTCATTTAATTGTTCATTCATTTTTTCGCACCCTTTGCTGATTGAGTCATCCTAAAAAGAAAAGCCTTTTAACAAGGCTTTTCCACTCAAATTACTTAAACAAAAAACTTAAGAATGACTTGAATGACAGTCGCATTAATCAAGTCGACAAAGAAAGCACCACACAGCGGTACAATCAGGAAGGCTTTATGAGAAGCACCGTACATATTGGTAATGGCCTGCATGTTGGCAACCGCAGTAGGTGTTGCACCCATACCAAAACCACAGTGACCCGCAGCCAGTACAGCAGCATCATAGTTTTTACCCATAACACGGAAGGTAATGAAGGCCGCATACAAGGCCATGGTGATGGTTTGCGCGCCTAGAATGACCATTAGCGGGCCCGCCAGATCTGCCAGTTGCCATAATTTCAATGACAGCAATGCCATCGCCAAATATAAAGACAATGAAGCGTTACCAAATACGTCAATCGCACGGTCAAAAATAGTGACTTTGAAAATACCTTCTAATACGTTACGCAGAATTACCCCACCAGCCAAAGCCCAGACAAAAGTTGGCAACTCAAACAGCGTACCTTTGGCATAACCAGTCATAAACTCGGCAAAGGCCAGACAGGCTGCAAATAAACCTAAAGTGGTAATGGCATTGTCTGCGGTAATTAAACGCACCTGATGCGGATATTCAAATGGCACAAACTCACCCGGTACCGGTTCAACTGGCGTATTGTCACGCTGTTCAATTTGTGCATCGGTACTTGGTGTAGCCAACTGATAACGGTTGATCAGCAGTTTGGCCAATGGCCCACCAATAATACCACCAATAATCAGACCGAAGGTCGCACTGGCCATCCCCAGGGCCAAAGCCCCCTGAATACCATGTTCAACCTCAAGGATTTCACCCCATGCACCCGCAGTCCCGTGACCACCGGTTAAGGTAATGGAACCAGCAATCATACCAATTAGCGGATCAATGCCCAATACTGTCGCCAGACTAATCCCGACAAAGTTTTGTACAATGATGAATAGTGAAATTGCGATCAGAAAGATCACCAGACCAATACCGCCTTCACGCAGTTTGGCAAAGTTGGCACTTAAACCGATGGAGGCAAAGAAAATCAGCATAAAACTGGTTTGTAGCGCACTACTGGTGGTAATGCTGTAGCCCCAGAAATTGTGCACGATTAAAGACACTACCGCAGCGACCAAACCGCCCGCGACAGGTTCCGGGATGTTGTAACGTCTTAGAAAATCAATATTGTTAACTAAAAAACGTCCTAAAAGGAGAACGATTACAGCCGCAATTAAGGTGTAAAACGCATTAAAAGTAAATTCCATGGCAATATCCATTTAATATGGTCAATGCTTATTGTTTTCCGGTTCTGATTATTTAAACCTGATGATATAAGCACCTTTTATGATAAGGCTGCTCTGTTTAATTTAAATAAACGGGAAAACTCTGCAATATGAATAATGTAAATCAGAAAAAGTTCTGAGTTGGCGAAGAAGCATCTGAGCTGGAGCGCAAGACTCAGCTTCGCTCCTCAAATTCATATCAACCGGCACTGCCTGAAAAAGAGGGAGTGAAAAATAAAATACAGACACTTCAGTGGCAGGGTAATGTCAGGCTGAAATCTCTGAATAGGCTTACTATAGAAAGATAATCTCATATAGGCTCCTAAACATAGAAAATGCATTGCTTCATGTAGCCAACAAATACATCTTAATTCATAGAAAAAGCTGAACAATACAGCTTAAAAAATCGCACATTATGCATCTTTTTCTCTAAAAATCTTTATTTTTTTAACGCTATTCGCTATTAGTCTAACTTATTGCTTTTAACTATAAATTTAAGCAACTGAATTTAAAATTGTTTTTTTTAAAAATCGGTAAATAAAAAAAAGAGGCGGCAAGCCACCTCTTTTTTGGTTCAGCACTTAGAAGTTATAACGTGCCATTACACCAAAACGGTTATCTTTAAACTTGTTACCTGCAAAGGTTTCACGCTCACCGTTGATATATTCAATACCCAAATCAACCGGTTTTACTGGCGAATAAATAAAGTTTAACCATGCTTGGTACACTTCTTCATTAGCACTTCTATTTAAGGCTGCGTAGTCTGTGCCATCATCTGCAAAAATAGCACCATAGCCCAGTGTTGAACGCAAGTTTGGCGCAAACTTATAAGTCGCACCGACCTGGAAAGCAGTAAATTCGTTTTGTTCAATGTCACCATTCTCTGGATTAACATAGAATGCAGAGTTACTACCGTATAAATAATTGCTGTTGCCTTGAACATAAGAAACATCAGCCGATACTTTTAGCGGTTCTGCAACCTGATAATTCACACCTGCTGCTACACCCCAACCTGTTTTGTCATCACCTGATTCAGCCTTATAGTGTTCAACTAATGCACGTGCTGATGCGGCCCCCTTACCTTCGGCAAAACCTTGAGTCAATTTAGCGGTTAATACAGGTAAACGGTAAGTCACATCTGAACCAGCAGTTGCTAATTCATCGTCATCATTTAATTTAAGTGCCTGAGCAGAGCTATTCCCTTCTTCAGCAGAAACCAACAATTGAGTCGCCGGTGCCAGTTTGTGGCTATAACGCACTTGTGGAATACGGGTAATACCGCCGCCGACGTTGGTACCAAAGTCAATCATTTCTGGTGCATGATTTGACAGGAAGTTAGAGGTGGTTTGACCCAATAACCAGTTGTCCAGCGTTAAGTATGCATGACGGATACGTAATGCATCGTTGCTCCCTGCGAAGTCAACTTCAACTTTACCGCCCACTTTACGGTCACCTACTGGTGAAGAGAAATCGAGACCTAAACGTGTAGTTTTTGGGGTTGCACGTAATTTGTCTTTAGCAGCACCTGTGCTGGTATGTACCGAGTTGAAGTCATTGTCTGCACCTTCAACAATATAGTTGGCATCACCACGTACAAAACCGTACAGATTGACTTCAGCACCGCCTTTCGACTTTAAGGAAAATGGTGAAGCCGATTTTGCTGCAGGTGCCGGTTGCGCCTGAACTTGCTGAATCTGGACTTGTTGCTGTTGCTGAACCTGTTGCTGCTGTTGAATTAAAGCTTTGAGTGCTTGTACTTCCTGGCGTAATTCTTGAATTTGTTGTTGTTCAGTGCTTGCCGCCTGTACCGTAGACGCCATTGCTGCTGTAATTGCGACCGCTAATGTTTTTGTGATAAGTGAAGTTTGGATTTTACGATCCATGGGTTTCTCCAGAGTAAAAAATAATACGCATCCGTGCTCTTTTAAGACATTTTAAATACTGACTCAGATGGCAAGCATCCCTAATTTAAATGTCATTTAATCATCACACTTTTGCTATTTATTAAATAATTAAAAGTCTTATCGATAAAGAATTACACAAAACTGTAATCGTTTTATGCTTTCAATCTAACAATTAATTTATTTTATTAAAATCACTTTTAACGTATAAGGATAAAGGACTGATCAATTTTTCTAATTCTCGTTTGTAAAAATATCGAATTATCATAGTTTTATCGAAAAGCAAAAGTTAGCCACCCGGTTAAATATTAGACTATTGTATATAGCAACAGTTGATTAGAACATAAACATTTTAAGGGATTTTTCATGGATAAAGGACTAGTACAACTGGTCGATCAGGCCATTAGCTCGCGTCATTCGGTGCGTGCCTTTTTAGATCGGCCGGTCGATCCACAAATGATTAAAGATATTCTAAGCGTGGCCAGCCACGCACCTTCTGGCACCAATATTCAGCCGTGGAAGGTGTATGTAGTGACCGGTGAAAAGCGTCAGGAACTCATTGATCGGGTCTGTCAGGCACAAACTGAACTGTATTTGCATCCTGAACGTGCGGCCGATTATCAGGCCACCTTTTCCTATTATCCGGAACAATGGTTCTCGCCTTTTATTGAGCGGCGCCGTGAAAATGGCTGGGGGCTGTATGGCCTGCTCAATATTGAAAAAGGCGAAAAACAGAAGATGGCTGCACAGCATCTACGTAATTTTCAGCTGTTTGATGCACCGGTAGGCCTGTTTTTTACCCTGCATCGCGACCTGGAAATTGGTTCAAAAATGGATCTTTCCATGATGATGCAAAACGTGATGATTGCCGCCAAGGCACGCGGACTGGACACCTGCCCACAAGCAGCCTGGAATAGCTTTCATCGCATTGTACTAGAGGTCTTAAATGCCCCGGCCGATGAAGAACTGGTCTGTGGTATGGCCCTGGGTTATGCCGATCCAGAGCATATTGTGAATAGCTTTATTACTCCACGGGTACCGGTCGAAGAATTTGCCGTGTTTGTAGAATAATTTTTTAGCTCTGGCCCTCACGCTGCAACAGCTTAAAGAGCGAAGAAGAAACCACCCGGGTTTCTTCTTTTTATTTGTAAAGATGAATCGGGTTTAGGCGGTTTTTAATTTCCGCTCCCGATGCATAATGTACATCGCACTCACCCCAATCAGAATAAACAGCAGCATCACACTGCCCATATTTAATAAAGCATCCCAGATCAGTACATTCAGCATTAAGCCGCCAATTAAACCGCAGCTAAATTGCATACTGCCCATAATCGCGCTGGCTGTACCAGCGCGTGCGCCCTGCTCAGACATCGCCAACGCCATGGCATTGGGGCCAGTAAAACCAATTCCGGCCACGGCTAAAAACAGCCCGGCAAAAACCACAGCAATCGGCGCATGGCTCATCAGCCCGGCGATGACCAGAATCAGTGCGCCAGTGCCCTGCACCGTACCGCCTATTTTTAAACGAGTCATTAAAGAGCTGCGGGTTGCCAAATGCTTGTTTAAGGTCGAGGCCAGCATAATACCGACCGCATTGGCACCAAAAGCAATCGAAAACTGCTGCTGGTTCAGGCCATAACCATCCATCAGAACAGCGGCAGAACTGCTGATATAACAGAACATCGCCCCGCCGGTAAAACAGCCAGCGATCATCGGTAAATAAAAACTGCGGTCCTTAAAAATGGCCAGATAGAGGGTCAGTACCTGATAGAAATTCAATTTCAGACGGCGCTCTGGCGGCAGGGTTTCCTGAAAGAAAAAATGAACACACAACCAGCAGACTAAACTCATCATGGCCAGACAGACAAAAATCGCCTGCCAGTCAAAAAAGCTCAGCACAATCGCCCCCAGACCCGGCGCAATAATGGGCGCAATGGCGGTCACAATCATCATGCTGGAAAAAGCCTGCGCGGAGGCCTGCATATCCAGCCGGTCACGAATTGCCGCACGGGCAATTACCACCCCAACACAGCCCCCTAAGGCCTGCAATACCCGCGCCGCAATCAGGCTCCATTCATCCTGGGCATAAATACAGAGCAGGCTGGCCAGAAAATACAGTCCCAAACCAAAATATAGTGGGGTTTTACGGCCAATCCGGTCACTCAAAGGGCCATAAATTAACTGTCCAATCGCCAGCCCCAGAAAATAAGCCGGCAGACTGTTGGCCACCATTTGCGTGCTGATGCCAAAATCTTCTGCCATTTGAGGCAAGGCCGGCAGATACATATCAATTGATAGCGGACCAAGCGAGGTCAGCAAAGCCAGCAGTAAAATCCAGGAAGAGGGATACTGCTGCTGCGGGCTTGCACTGGCATGGGAATCGGACATATTCATATTTTTTAAATGACTGATTTAAAGACAAGGTACACAGTCCATAGTATTATTTCAGGGTACTGAAAGTGAAGTTTCACATAATTGCTGCCCGCTGCATAGCATCTGGCTTCGTTTAAGGAACAGTCTTGAAATCCTGGCTCACACGTCTCAAACACATTGCCTACAACACGGCCTTTATCTATAACATCCGGATGATGATCGCCTTTGCCGGCACCGCCTTTGTTCCTTATCTGCTCGGCTATCAGCTGGCCACCATTCCGCTGACCTTGGGCGTGGTCGCAGCCGGTTTAAGTGATATTGATGACCGCTTCTCTTTAAGAATCCTGAACCAGACTTATACCTATATCGGCTTTTTTATTACCGCTGCCTCCATTCAGCTGCTGTTTCCACATCCGGTGCTGTTTGCCATTGGCCTGATTATCTCCTGTATTGGCCTGATTCTGCTCGGTTCTCTGGGCCGGCGTTATGCCACCATTGCCTATGGCTGTCTGGTAATTTCGGTTTATGCCATGCTCGGTGTGGACCTGTTTGAAGACTGGTACACCCAGCCGGCCTTGCTGGTGGCCGGTGCAGTCTGGTACGGCCTGATTTCCACCATCAGTTTTTTACTGTTCCCGGTACGGCAGCTACAAGACAAACTTTCGCAAAGCTATGCCTCGTTAGGCGATTTCCTGTTTGCCAAATCCAATCTGTTTGATGTCGATATGACCCCCGGCAGTTATCAGCAAAGCCTGATTGACCTGTCGATGGAAAACGGCAAGCTGATTGGCCTGTTTAATGAACTGAAAACCGCGCTACTGACCCGCTTAAAAGGTGACCGCGGCCAGAAAGACACCCGCCGCAGCCTGCAATATTATTTTATTGCCCAGGATATTCATGAACGTGCCGACTCTGCGCATATTGACTATCAGAAACTGGCCAAAATTTTTGAGCACAGCGACATCCTGTTCCGTTTCCAGCGCATTCTGGCGATTCAGGGCAAGGCCTGTAAAGATTTAAGCGAAAGTATCCTGAAGCGTGAACCCTATATTCACAGCAAACGTTTTAAACATGCCTTTGAAAACCTGAAACACTCGCTGCAAAAGCTGCGTAGCGAACAGCAGTATGATCAGGTCTGGGTCAATGCCCTGTTTGCCCTGTATCAGAACCTTAAATCCATTGACGCCCAGTTACGCAACCTGGAAACCGAGCGTTATATCAAGCTGGATAAAACCAAACATATTGAAAACCAGCTTAAAGATGATGACCTGAAAGGCTGGGATGATATGGTCATCCGCATCAAGCAGCATCTAACCCCAGAATCGGTGCTGTTCCGGCATGCCATTCGATTATCGGCGGTGCTGCTGATTGGCTATATTTTTGTCCAGGTTACCAATATTGAATACGGCTACTGGATTTTACTGACCGCGCTGTTTGTGACCCAACCCAACTTTAACGCCACCAAACGCCGCTTACGCCTGCGGATTGTCGGTACGCTGGTCGGGATTCTGGTCGGTTATAGCATCTTATATTTTATTCCATCGGTCGAAGGTCAGCTGTTGCTGCTGGTAGTCAGCGGAATTCTGTTCTTTGAATTACGCAGTAAGCAGTATGCCCAAGCCACCGCCTTTATTACCATTCTGGCGCTGATTAACTTTAACCTCGATGGCATGGGCTTTGCCGCCGCCCTGCCGCGTATGATTGATACTTTAATTGGCTGTGCACTGGCCTGGTTTGGCGTCAGCTTTATTTTCCCGGACTGGAAATTCCGCCGTTTACCGCGCACCATTCGCCGTGCCTTAAATGCGCAGTGTGATTATCTGACCGAAGTGATCGAGCAATACAAAACCGGGCGCAATAACGGCCTGACCTATCGCGTGGTACGCCGTGCAGCGCATAATACCGATGCCGAACTGGCCTCGCTCATTTCTACCCTGGCCACTGAACCGGATTTTGATGCCTCGCAAAAAGCCCAGGCTTTTGAACTGCTGTGCCTGAATCATACCTTTATTAGCTATATTGCCGCGCTGGGCGCACACCGGGAAAAAATTGAAGATCCGGAGATCTTAACCCTACTGGACAAAGCGCTGGAAGATATTCGCGGTGCCTTGCTGAACGATGAAGTACCGGATCTGTCTTCGCAAAATATGCTGCATACCATCCGGCAGCGTTTAAGCCAAAATCATCAGGAAGATCAACAGGGACTTATTATTTTACAGCAGTTATCGCTGATGCTGACCATCCTGCATCAACTGAGTCAGCTGAAACAGAGTTTAAGCCATGACCGTGATCAGGATGCCACCGAACTGGCCTCGTTATAATTCGGATGATTTTGCAACAATAGACTCCTGAAATGCTGTAATTAATGCTAAACTTTTCTGAGTTTGAAATTTGTTAGTTCCACTATGACCGCGAAAAATTTATACGCTTATACTTTACAGCCTGTGAACTACGACATTAGCGAAGCCGAGCAGCGTCATGCCCAGCTTTTAATTTGGCGTAGCACCAACAAAATTGGCACCAAAGCCTGGGCGATCATGGGCATTATTACGGCCCTGTCTATTCTGGGGATTATCCTGATCAAGAACTATTCCACTATTTTCTGCTGGGTGGCTTTGGTCTGTGTGGTGCTGTACTTCCTGATCCGTAAATTCGGTCTGGAATGGTATGCCAAACGTAAAATGAATGAATTTCCGGTACAGGAAATTAAAGGCATCCGTCTAGGCGTACAACCGCACGGCATCATCATGCGTCAGCAAATGGGTCTACAAGAAGGCATGGGCGCGATTAGCTGGAAAGACATTTATGAATGGTATTCTACCCCGGATTTCATTCTGGTGAACTTTACCGTCAAAGGTCAGCAAGGCGCTTATATCTTGCCAAAACGTCTGGATTCTAAAAACTTTTCCTTTAAAACCATTCGTAAGCACCTGCTTGAATCTGTAGGTGAGCCAAAACAGCTTTAAGCCTGTACGTTCAAAAAAACCTCCACCCTGCTGGAGGTTTTTTTATCCGGTTTGCACCAACCTAAATGATAATGAGAATAAATATTATATTCAAACTCTATTCCATCTCGCTATTCTTCAGTTATAATTTCGCCCATTGTTCTCTTCACACTGCTGCTGTATTGCTATGCTTAAAAAAATATTTTTCCAGCTGCACTGGTTCCTTGGAATTAGTGCAGGCCTGATTCTCGCACTGATGGGTGTTACCGGTGCGATTTATTCCTATGAACAACATATTCTAAAATGGATGAATCCGGACAGTTATACCGTGCAGGTCGAAAACCGGGCCAAGCTCACCCCGGCGGAAATCTATCAGCATTTTCAGCTGACTCAACCTGAAACCAAAATTAATAGCATTACTATCGCCTCCGATCCGGCAGCATCTTCGAGTGTCAATATTGCCAAAGAAGGCGCACGTCGCGGCCAGAATGTGCTGATTAACCCCTACAGCGCAGAAGTGTTACCCGAGATTAAAGGCCGTGAATTTTTCCAGTTTATCCAGCAGTTACACCGTAACCTGACCGTTGGCCCGGTCGGCAAGCAGATTACCGGCGCCTGTGCCTTGATGCTGATTTTCTTTGTCTTGAGTGGTCTGTATCTACGCTGGCCGAAAAAGCATTCGGTAAAACAGTGGTTCTTTGTGAAGCCGAAACTTAAAGGCCGGAACTTCATCTGGGATTTACACGCCGTTGTCGGCACCTGGGTGGTGATTTTCTACCTGATTCTGGCCTGTACCGGTCTGTACTGGTCCTATGACTGGTGGCGTAATGGCATGTTCAAGGTGCTGGGCGTAGAGCGTCCACAACCGCAAATGCAGGCCAATGCCGCGCCGCAAGGCCGTGAACGTGGCGAAGGTGCTGCGCGTGAAGGTCGTGGTGAGCGTGCAGAAGGACTGGATTCGCTGCAAATGCAGGCGGTATTGAACCAGACCTGGACTGGCGTACAGGCACAACTGGGACGCGACTACTCAACCATGACCCTGAATCTGCCCAAACAGGCCAATGGTGAAGTCAGCCTGAACTTTGTCGATGCAGTACCGCAGCATGAACGTGCCCGTAATAGTGCAACCTATAACTATCAGACGGCCAGCCTCACCGACATCAGCCTGTATGAAGATAAAAAGCTCAATGAAAAAATCATGAGCAGCATGTTACCGGTTCACCGTGGCAGCTTCTTTGATCCGGTGTACCAGTTCTTTGCCATGGTCGCTTCCCTGCTGATGCCGCTGTTCTTTGTGACCGGCTGGATGCTGTATCTGAAACGTCGCAAGCAGAAGAAACTGACCCAGGCAGCACGGAATAGCGCAAGCGCCGTCACGGTTGATCCAAATGCCAAACCGTGGCTGATTGCCTACGCCACCCAAACCGGCGTGGCTGAACAGCTGGCCTGGCGTACTGCGACCAGTTTGCAGGAAGCACATCAGCCGGTGACCGTGAAACCGGTCCGGCAATTGAGTCTGGAAGATCTGCAATCGGTAGAACAGGTGCTGTTTGTAGCCAGTACCTATGGTACCGGTGAAGCACCTGATTTAGCCTCCAGCTTTGACAAGAAAATCCTGAGCAGCTCGGCCAATTTACAGCATCTGCGTTATGCGGTACTGGCGCTGGGCTCCAGGGAATATCTGGACAGCTACTGCAGCTTTGGTCATAAAATTGATCAGTGGTTACAACGCAATCAGGCACAGCCTCTGTTTGCCACCATTGAAGTGGACAATGCCAGCAATGAAGATATCCAGCGCTGGAACGCGGCACTGGCTCAAGCCACCCAGCTTGAATTGCAAGGTATGGACATTCACAAGACCTTTGACAGCTGGATTCTGAAACAGCGTGATCTGCTCAATCCGGACAGTCTGGGTGCACCAGCCTATAATATCGAGCTGGCACCGCAACACGAAGCACACTGGGAAGCCGGTGATATTGCCGAAATCCAGCCAGGGAACAGTCCTGAGCGTCTGGCAGCCTTTATGCAACAGCATCAGATTCAGCCGGGTACCCTGCTAGATTCGACCGGTGAACCGATTGAACAGGCACTCTGGGACAAAGACCTGACCATTGAAGTCGAGCCGTTTGCCAATCTGGAACAGTTACTGGAACAGTTACCGACCCTGCCTGCACGTGAATATTCGATTGCCAGCATTCCATCGCAGCAGATTTTGCGTCTGGTGGTCCGCCAGCAATCCGATGCCCAAGGTCAACTGGGTCTTGGTTCGGGCTGGCTCACCCAACATGCGCCGCTACAGAGCAGTATTGCCCTGCGCATTCGCACCAATGAATCGTTCCACCTGATTGATGACAACCGTCCAATCATCTGTATTGGTAACGGCACCGGTATTGCCGGACTGATGAGTCTGTTACAGGCACGTATCCGTCATGACTATACCCAGAACTGGCTGATTTTCGGTGAACGTCAGCGCGCACATGACTTTTTCTATGAAAATATTGTGTCTGCATGGCAAAGCACCGGCATGTTGCAGCGTCTGGACGTGGCCTTCTCGCGTGATCAGGAACAGAAAGTTTATGTACACCATAAATTGCGTGAACAGGCCGAAGAACTGCAACGCTGGATTGAGCAAGGTGCCGTGATTTATGTCTGCGGCAGTATTGATGGCATGGCCAGCGATGTTGACCAGACCCTGATTGAACTGCTCGGTGAAGCGACGGTGGATCAATTACGCAGCGAAGGCCGTTACCGCCGTGATGTCTACTAAGTTTTGCTAACTTGCTGAAAACTAAAATTGAAAAAACCGGACTTGATGTCCGGTTTTTTCATCTTGATCTTTTATAATCTGCAGATACATCACGCTATTTATGATCATTCCGCCATGCAGAGTCACAGCCACGCCCCACTGAAACGTCTTCTGAGCCTGATGGCTGCAATTCTACTACTGGCCAATGGTCTGTGGTTGCTCAGTCTGAACAGCTTTCATTTTGGTACCCTGCTGCCGATGCTGTTCGGTGCAGCACTGTTCATTTATGCCTTGGCTTATGTTCTGCTACAGCGCTGGATTCGACAGCGCCCGATCTATCAACAAGGCTGGCGTTTAGTATGCGGTGCTTTCTGGGTCTGGCTATTCAGTGTGGCGTTGTTCTTTGGCTACTTACACTGGCAAAGCCTGCATAGCCAACCCAATCCAAATACGCAGGCGATTCTGATTTTAGGCGGGGGAATCCAGCACAACCAGCCGACGCCGACCTTGGCCAAACGCCTGGATGCCGGGGCCGCGTTGGCCAAGCAGCTGCCACAAATTCCCATTATCGTCAGTGGTGGCGCCGCTTTTGGGAATCAGTGGACCGAAGCCAAAGTGATGGCGCACTATTTAACAGAGCAACATCATCTTCCGAAAACACGAATTCTGTTGGAAGCACGCAGCACCAGTACCGCTCTGAATTTCCACAATTCCAAGGCCTTGCTGGCACAGCACGACATTCAGCTCAGTGATCCGATTGCCGTGGTCACCAGTGATTTTCATTTACCGCGTGCGCTGGCCATTGCCCGCAAACAGGGCTATCAGCAGCCCTTGCCCTATAGCGCTCCTACACCACTCTATATTCGCTATAACTCCTGGTTACGCGAATATTTTGCTTATGTAAGTGGTTGGCTACTCAATGAATATTAATACCCAATAAAGATTAATTAAGGCGAATGGAACGTGGCGAAGGCAGTTGCAGGTTTTTATAGACCTCAGGTTTTTGCAGATAAATCTGGTAAAGATAGTTTTTAATATCCAGCAGCAGCTTTTCCGGTGCCACCAGTACATTCTGCCCTTCGGGACTAAGATTCATTGACACCAGTGTGTTTTCCTGTCTTAAAAATGGCAGGACTTTTTCAATAAAATCTTTAAAGCTGACTTCCTGAATATCGTAATTTTCCCAGTTGTCTTTGACCAGCAGTTTGGCCAGACTTTTATTTTGCCAGACCGCAAAAGCACGCTGTCCGGTGGGTGTGGCACATAAGGCCCAGCCATCATGATACAGCGCAAACACTTGTCCCTGGCTGACCATGATTTCAATAAACTGTTTGTAAATATCTTGAACGTTATAGCTTGAAGTTTGAGATTTAGACGCGGCCTTGCGTTGATATGGATTGCGCATAGATCATCCAGTCCATTTTATTGTTTTATAATGCTGGGATTCTATGAAATATTTAAGATTTAGGCAAGAAAGATATGGTGGGCGCTGACGGGATCGAACCGCCGACATTCTGCTTGTAAGGCAGACGCTCTACCAACTGAGCTAAGCGCCCTGAAGAGTAAAAAATAATATATTATTTTTTACGACGTAAGACCAACGAAGTGTGTAGTCTTGGTAATTGATCACATTTTTCACATCAGGGCATGAAAAATGGCGCAGCGGACGGGGCTCGAACCCGCGACCCCCGGCGTGACAGGCCGGTATTCTAACCAACTGAACTACCGCTGCAACGGTAATTGCGTAAGCAATTAAGGTCTTTTAAGCTTTACAGCTTGAATATGGTGGGCGCTGACGGGATCGAACCGCCGACATTCTGCTTGTAAGGCAGACGCTCTACCAACTGAGCTAAGCGCCCTGATTAAGATTGTCAATCTTGATTCCACTATAAGCTCAGGAAACTTATAGGGCTATTCTTTGAGATGGCGCAGCGGACGGGGCTCGAACCCGCGACCCCCGGCGTGACAGGCCGGTATTCTAACCAACTGAACTACCGCTGCATCGCAAAAGAATCATGGTGGGCGCTGACGGGATCGAACCGCCGACATTCTGCTTGTAAGGCAGACGCTCTACCAACTGAGCTAAGCGCCCTCAAAAGCGTTTTATGTAAATGGCGCAGCGGACGGGGCTCGAACCCGCGACCCCCGGCGTGACAGGCCGGTATTCTAACCAACTGAACTACCGCTGCACTTACACAAAGTCACTATTGTGGTTCAAACGAATATTAAAGAAGCTTAAGTGGCGCAGCGGACGGGGCTCGAACCCGCGACCCCCGGCGTGACAGGCCGGTATTCTAACCAACTGAACTACCGCTGCACGTAAGAATCTTTAACGTAAAGGCTTGGTGGGCGCTGACGGGATCGAACCGCCGACATTCTGCTTGTAAGGCAGACGCTCTACCAACTGAGCTAAGCGCCCTTAACGTCTTCATCGTTTGTGAGGTGCATTATAGAGAATCTTTACCGCCTGTCAAACGCTTTTCTGCCAGTTTTCACTTTTTTATGACTGAGTGATTAAAAAATAAGTGATTCACTAGAAAAACAAACAAATTCTGTATGTTATTTGACTTTATTCAAAAAATTTTATTTTTAGCCCACTTGAGAATAGAAGAAATTTCTTGCAATTCCCCCCCTGCTCGCCTGCACATTTTTATTTTTTATCTGTAAAAAATGCCAGTAAAATTCAGGCTTAAGTCTTATGGCTGTGGTTCAATGGCCAAGGGACTAAAATCCAGCCGCTCTTCAGACAGATACACCAATGCCTGTTCTGGAATCAGCTCGAACAGCTCGATAATGTCGCGATTGCGCATCCGGATACAGCCATGTGACTTGGGAATGCCCATCGGTTCGGTATCTGGCGTGCCATGCAAATAAATATAACGTTTAAAGGTGTCACAGCCAGCGCCCTGGTTAAAACCATCCTCCAGCCCTGATAGCCATAAAATACGGGACAAAATCCAGTCACGTTCAGGAAACTGTTCGGCCAGCTCATCATCATAAATTTCACCCGTTGGCTGACGGGCAATAAACACGGTATTTTCCGGCGCATCTGCACCAAACTTGAGGGCCACCTGATGCCAGCCACGTGGGGTTTTGCCACTATTTTCTGCTTCACCAATGCCCTTTTCACCGGTAGACACCACATACAGTTTATTGTGTTTTGGTAGATATAAGGTCTGCTCAGATAAATCAACCAGAATATCCGCAGCTTGTAGAGGGTAGATCATTCTTGCTTTACCTTTGGTGGAGTGACAACAACAGGTTCAGGACGTAGCCATAACCAGATTGCCACCACAAACATGGTCAGGTTGGTAAAAATTTTGACGGCCAGCGGAGCCGTGGTAAATAACATGATGCAGGCACTGATCAGCATCATGATGGTGGCAAACCATTTGGCTTTACGCGGTACGGTGCCATTGACACGCCAGTCTCTTAAGGTCTGGCCATATTTGGGATGGTTCAGCAACCAGGCATCCATTTGCGGCCAGCCTTTGGACGCGGCCCAGGCCGCTAAAATCAGAAAGACTGTTGTTGGCATACCGGGCAACACTGCACCAATGAAGCCGAGGATGACAAAAATCACCACCAAACTTCGCCAAAACAATACTCTCATACCGCAACCCTACCCGTCGAATTGCGCTAGTATAAAGCGTTTTTAAACTTTTCTTCGTTGTAATTCTGCTGTTTAACCATGGATTTACTGATGTCGCCTAACACCTTTACTGATATTTCTGCTGAACCCTGGTTAAATTTCCGCAATCCGCTGGTGCGGCAACTGGCCTTTAGCGTGGCCAGTCCCAACATTTTACAGCAGCTGCCACCAGCACTGGAGCAGCGTTATGGCTTTGATTTTCATCCTACAGATTGCTGGTTGCAGCACTTTGATCATTATCAAAGCCGGCTGAAGCATTTAGACCAGCATCCGGCTGCACTGGAAGATTTTTTAAGCCAGCTCAAAAGTACCCGGCTAGGGCTGCGGTTTGAAATGCTGCTCTGGTTCTGGCTGACCGAGCGTGACTATCATCCTTATGAATTACTCGGACATAGCATTCAGATAATTGATGGACCACGCACCACGGGCGAACTCGATTTTCTGCTGCTAAACCATGACCACCAGCAAGTTGAACATTGGGAAGTGGCGCTCAAATATTATCTGGCTGAACGTGATTTGAGTCTGCCCTACTGGTATGGGCTGAACCGCAGCGACACCTTATTACGCAAGTTAACCCACTTTACCCAAAAGCAGTTTCAGTTTCAGCAGGCCCAAGGTCATACCATTCAACAGCGCTTTGCCGTGTTAAAAGGCCAGCTGTATCTGCCTGAACATGCTACTGCACAGGCTCTTCCTGACTGGGTCAATCCCGAGCGCAGAATTGGCACCTGGGGCCAGCATTTGCCGAAAAATCATCAGGATTTTTACCGACTGCAACGGCATGAATGGATTTGCCCACATGCCAGTCCAAGCAGTTCAGCCAACGCATTCTGGAGCAATGGCTTATATCTGAATCAGGATCAGTCAGCATTTTATATGTATCGTAACCCGGTGCTGATGGATGCCTGTTATCAGCACTATTGGACTAAAAGCCTATCTTTGAACAACATTTAATTACTCAACCACAATCAAAGCACTATATTTTTTTGGCTGTATATTTCTTACTCTAATTTTCACATCAGAATAATTTATGCTTAATGATACGGAGATGATGATGAAAAAAATTCTAGCGACTTCATTACTAATGATGTTTGTTCTGACTGGTTGTAATACAGTAAAAGGTCTAGGTGAAGATGTCTCTTCAGCAGGTAATGCGGTAAGTAATACGGCTGAAAAAACTCAGGATGAAATCCGTCAATAATCAAATTTCAATGCAAATTCCCGGCAAAAACCTTATCTCCTGATAAGGTTTTTTTATATTAAAAACTCCCCTTCTCGGCATGATTCCCCTATTATAGGGGCAAATTTTTTGCATGATTCCAAAGCCATGAACCACTCAGATACGCTCGAGCTCAGCTTACAGTTATTACGTCAACCTTCCGTAACACCTGTTGATCATAACTGCCAAGACATCATGGCGGAACGCTTAAAAAAGATTGGCTTTAATATTGAATCAATGCGTTTTGAAGATGTCGATAATCTTTGGGCGCGTAAAGGCACAGAAGGCCCGGTGTTCTGTTTTGCCGGTCATACCGATGTGGTTCCTACTGGTAGTTTAGATGCCTGGCATTCTGACCCGTTTGCTCCAGAAATTCGTGATGGCAAGCTCTATGGCCGCGGCAGTGCCGATATGAAAACAGCATTGGCAGCCATGGTGGTGGCTTCAGAACGCTTTGTGGCCAAACATCCAGATCATAAAGGCTCAATTGCGTTCTTAATTACCTCAGATGAAGAAGGCCCATCCATTAACGGTACCGTGAAAGTGGTTGAAACCCTGGAAGCACGTAATGAAAAAATGGACTGGTGTCTGGTCGGTGAACCATCAAGCACCCATCGTCTGGGTGATATTGTCAAAAATGGCCGTCGCGGTTCATTAAATGCGGTATTAACCGTGAAAGGCAAACAGGGCCATGTGGCTTATCCACATCTGGCAATTAACCCGATTCATACTGCCTCTAAAGCGCTGGCTGAACTGTGCGAAACTGTTTGGGACAATGGCAACGAATACTTCCCGGCCACCTCTTTCCAGGTGTCGAATATTCAGGCCGGTACCGGTGCAACCAACGTGGTACCGGGCACCATGACCGTGACCTTTAACTTCCGTTACTCGACTGAAGTGACTGCTGAGCAGCTCAAAGCCCGGGTACTGGAAATTCTGGACCGTCATCAACTGAACTATGACATTCAATGGACACTGTCCGGTTTACCATTCCTGACCCCAGTCGGTGAACTGGTCAATGCCGCCAAAAATGCGATTCGCAATGTGACTGGTGTTGAGACTGAACTGTCTACTTCGGGCGGAACATCAGATGGCCGCTTTATCGCGCCAACCGGTGCACAAGTGCTGGAACTCGGTGTGCTGAACGCGACCATTCACCAGATCAATGAACACGTGAATATTGATGATTTAGAACCACTGGCTGAAATTTATGAGCAGATTCTTGAAGGCCTGCTGACTTAATTTTTTGCTGTTGCATAAAAAAGGAACTCCGCGGAGTTCCTTTTTTTGTGTCTGTTGCCAACTGTTAAATTAGCTATTCAAACCCAGACTGGCCTGAATATGTGCCAGATTCGGGACATGGAATACCTGCTCACCCATACGCACATACTGGAATACCGCCGGATGTTGGCCTTCACGCTCATCATCAACCACTTCCGAAATACGCAAACGGATGGTTTTTGGCATGGCATTGCACATCAGGGCAAAGCGCTGGTCAATTTCATCGCCTTCAATCACCAAGGCAACGCCCTGATTTTGCTCTGGATGGGTAACACGATATACCGGCAGTTTTAGATCATGCCACTCGACATGATCGACTGCGGTAGAACTGTCCAGCGCCGACAGGACAATATTCTGCGGAATCAGCATATCTTCCTGATCATGACATTCCACAATATAGGCATCAATAAAACCGGTCGAAACGGTAATCAGATGTTGCAGTTCCTGCTGGCTAATCTGGTCGATTTTGCTGGTGCTGTTGCTTTGACTCATGCTTTAGCCTCACTGCTATGCAAAATGTTTTCAATATTGGCAAGCAATTCTGCTTCCTGGAACGGTTTACCCATATAGTGCGTTACCCCCAAGCTAAAGGCACGTTCGCGGTGTTTTTCACCGGTACGCGAGGTAATCATGATAATTGGCAAGTCACGATGGATGTCATGGTGGCGTACCAGGTTGGTCACCTCAAAGCCATCCATACGCGGCATTTCAATATCCAGCAGCATCAGATCCGGTTTAACATTTTCCAGCTGCTCAATCGCATCGACACCATCTTTGGCTGTGACCACATCAAAGCCCTGACGTTCGAGCAGACGTGACGTGACCTTACGTACGGTCACCGAGTCATCCACAATCATCACCAGACGACGGGTATCACGACGCTGTACTTCACGCGGCTCCATCACATGCTTGATGCGCTGGGTGGCCTGAATCTGACGGGCAATATTCTGACCATCCAGAATCAGACAGACCTGACCATCACCGAGAATGGTCGCGCCGGCAATCGAGCCCACGCTGGAGAACTGCTGCCCAATCGGTTTCATCACAATCTGGCCACGCGAACCAATCAGCTGATCGACCAGTAAGGCAATGGTCTGACCGGTATTGCCTTTAATCAGCAGCACCGGCAATGAATGCGCGATATTGCTTAAACGCGGCAATGGCTGGTTGGCAACAAACTCGGACAGATAGCGCAACTTATAGTTTTGCTGATCAATCTTGAAGTAGTCATCTTTGCTGCTGAAGTAACTTTCCAGCGCAGAAGGTGAAATTCGTACAATACGGTCAATTTGCGCCAATGGAATTGCGAACTGCTGATCGCCAACTTTTACCATCAAGGCATCGGATACCGCCACTGTGGTCGGTACGCGAATACTGAAAGTAGTGCCTTTACCGAGTTCAGAATCGACCTCGACATGGCCACCTAGCGCTTTAATTTCGCTTTGCACCACGTCCAGACCGACGCCACGACCCGAAATTTGGGTCACGGCTTGTGCGGTACTAAAGCCCGGATGGAAAATCAGCTGCAGGATTTCTTTCTTGTCCAGCTGCTGCTCTGGCTGAATCAGGCCAAGGCTCAGGGCTTTGGCGTGAATTTTGGTTTCATCAATCCCCTTACCATCATCGGTAAAGCTAATCAGTACATCAGTGCCCTGACGGCCAATGTTCAGCTCAATCTGGCCCACTTCCGGCTTCGCTGCCTGTTTACGTACAGCGGCATCTTCCAGACCATGGTCCACCGCATTACGCAGCATGTGTTCAAATGGTGAAATCAGGCGTTCCAGAATAGTCCGGTCCAGCTCGCCTTCGGTATTGTTTACCACCAGCTCGGCAGGACGGTTTAAGGTCGATGAAGTCTGACGCACAATCCGCTGTAAACGTGGCAACATGCGCGAGAACGGTACCAGACGGGTGCGCATCAGGCTTTCCTGAATTTCTGCCTGAATCCGCGACTGTTGCAGTAACAGACCTTCAGCATCACGAATCTTGTCCGCCAGCGTGGTCTTAAAGTCCACCAAGTCCGACGCCGATTCCGCCAACGATTTCGACAGCTGGTTCAAGGATGAATACTGGTCCATCTCCAGCGGGTCGAAGTCGGTATAGCGTGAATGTTCATCACCATGTTTGGCAATAATCTGGCTTTCCAGCTCGCCTTCCATTCGGCGTAACTGATCGGCCAGACGTTTAATCGCCAGTTCCATTTCATTCAGGGTACCGCCCAGCTGACCCAGCTCCATCTCGATTCGCGAGCGGTTAATCGCGTTTTCACCCGACAGGTCAATCATCTTCTCAACCAGATCAGCCGAAATACGGATCATCTCATTGCTGTTATCCAGCTGTGCGGTTTCGCTCCATTCGCCCTGCATGGATGGCGGCTCGGCACCATCACCCTGCACAAATTCGAAGGTTTTGCTTGGCGCCAGCAGATCGGTGGTATTAAAGCGTTCTGGCAGCTGTGCCGTCGCATTGACGTATTCAATCGACTCCAGGCTAGCTTTCAGGCTGTCAAAATTGCTGTAATCACGCTGGAAGATGGCTTCTTTTAACCAGACCACAGTGGTGTTGAGCAAGGCATCATAAGCATTGGAATTAAACTGATGCACCGCAAACTGTTCAAAGGTATTTTCCAGCTGATAAGCAATCACGGCCACCGGCTCGATTTCAGCCATACGCGCGCCGCCTTTCAGACTATGCGCAGCACGTTGTAACTGCAGCAAAATACTTCGGTCACTACGATGGTCAAACCACTGCTTTAACAGGCTTTCTGTGGTGTCGAGCAGTTCCTCGGCTTCTTCCAGGAAGGTTTCTTCCACAATCGAATGCAGATTGTCTTCACCGTCATTTTCAGTAGTAGATACCGCATCTGTAGGGATGGTTTGCTCAGCCAGGGTCGGTGCATCTTCCAGTACCGGTTCGCTGCTGGTGTCTGGCTGCTCATCTTCAGGCGCAGTATAGGCTGTTTCTGCAGGTGCTGGCTGTTCCAGTTCAAACTCAAGTGCAGATGCATCAGACTGTTGTACATCTGCGCTAGAGGTTGCTTCAGCCGCCACTGCCAGCGATTCAGCTTCAACCAGTTGACCTTGGGCCAGTTCGCTAATATTTTCCAGAATCGCCAGTGATTCTTGCGCCGGATAATCGACCTGCTGTTCACGGATGGTCTGGATACGGTCCGCAATATTGTCCTGAACCAGACGGATAATCTGAATCAATGCGGTCGATGCGCTCATCTGACGGTTAATGATGCGCTCATAAATGGTTTCTAAATGGTGCGCAATCAGACCGATATGGCTGGCTGCAATCATGTTGGCACCACCTTTTAAGGTGTGCAAATGGCGCATCAGATTGTTCAGCGCAGCAGTATTGCTCGGGTCTTGGCTCCAGCTGTTAACATCCTGGTCAATACCCGTAAGTAACTCTTCGGCCTCTTCCAGGAAAATGTCCAGCAGGTCTGAGTCAAAGTCCTTATTGGCTTCAGCGCTATCCATGTATTGACGGTCAGCTTCCAGACGCTGTGACAATACGGCCAGATTCAGCCCGGCACCGGCTTCAACCGTTTCGGTTACAGCTTCTGTGGTATCAGTTTCTGGGCTTAGTGCTTCAATATCCTGCTGTACAAAGGCACTCAGGTTATTGATGATCTGCTGAGCATCTTCGCTTAAGCTGACGCGTTGCCCGGCAGCCAGGGTATCAAACAGATGGATAAATTCCTGATGCGCCTGTCCAAATAATTCAAAGGCATAATCGCTATGCAGCAGGCTTGGCTTGTCCAGCAAGGCCGCATAGGCCAGTTGTAATTCCTGGGTAAAATCATGAATACCCTGAGAGGCGCGGTTATCGGTACGCTCTACCAGCAGCTTCGCCTGATGGCTCAGGGTCTGGATATATTCCGGATATTCAGCCTGCGCACGCTGGTCAAATTCGAACTCAGCATCGAGCAACTGATCAATATTCAGTTCAATCAGCTTGGATACCAGACCTTGCGGATTCACTGATTCATCAACATCTTCCAGGCTAAAGCCATAGTTCTGCCATGCAGTATTGAAAGTCTGATAAATCCGGTCCATGCCGGCACTGTCATTCTGCGGCAACAGATGCAGATAATCCCGCACAAATTCAGCATATTGCAATAACAGTGCGGTTTCTTTAGAGGTCGATTCAATTTCATCCTGCAACAGGGTCTTGAACAGGTTTTCGACCTTGGAGCTGGCATCAAAAATCTGCTCGATGTGTGCCATGGATGAACTGCCGCGCAAGGTATGCAGGGCACGAATCAGGCCATTGTAATCTTGAGTTTTCAGCTCATCATGTGCCAGGAAGCGATCCACTGTTAACAGGTGTTCTTCCGCTTCTTCAATAAAGATGGCCAGTGTTTCAGCCGCTAACGGATCTTCTTCAATACTATCAGCCACAGCCAGCTCGGTGTCTGCAGCAACCTGCTCATCAGTGCTTGCTGTATCAAACTCCAGACCAGTAATACTGTCGCTGGATGTTAGGCTGCTTGCCAGTTGTAACAGCTCTTCTAAAGCCGGTTCAGGACTTAAATTTTGTTGTAGTTGTTGTCCTAATAGCACCAATGGACGCAGGTCCAGTGCCATCGGCTGGGCATGTTTAAAGCTTGGATAAAGTTTGTATTCAAAGACGTTCGCCACCGCGGTTGCAAACTGCTGCACCTGCGCTGACAGGGTCAGGCTACCGGAAATGACCCGGTTTAAGGTATCTTCAACCGTCCAGGCCAGCTCCCCTGCCGACTTGGCCCCAACCATACGTCCCGAACCTTTTAAGGTATGAAAATGACGGCGAATGGTGGTTAGCGTTTCCTGATCGTTAGGCTGCGTGGCCCATTGAGCCAACAGGTCTTTTAGCTCAACGAAGATTTCTTCAATTTCTTCAACAAAAATTTCTAGAATTTCTGCATCTTGATCAAGATAACTATCTTCAGGAAGCGCAGTCGTTTCAACTAAATTTTTTAATATTTCTTTCATAGCTAAGGCTTCTTATGTTTTCAGCGCCCAGCGGCACTCAAACTTAATTGTAACCATCACGTGTAACCTAACCCTGAAGTTAAGCTGATCTTGTCGATGCTTGGCTTGATCTGTGTAAAACAGAGAGCTTCCCGAAAGAAGCTCTCTGTGGCTTCCTTAGTCCGGAAGTTTAAAGTCGGTTACAGATTCACGTAATGATTCCGCCATGCTGGCCAGTTCAGAAACCGAACGTGCCGTATCGAAGGTTGCTGTCGTGGTTTGCGACGTAATTTCCTGTACAACGTTCATCGTGGTCGCAATATGACCCGCCGAAGCCGACTGCAGTTTCGCAGCGTCAGAAATGTTGGCAATCAGTTTCGCCAGGTTATTCGATACCGTCTGAATTTCATCCAGTGCCACACCGGCATCCTTGGTCAAGTTCGCACCACGAACAACCTCAGAGGTGGTTTGTTCCATCGAAATTACCGCTTCGTTGGTATCGGTCTGAATGGTTTTAACCAGGGTTTCAATCTGCTTGGTTGCAGATGCTGAACGTTCCGCAAGACGTTGTACTTCGTCGGCTACGACCGCGAAACCACGACCTGCTTCACCAGCCATCGATGCCTGAATTGCTGCGTTTAAGGCCAGAATGTTGGTCTGGTCGGCAATATCGTTAATCAGGGCAACGATGTTACCAATTTCCTGCGAAGATTCACCCAGACGTTTAATACGTTTCGAGGTTTCCTGAATCTGCTCACGAATGATATCCATACCCTGAATTGAACGGTTTACAACTTCCGCACCATTCGATGCAATTTGTACTGAACGTTCCGCAACCGCTGCAGATTCTTCGGCGTTGGCAGATACCTGGTCAATCGACATCGCCATTTCGTTAATCGCGGCAGATGCACCGGCAATTTCCTGCGCCTGGTGTTCAGATGCTTCGGCTAGCTGGTTGGTAATTTCCTGAGTATTGGCGGTATAACGCGCTACTTCGTGAGAAGTTTCATGAATACGCGATACCAGGTCACGTAACTGGTCAATTGCGAAGTTAATCGAGTCGGCAATCGCACCGGTAAAGTCTTCCGATACGGTCGCGTATGAACGTAAGTCACCATCCGCCAGGTCGGCAATTTCATCCAGTAAACGTAAAATCGCGTTCTGGTTACGGTCATATTCGTCTTGCAGACGGGTTACACGTTGTTTATCGGATTGACTACGTAAAGTCAGTAATTTGAATACCAGTACCAGGAAGACCAATAAGCTGGCAATTAACAGTACGGCCGGAATAATGACTGCCGGGCCTGCACCGCTGGATAATTTGTTTAACTGGTTTAACAGCTCATCTGACTGACTGAAAATGTCCGATGCAGCCTGACGTACACGTACAATCTGCGCCGAGTTATTTAATACCGTTGCCGATGCAGATTTTAAAACGTCATCATATTCAAACTGGATGCCTTCTAAAGCTTCACGTAGGCCTGGGTCAGCAATACGCTGTACACCGAGCTCTGCACTACCGTTCAGCTGGGCATTTAAGTAAGCACCGAATGTTTCGGTATCGGCACTGAAGTCATCGGCAGATTCACGCGAGTTTTCTGAACCGGTTAATACCGAGCTGATTGAACGCAGGATACGTTCTGCAATGAACACCTGGTTCTTGGCAATAACCACCTGGCTACTTGGCATGTCCTGTCGTGCCATCTGGTCAACCATCAGGTTATATTCAGCCTGAATCCCCGGAATGGTTTCACTGATCGCGATGTTGGTGTCATACAGTTTGCTAATAATGGCCTGTTGCGAGCTGATCGTATCAATATTCTGAGAAACTTTGGCCCAGTCGGCTTCGACTTTTTCCAGCTCGGCCGAGTTACTGCTAATATCTTTTACCGTTTCCAGGTTGTCTTTAAAGCTTTGTTGTGACTGGGTCAGCTTCTGGATCGATTCTTTGGTGCCTGAAGCAGTGGCTTCAGTGGCCTGACGTGAAATGGTCTGCGATAACAAACGCAATTCACCCAGACTCTGGGTTAACTGGTTGGTACGCGGTACGCTATAGAATAAAGACAAAAGACTGATAATCGAGACCAACAGCGCAACTGCGGCAATGAAAATAAGTGGCTTTGATTTATTGGTATCACCGAATACACCCGCAAACTGGTCAATTTGCGTCTGTAATTTTGCGACTGATGCCGAACCGCTTTTGCGGTTGGTTCCATCGCCTGAGTTTTTCTTTTTAAGTTTAAAGCCCATGCAGCTTCTCCCCGATTTTCGCCTTTATATATGCGTACGCGATAGTTAATTTATAAATTTTATAGATGCGTTCATAAATTTTGGGTTTTGCAATAAACGACTAAATAAGAAAATATGCCATTGCTGGTTATGCTGGTGGAAATACCCCTGACAATATTCTTGTAAATTACTATCTAAATCATTGTGTTTAGAAAAGAAACTTTTCTTATTAAAGTGTTGGATCCCCAAAACTTGATCTACAACCAAACCGACATAATGGTCTTGATGACTAATACACATTACTTTTTGAGTCGGTGAATAAGCACTGCTATGTCCAGAAACATAATGTGCCAAGTCTGAAACTGAGAGTAATCGGCCCCGGATATTGGCCAGCCCCATGACCCAGTTCTGGGTGTTGGGTACCGGCGTATATTTTGGTGGATAGATAACCTCAGTGACTTCCCCCAACGGGGCAACGAAATATTGCCCCATCATCTCAAACGCAATGCCAGACCATCGGTTTACTTCATTTTCAGTTGTAACGTAGTTTTTATTTCCCCGTTTAGACAACCGAAGTAATTCGATAAATCCATTTGCGGCCATAAGTTATCCTGCATTCAGGTGTTGATTAATAACATCTATTAATTGTTGTTCATCTACAGGTTTAGTCAGATAATCGCTGGCACCCTGACGTTTCCCCCAAACGCGGTCAGTGGCTTGGTCTTTGGTACTCACGATCACAATTGGAATATGCTTGGTGGTATCCCCACGGGCAATTTGACGGGTCGCCTGGAAACCGTTTACACCCGGCATCACCACATCCATCAGCACCAAGTCAGGAAGCTCGGCCTGTGCCATGGTCACCCCGTCTGCACCATTGGCTGCTTCAAGCACTTCAAAACCATGCTTGGTCAGAATTTCTTTGAAGCGGAATGTTTCTGTTGGAGAATCATCTACAATTAAAATACGTGCCATCTTTATATTCCCCGAGTTATGCGCTTACGTGATTACGAATCGCGTTTAAAAGCTCATCTTTACTAAAAGGTTTGGTTAAATATTCATCTGAACCCACCACGCGGCCTTTGGCCTGATCGAACAGACCATCTTTACTGGACAGCATGATGACTGGAATATTCTGGTAGTTTTGCGAGTTTTTAATTAATGCGCAGGTTTGATAGCCATCTAGACGTGGCATCATGATGTCAACAAAAACGATATCCGGATTTGCATCGGCAATTTTAGACAATGCTTCAAAACCGTCGACGGCAGTGACCACTTCATAGCCTTCACGCTGTAATAAAGTTTCAGCTGTACGACGAATGGTTTTTGAATCATCAATCACCATGACTTTTAGATTTTGGAGTTTATCGTCCATTTAATGACCCTTCCCATTTTGTTTGTACAAGCAATTCGGTGTAGTAGAATTTTATTTACATAATTATGGTTATTTTTAACATATCTTTACTTTAGGTTTCAATGAACAGTTTTTGCCCAAACCTACACTTTATAGAAACTTTGTATAACTGCTTCACACTTTTCCATGACCATTGATTTTTTTTTGTCTATTGTATTTTTTAAATTTCTGATTCTGGTCTAATATAACAGTTTAAAGACTTAAAAATAAGTAAATTAGTCAACTTTATCTCGGGGAAGCTTGTGCGTACTTTTTTTCAAAAAGCTCTCACAAAAAGGGCGCATACATCATTGTTCAGTAAATCGTTGCTGGGCCTGCTGCTGGCTTTACAGATAGGACAGCTGTCTGCCAATACCGACAACAAGCCGGCGTGGTATCGCTACTACGATAAAAACGGCGTGGCCAATATCAGCAGCAATGTTACGCCAAACCATATCCGCTATGGCTATGAAGCACTGGACCGCAACATGCAGGTGATTCAGCGTGCGCGTCCCTATAATAGCGAAACCGATGCCCGTCAGGCGCCACAACGTGCCGCGCAGGCCCGTCAGCGCGAGCAGGATTTAAAACTAAAACAGGCCTATACCAACAGTCATATTGCTACCCAGCAACGTGACAATGCGCTGGCACATATTAAAAAGCAGATTGCCTTTCAGCAGGAACAGTTAAAACAATTACAGAATGACCGGATTGTGTTTAAACGTCAGGAAATGGAATATCTGCGCAAAGTCAAACCGGTCCCGGAACAGCTGAAAAACAATTTAAATAACAACCTGACCAACTTAAATCAGAAAAGACAGCAGATTCAATCGTTACAAACGAGCTATCGAAAAACACAGGCAGAATACGACAGAATTATTACTCGCTTGAAAGCACTTGAATAAAGTGAAGTTTTTAATTGAATTGTCATGTGACAAGAAAAATAAGGATAAAT
This sequence comes from Acinetobacter sp. YH12134, assembly GCF_013418555.1. Taxonomy (NCBI): domain Bacteria; kingdom Pseudomonadati; phylum Pseudomonadota; class Gammaproteobacteria; order Moraxellales; family Moraxellaceae; genus Acinetobacter; species Acinetobacter sp. YH12134. Next base: position 141,054 of record NZ_VPBT01000001.1, on the reverse strand, counting down.
ATGCATGCGACCAGCACCGCGTATATCACATACTTCTACCCGTTTTCGTACGCCCCTACTCGGCCTCAGTACACTTTGCCTGTGCCTGCTGCTGACCGCCTGCCAGAACTCAGAACCGGAACAGGCCCGTAGCAAACCAGAAACCATTGAACTGATTCAGGATGATGTGGTGGCCGTGCAAACCGGCGACTCGGTGTCCAAATCTGCCTTTACCGGCACTATTCGTGCCGTACAACACAGTAGCATTCAGGCACAGGTCACTGCCACCGCCAGTGCAGTCAATGCGCAAGTGGGTCAGCGGGTTAGCAAAGGTCAGGTGCTGGTCCGTTTAAACAATCAGGATAATGCCGCACGTCTGGCGCAAGCACGCGCCAACCTTGCCTCCACGCAGGCACAAGCCAATCAGGCCCGGGTGATGATGGAGCGTAAACGTCGCCTGCTGAATCAGGGCTTTATTTCCAAAGTTGAATATGAACAAAGTCAGGTCGATTATCGTGCCCAGCTGGAAAATGTCCGTGCCCAGCAGGCCAACGTCGATATTGCCGAAAAAGCCGACCGTGATGGCACCATTCTCAGCCCGATTAGCGGGGTGATTACCCAGCGTCAGGTCGAACCTGGCCAGACGGTTTCTGCCGGCCAGACCCTGTTTGAAATTGTTAATCCGGACCGGCTGGAAATTCAGGCCAAACTGCCAAGTGACCAGCAGTCTGCGCTCAAGGTCGGCCAAAAGATTGAATATAAAATTCAGGGCAATCCGGCCCAACTGACCGCCACCTTAAGCCGGGTCTCCCCGATTGCCGATCTGGCCAGCCGTCAGATCGAGTTTTTTGCCACACCCAATGAATCCATCAACTCGCTCAGCATCGGCGCCTTTGTTGAAGGCAATATTATTTCGTCCAACTCGATTTCTGGTCAGCTGATTCCTTTAGACACCATTCAGGATATACAAAACAAACCTTATGTCTGGGTCATTCGCCAGAACAAGATTGTCCGGGTCGATATTCACGTGCTCGAGCAGCGCTATAGTGACAATACCGCTATTGTAAGCGGATTGCAGGCCAGCGATTTAGTGAGTCGGGTCAAATTTAGTCCGCAGAATGAACAGCAACCGGTCAGCATCAGCCAGACCGCCGAAAACGCCTCAGGATAGAAAACTATGTGGTTTACCCGAATTAGTGTCAAATATCCCGTTTTTACAGTCATGATGATGCTGTGTCTGATGGTGCTGGGCCTGGCTTCCTGGCAGCGTATGGGCGTTGAAGAATTTCCGGATGTCGACTTTCCGTTTGTGGTGGTCTATACCAACTATCCGGGCGCCTCGCCGGAAACGGTTGAATCTGAAATTACCAAGAAAATGGAAGATCAGATCAACACCATTTCCGGTCTCAAACAGGTGATTTCCCAGTCCAGTGAGGGCCTTTCCACCATTATTGCCGAGTTCAATCTGGATGTATCTTCTGCCGTAGCAGCGCAGGATGTACGCGATAAAATTGCCAGTGTCACTGCCGAATTCCGCGATGAAATCCAGGACCCGGTGGTGGAGCGCTACGACCCGACGGCCAACGCGATTATGTCGATTGTGTTTGAATCCGAGCAGATGTCACTGCGTGATTTAAGTGCTTATCTGGACCAGCGCATTGTACCGCAACTGCGCACCGTACCAGGAGTGGGAACAGTCAATTTACTCGGTGATGCACAGCGCCAGATCCGGATTGAAGTACAACCAGAAAAACTGCAAAGTTTCGGGATTGGCGTAGATCAGGTCATCAACACCCTAAAAGCAGAAAATGTTGAAGTGCCGGGCGGCACCCTGAAACAGGCCAACAGCGAGCTGGTGGTTGAAATTAACTCCAAGGTTATCCATCCGCTGGCCTTTGGGGACCTAATTATTGCCAATAAAAATGGTGCACCGATTTATCTGAAACAGGTCGCTGACATTCAGGATAGCCAGGCCGAGCTAGAGTCCAGTGCCTTTTTAGATGGCAAAACTGCGGTTGCGGTGGATATTCTGCGCAGTTCAGATTCTAATGTCATTGAGGTGGTCGATAACACCTATAAAGTGCTGGATGACCTTCAGCAACAATTGCCTGAGGGCACCACAGCCAAAGTGGTGGTCGACAGTTCCAAAGGCATTCGCGGCAGTATCCGTGATGTGGCCCGCACCATTATTGAAGGTGCAGCACTGGCAGTACTGATCGTCCTGCTGTTTTTAGGCTCGTTCCGCTCCACCGCCATTACCGGCCTGACCCTGCCAATTGCCCTGCTCGGCACATTGACCTTTATCTGGGCCTTTGGTTTTACCATCAACATGATGACCTTGCTGGCCCTGTCTTTAAGTATTGGTCTGCTGATTGATGACGCGATTGTGGTGCGGGAAAATATTGTCCGTCATGCCGACATGGGCAAAGATCATGTTAGCGCAGCGCTGGATGGTACCAAAGAAATTGGTCTGGCAGTTCTGGCCACCACCCTGACCATTGTCGCGGTATTCCTGCCGGTGGCCTTTATGGGCGGGATTATTGGCCGTTTCTTCTATCAGTTTGGGGTCACGGTCAGTACCGCAGTTTTAATTTCCATGTTTGTCAGCTTTACCCTGGACCCGATGCTGTCGGCACACTGGGCCGAGCGTAAGAACCCCAACAAACAGCCAGGCCGGGTGAAACGTTTTCTGAACTGGATTTCCACCAAACTGGACAATCTCAGTCATGTCTATGAAAAGCTGCTGAAACTGGCCTTACGCTTCCGCCTGATTACCCTGCTGATTGCCGTAGCCTCGTTATTTGGCGCACTCGGTTTATCCAAACTGATTGGTACCGAATTTGTACCGGTACCGGACAAAGGTGAAATCCGCATTAAATTTGAAACTCCGGTGGATGCCTCGCTGGAATATTCACAGGCCAAACTGAAACAGGTCGATCAGATTATTCGCCAGCATCCACAGGTTATTTCTACCTATGGTTCGGTTAACAGTCTGACTGACCGCGGTAAAAACCATGTCAATTTACGCGTGAGGGTTACACCGCGCAATGAGCGTAAACAGACCCTAACCGAGCTGAACAATGAATTCCGTGAACGGCTGCAAACCGTGGCTGGCATTCGCGTCACCTCGGTGGCCTCGGCAGATGAAACCGTATCGGGCGGGCAAAAACCGGTGATGATTTCGATTAAAGGGCCGGATTTAAACCAGCTACAACAGATTTCTGACCGCTTTATGCTGGAAATTGCCAAGGTAGACGGTATTGTCGATCTGGAAAGCTCCTTGAAAGAACCGAAACCGACACTGGAAGTGCAAATCAACCGGGTACTGGCCAGTGATTTAGGCCTGTCTGTGAACCAGATTGCCAACGTGATTCGTCCGCTGATTGCCGGCGATGATGTCACCACCTGGCAAGATGAAAACGGCGAAACCTATGATGTAAATGTCCGTCTGACTGAAGACCGCCGCAGCCTGCCGGGTGATGTCCAGCAAATGTCGCTGACCTCACAAAAAACCGATGCCAATGGTCAAGCCATTCTGGTGCCGTTGGCCAGTGTGGCCAGCTTTGAAGAAAACCTCGGCGCTTCACAGATTAACCGTCGTGATCTGGCCCGTGAGGTTCTGGTCGAAGCCAATACCGCAGGTCGCCCAGCTGGTGATATTGGCCGGGACATTGAAGCCATTCAAAATAACTTTGAATTGCCGCCGGGTTACAGCTTCGATACCCAAGGTTCCAATGCCGATATGGCTGAGTCCGCAGGTTATGCACTGACCGCCATCACCCTGTCGATTGTGTTTATTTATATTGTGCTGGGCTCGCAATTTAACAGCTTTATTCACCCAGCTGCGATTATGGCCTCGTTGCCACTGTCGCTGATTGGGGTGTTTTTGGCGCTGTTCCTGCTGAACTCCACCATGAACCTGTTCTCGATTATCGGGATTATCATGCTGATGGGACTGGTCACCAAGAACGCCATCCTGCTGATCGACTTTATTAAAAAGGCCATGGACAGAGGTGAGCCGCGTTATGAGGCGATTATTCAGGCCGGTAAAACCCGTTTACGCCCGATTCTAATGACCACGTCTGCCATGGTAATGGGCATGGTCCCGCTGGCACTCGGTCTGGGTGAAGGCGGCGAACAGAGTGCGCCCATGGCCCATGCGGTAATTGGCGGGGTGATTACCTCGACCCTGCTCACGCTGGTGGTGGTGCCCGTCATCTTCACCTATCTGGATGATTTCAAGAATTTCATGCTGCGCCAAAGCCGCAAACTGATGTCTTGAGCCAGAAGAAAACACAATGAGGTGACATTCCGAATGTTCACCTCATTTTTTTATCGTATAATCTCTGCTTTCATGATTAATTATCAGGACAGTTTCCATGCGCGCGAGTCGCTTTTTGTTTGCTACGTTAAGAGAAACCCCAAATGATGCTGAAGTGATTTCACATCAGCTCATGTTACGTGCGGGGATGATCCGTAAATTGGCTTCAGGTCTGTATACCTGGTTGCCGATGGGGGTACGCGTATTAAATAAAGTCGAAGCGATTGTCCGTGAAGAAATGAACCGCGCCGGCGCTTTAGAAACCTTTATGCCGGTGACCCAGCCTGCATCGTTATGGGAAGAATCAGGCCGTTATGTGCAATATGGTCCGGAATTACTGCGTTTTACCGACCGTCACAACAACCCGTTTGTGCTGGGCCCAACCCATGAAGAAGTGATTACCGATCTGGCACGCACTGAGCTGAAAAGTTACAAACAGCTGCCAATGAACTTCTATCAGATTCAGACCAAATTCCGTGACGAAATCCGTCCACGTTTCGGGGTGATGCGTTCACGTGAATTCATCATGAAAGATGCCTATTCTTTCCACGTTGATCAGGCTTCTTTGCAAGAAACCTATGATGTCATGTATGACACCTACTGCCGTATCTTTAGCCGTCTTGGTCTGGATTTCCGTCCGGTACAGGCCGATACCGGCTCAATTGGTGGTTCAGGTTCCCATGAATTCCACGTTCTGGCAGACAGCGGTGAAGATGATATCGCCTTCTCGACTGAATCGGATTACGCAGCCAATATTGAAATGGCGGAAGCGATTCTGGTCGGTGAGCGCGCAGCGCCAAGCCAAGCCTTAACTGTTGTAGATACTCCAAATCAAAAGACCATCGCGGATGTATCAAGCTTCCTCGGTACTGATCCTGCGCATTCTGTTAAAGCTTTACTGGTACAAGGCATTGCCGATGAAAATGGCACTGTTCCGGTGATTGCCCTGTTCCTGCGCGGCGACCATGAACTGAATGAAATTAAAGCTGAAAAGCATCCTTTAATTGCAGCGCCATTAACCTTCGCCACTGAAGAGCAAATTGCTGCACTGGGTCTGACCGCTGGTTTTGTGGGTCCACAAGGTCTAGTTGAAAAAGGCATGACTGTGATTGTCGATCGTGCTGCTTCTGTCTTGTCTGACTTTGTTGCAGGTGCTAACGTCGCAGATCAACACACAACAGGTGTGAACTGGGAACGTGATGCACAGTTTACTGAAGTCTATGACCTACGTAATGTAGTGGAAGGCGATCCATCTCCAGATGGTAAAGGTGTACTTCAAATTAAACGCGGAATTGAAGTGGGCCATATTTTCCAGCTGGGTCAAAAATATTCTGAAGCACTGAACTGTAAAGTGTTAGGCGAAGATGGCAAACCATTTGTAGTAACCATGGGCTGTTATGGTATTGGTGTGACCCGTGTCGTGGCTTCTGCAATTGAACAGAATTATGATGAGAAAGGGATTATCTGGCCAGCTGCCATTGCTCCGTTTGAAGTCGCAATTGTACCAATGAATGCACATAAGTCACCGCGTACATTAGAAGCTGCGGAAGCCTTATATGCAGAATTAAGTGCTGCCGGTTATGATGTACTACTGGATGACCGTAATGAACGCCCAGGAGTGAAATTCTCTGATCTGGAGTTAACCGGTATTCCACACCGTATTGTGATTGGTGAAAAAGGCTTAGATGCGGGTACTTTTGAATATAAAGGTCGCCGTGATGCTGAATCAACCAACTTAAGCAAAGATGAGTTATTGGCGAAGCTCGCAAAATAATAAGTCTTTGTATATAAAAAATCCCGCTTCAGCGGGATTTTTTAGTTTTAAGGCTTAGCAGAATTTCATACTACCATAGCAATTACGGTATGGTTGCTCAAGCATTGTAATATTCCCTTGAGCAGCCAAACCGGTTTGTACAATATTGGACATTAAGGTAGTTAAAGGCTGATTAATATTAATCGTAAAAGCATCTTCTAAATACATTGACCATCCCTTGGTTGCTTTTGCATCCTCAGCAAAACCAGGGAAACGAATACCATTCCCTAAAGAAGTTAAGGCAATACCAAACAAGTTAGAGTCAACATCAATTTGATGTACATTGCCTAAATTATAAGGCAAGACATAGGCATTTAATAAATTGGTGAGTTTAGTACTATAAGCACCATCCAGCTCCAAAGTACCTTGCTCAGGAACAGGAAGATTTAAACCTTTTAATGTTTCCTGTTTCATATAAATTTGAATTCCTGTACGTAATAAAGGCAATAACGTATTTCCAATCGTTTCTGTACCAATAGCACTACACTTGCCAGGATCATGACCGGTACACATTTGGTTAATTGTCAGATTTTGTACAACTTCATCGACCAAGCTTCCTAATTGCAAACCATGGATTTGTACTTGGGTCATACGATTTCCGTTTGCGACAATACCTAAGTTTTCCCGTTGAGCTGCTGCTGTATTAATCGTCTGGTCACGATATTCCACAGTTACAGAACCAAAAAGAAGATTAAGGATTTCAGCATTTTTAACCCCTAAATATGCACTTGCTTCATATTGTTGCTTTTTCCCACCAGCAAGAGGACCATAATCACCAACGAAATCTTGAGAATACTTTGAAGCATCTGCATCGGAACAGTTTGCTGTTCCCTGCTTACAGGTAACCGCCACATTGGTTTGTGCCTGAATATATAAATTATTGATTCCAGTTAAATAACCACTAAAATTATTCATAGCACCAATGCTCATCGGGCCTTGGGCTTTATCCGCACCCACTCTTACCCCGACCACTTCACGAGTTGCAGCTTGGTCGCCTCCTTTGATCGCAAATTGGAAAAAGGGATTCGTTAAGACAAAATCTCTTAACTCTTTTTGATTACTTAAACTGTTATCAAAATCTTGGCCTTTGGGCTGTCCTGCAATATTGGTAGGTAAGGTAATACAATTTCCACTCGCGCCCACCACACAGCCCAATGACAGTGCAGAGATATCAATATCACAAGCACCCGCACCATTTTCACCGCCACAGCCAAGTTGCAAGGATTTAATATTGGCATTTAGTGATAACTCAGCATCAATTCCCAGTTTAAAAAAATCTAAACCTTGACTAGCATCTGTCTCTTTCACGACAGAAAATAGAGCCTGTCCTGTCACATCCGATAATTCAGCATCTTCAAGCACAGATAAGGCATGACTTGTGTTCGTCATGGATAAAGCTGAACCTATAAGAGCCCACATTATTGTTTTTTTCATACTCAAATCCTTAAGCCAATTTCATCTACTTAGCGTGGTGTGATCCCTAAAGTGCTACGCATATTGCCACCAGGAATGGCAAAATCAGCAATTTTTTGCATCGTTCCAGATGGAGACATCGCCATTTCTGCTTTAAAAGCTTGTCCCAATCCAGGCTGCATTGTCGCTTTATAATTAAAGTTCACCTGATTATCTAAGACCACCGTATCTTGTTTCACTAGAACACGGGCATCTAAACCGACATGACCTTGCAATTTGTTTAAATTTACACTAGAGGTTTTAGTCCCGACGCCATTCCAGTCTTCATTAATCAGGCTGATATAACTGCCCAAAACACTTGGATTATCTTTATCTGTCTCTGCAATCGGATTAAATTCAAAATTTGCTTTTAAAGATAAAAAATTAGTATCGGGTGTGGCGTTCGTGGACTCAAGACCAGGAATAATCATAAGTTCACCTTTACCATCAAGCTTGAAGGCTAAAGAAGCCAAGATGTCATCTTTTCTGGCAAAGTTATCGATAGGAACTACTCGGTTCTGACACTCCACTTCAGCACAGTTATATAAAGAGCCAGGCAACTGACCAATTGCAATTTCAGCTTTTGCAGCCAGCAGCAAGTTATCTGCCTTGACATAAATGCCATCTTCTTCAAAACCAATCACCCCATCCGATTTCAGGTACGCATCTATATTTCTTAGGCCCGCATAATAGTTGACTTCTTCACCACTGTATTTACCGGTCGCACCATCAATAATCAGAATAGAGGTTGTACTTGGTGCGCCTGTTTTCTGGTCAATACCATAGCCTTCCGTCGAAAGTGCCAGGTTATAGCCTAAACCAGAACGGTCAACACCATTACGACTATAATTTTTTGCATACAAAGCCAGGTTGGTATTTAAGTTAAAGATTGGAATACCAATCCCCCACTCGCCAGAAGTTGCGGTAATGGCATCAATCGAGTTATCTGAAATGAATCTGGCCTTACGCGCGATGGCCTGAAAGTCCATGCCTCGCACCGCAATAAGCGCTAAATTCTGTGCATTCTGATCAGGGCTAATGTTATAAATCAATTCTAGAGTATTACTGCCCAGCACCTTTTGCATATTCTCATTGATAATAAAGTTTAAAGATTTGGCCTGAACGGTATTAATAAAAATATCACCAAAATCAATATAGGCGTTGCGTTTAGTCAAGTCATCAACATTATTACTATCACGTACTGCAAGTGGCGATAAGTTAGAAAATTCAATTGCATAGCTGCCTGTACCTGTATGCCCAATCTCGAGTGTAGTCGGAGCCCTGCCATTGAGTAGCGGGTTGCCTTCTCGGGTAAATTCGGCAGACATACCCAGATGTAAACCACCCGGACCGGCTATATCATAACCACCGGCTTGCCGTGTTGTTTCAGTCAAATCGCCTGAATTACGACTAACCGTATTAAACTTCCCAATTCCAGCCTGGTTGGCATTAATAAAGAGCTTACCATTGGTCACTGCTCCAGAAGCTCCCATACGAATCAGGTTATTCTGGCTTCCCTCTGGACCATAACGTAAATCGATATTCACCCCTGGATTGGTTGCTCCTGACCGGTTATCGGATACATTGGTCAGATCTTCTACCCGTCCTAAATTTACAATATGGTCTTGGCCAGTAGGACTGTTTTTAGTTGCCAGCACAATCCCTTCATCCTGATCCAAATACATATACCCATCTGCAGACAAGTTAAAGTTAAAATCTTTTAAGGTCAGGTTCTGGCCATTTAGACCATAAGAAATACTGGCATTTTTAAGCTCAAAATCTAAATGAGCCAGATCATTTCGGTTAAATAATCCATTACTGGTAATTAAGTTAAAACGTAGTGGTGAAATAGTATGAAAGCTTAAAGACCCCAGGTTCTGATCCGTTTGGTTATCACCACAGTTCGGCTCACAAATGAGCATGATGTTCTGAACCGTAGATTTAAATGGTGAAATACTCGCCTGGATATGCATGCCGACACCATTGGCTGTGGTACCAACGTCAACATCAAGGGTACTTTTAATATTCTGCCCCCCCGAGCTGAGCACTTCAATATCATGCATCCCCAGTTTCATACTTCCGGTATTGTGATAGTCCACCCAGTTCAATTGATCAATTGTCACCTTCGAAACTTCATGGGTAATAGAAATACCATCCTGCCCTGTCACCTGACTGAGACTACGATCAGAAATAGGCTGTAGTGCATATGCCTGCTGAGCTAAACAGATAGATAAGGCAAGTACATTTAATTTTATTGTTTTATTCATTTCAATGTCCTTTTGAAATCCCAACGCTTAACAGCGGCTGGTTGCAGCTCCTGAGCAGTTATAACTGAAAATTTTGATATCTCCTGACAGATGCAAGTTGCCATGAACATTCAGTCCCATAAATCCCTGTTCCTGTCCCTGATCAAATGAAGGAACCTGAGAACCATTGTTATAGGTGGTATATCGGGTATTGTTTAAATAACCTTCATTACCTGACTCAACCGCCAGACTCGCAAAACCTAGATTCCTGATTTTCAGAGGATGCTGATCATAAAATTTAAGCAGCATCGCTGTTTGTGGATTTTTATCCTTATTAATAATGGTGGTGCCTTCCAAGGAGAATTTATCAATCTGAATCGTGCCTTGAATCTGTTTAAACACCAGCCACTTCTGACCATTTTCATCACGATGATTATTGGGAGAAAAAGCAAAACGGCATAACACATCATTGCTACATTCATACTGATAATTTGCCGTAGTGACCTCACCATTACTGAGTTCGGAAATATTCTTGAGACTCATGTCATTGGCATATTTATGGTTTAAAGAAAGCGTCCAGCTTAAATCGGCACCGCCCTGCCCGACCGTATTTAACAGTTCATCTTGATTTAAACTGACCAGTTGAGCAGAACTGAATGTGCTGACACAAAGAGCCAGTGGAAAGCAGATTTTTTTCAGCATCTCAAATTCCCTCTTATAGTCCCGTGGTCTTAAACTTCAAGTGCTGGATCAGCACACCATCAATTGCCACCGAGCCCAAGTTTACAGGTGCTGTAGTTGCATGCGGACTTCTAAATACCACACCGGTAGAATTACTCGCAGTGTTGGCTTTTAACAGATTCGTGGTCGGATCACGTGTCACACTACCAATTGAAATACTGCTATGTGTTGCATTGGTTCCCTGATAGTTGGTGGTTCCTGCCCCTGAAAGTACTTGGGAAATATTAGAGCCACAATAAGCAACATTACAGGTTGAGCCTTTATAGTCAGCAGGGTTGATCTCGGTGTTATCACCATCAATATCGGCATAATAGGTATAAATCTGTTTATAAATTTCAGGGACATTCGGAATGCGGGTCACTTCTAAAATAATATTCTGGCCTTCCGAGCCCAAAATAAACGGTTGGTGCATATTGCCGAGCACTAAATTGATGTTAGGGCTATACAAATACAAACCCTCTTCAGCATGGAAAATTGGGGCTAAAGAACGGTCGAGTGCAGGCGTAACCGCGGTACCATCATTGAGGGTTGCTGTACTTATACGCAAACCTCTGGCATTGAGCAGTTCTTTATTGGCCTGGGTATTTTCATAAATTAGAACTTCAGGATTATCATTGGTATTCAGACGGATAAGACTGGCCATACCTAAAGTCTGACTTTCTACCGCATTGGTAGAAGGCATGGTTTGAAACAGTCGAACCTGTGAACCACTTAGGCTTAGACCATTGGCCACCAATTGCAAACGAATTCGCTGATTTTTTAATAAGTCAGGATCATTGACCGCATCGGTCGTGACAGGTGCCCCCGTAATTGGGTCCACCTTGTTACTTGAGTTCCAGCTGCGTGAAAAAGCATCTAACCAAAGCCCAAGTTTAATATTATTGTCCTGATCATCAGCATCCACTTTGGCCAAAGGAGCTTCTAAAGAAATATAACTGATATCGGCCGCTGCATTCGTACTGTCAAATTGACGGATATTTTCGGCTGTACCAGCGCGAAATAACCAGGGATTCGCAGCACTGCCCCAATCAAACCCCTGATTACTATAGCGCTGGTTCATATTGTTATTGGTTTCAGAGAGCGCCAGACCATAAATAAAAATATCCGCTTTGGTTCTCTGATTGGCAGCATCAGTCTGACTGAGGGTTAAATTATCGTAATTTTCACCTACCGGAATGATGCGAATAAAACCGGTGTCATATTGTTCCGGATTATCAAGATTACGGGTATAACTTGATGCCGCAGACACATCATTCGGGCGCTGAAATACCATTTTGAAATTTTCAGGAAGCAAGGCAATCCCTTCACCTGTGGTATTTGCCAGATGTTCATCGGATAGATTCTGTAAAGCATATGCAGGAGAACCTAGCAACATCCCGACCAAGGCAGCTAAGCAACTTTTTCTAAAATTTAGGCCAATTCCATATTCAGTCATCTCGACCATCCTATTCCCAGATGCTCCGCATCATTCTTTTATTTATCCAGAACTTGGCTATTTATTTATGTGTTTTTATCCTTAAAAACATGCGATTACCAAGTCATAATTGTTGTTCATTATGCGTAATAATTTATCAATTGCAAAAAAATACGGGCCAAAAAGCCCGTTTTTCCGATGAATGAATTGGAGAAAAAACAAGCGAGCACAACGGCTCGCTTGTTTTTATTTTAAGTTTCCACTATCAGGCTTTCGGTAAGGTTACCCCTGTTTGGCCCTGATATTTACCACCACGATCTTTATAGGAGGTTTCACACACTTCATCTGATTCAAAGAACAGCATCTGTGCAACGCCTTCACCCGCGTAAATACGTGCAGGCAGGTTGGTGGTATTAGAGAATTCCAAGGTCACATGCCCTTCCCACTCTGGTTCGAGCGGCGTGACATTGACAATAATACCGCAGCGCGCATAGGTCGATTTGCCCAGACACACGGTTAAAACATTACGTGGAATACGGAAGTATTCAACTGTACGCGCCAAGGCAAACGAGTTTGGTGGAATAATGCAGACATCCGATTCAATATCAATAAAGCTTTTTTCATCAAAGTTTTTTGGATCAACAATGGCAGAATGGACATTGGTGAATACTTTAAATTCACGTGCACAACGGACGTCATAACCATAACTTGAAACGCCATAGGAAATCAGTTTGTTGCCATTTTCATCAAATCGAACCTGATTATGTGCATACGGTTCAATCATGCCGTGTTTTTCGCTCATTTCGCGAATCCAACGATCAGACTTAATTGCCATTTATTTCTATCCAAAAGCGAATGTTTTACTGCGCTGTACTTTAACTGAAATCGGCACCAATGGAAATAAGCAGGCATGAAGTCAACTTTTTTGCCCGCTGTAGATGAGGCGTTTAAGGCCTTAAAAGCGCTGAATAACTTAATGGAATTGAAAAACTGAACAGCAGCAAGGATGCTGTTTTTTGCAGATTGGCCGGATTAAGCCAGCGGATTTTATTGCTGGCCAAAAAGGAACCAATCAGGGTCCAGAAAAATGCAATGGGAATAATCAGGATCAGGAACATCAGAATATGTGCCACATAATGTGCGGCGCTGGTCCAGGCGATGGCCGGAAAAATTGCAGAAGCAAACAGCAAGGCCTTCGGATTTAGTAAAGTGGCCACAAACAGTTCACGCGCGCGAATGGTCGGCTGCTGAAACTGCTGTTCGACATTGGCAGTACGCCACAACTTGATGGCCAGATAAATGATATAAACCGCACTAAACAGTTTTAGTACAGTAGGCAATAACGGTAACTGGCTCGACACCTGCCCGATTAGCATGCCCCACAGGGTAATGGAAATCAGATAACCAAAGGCTTCGGCGGGAATTAAATGAAAAGATTTACGGATGCCGACCTGAATTCCAGAAGAAGCCAGCAAGGTGTTGGTCGGGCCAGGTGTCAACAAGATGGTGATCACCAAACCAATAAAAAACCATGAAATCATAGCCAACCTCATGCGCGAATGCTGCAAATGTAATGGAGTTGCAAGGCATAGGCAAAAAATAAATTGTAACTGGCCTCATTGTGCAGCAAAACAGAGAAATTCCTCAACTAAAAACACAGTCGATTACAATATATTTATTATTAATTATCATAAATTTAAAACATATTAAAGAATATACAACAGTCATCAAAACTGGGCCGTTCATCTTCAATGAATCAAGGGTTTTAAGTCCATTTTTACCCTCCCCCAATTGTATAAATGCGTAAAAGAACTGTTCAAGTCCAAATTATTCGGTTAATTTTAACTCAATAAACAGCCTTAATCAGAATAACCAGAACCAGCTTTAAGTTTGAAATCTTTCAATATTTCAACAATGGATGACGATAATAATCACAGGAGAAGTCAATGAGAAAATGGACGCAACTGACCTTACTGACGCTGGCCTTAGCTGGTGTAAGTGCTTGTTCCAATGATCCGGGCCAGAACAATACCCAGGCCGATCCACAAAGCAGTGCCGCTGCTGCTGACAAACTGCAAACCCGTTTTGTCAGTATTGCCACGGGTGGTGCCTCCGGTCCCTATAACGTGATCGGGACCAGTCTGGCCGAACTGTATAACAAAACCTACGGCGTTAACTCCAAAACCCAGACCACCGGCGCTTCGGTTGAAAACCTGAACCTGCTAAAACAGAATAAAGTCGAAATGGCTTTTGTGATGAGTGATAGTCTGACCGAAGCGATTCAGGGCACAGGTAACTTTAAAGATAAAATTGGCAATGTGCAGCAAATTGCGGCTTTATATCCTAACTATGTGCAGATTGTGGCTTCAAAAAAATCCGGGATTCGCTCTATTGAAGATTTAAAAGGCAAACGTATTGCCGTGGGTGCACAAAACTCCGGGGTGGAAGTTAATGCGCGTACCCTGCTAAACGGTTTTGGGATTAGCTATGACAATGTCAAAGTCGATTACCTAGGTTATGCCGAGGCCGCCGATGCCTTAAAAGGTGGCAAACTTGATGCGGCCTTCCTGACCAGTGGTATTCCAAATTCATCATTGATGGAACTACAACAGAGTTTTGATCTGCAACTGGTAAGTATTAATGCAGATAAAGTCAAACAGATTGCCCAGAACCAGTCGTACTTCCTGCCAATGGTGATTCCAAAAGGCACGTATGGCAATGCAGAAGATGTGCAGACCGCGGCTATTATGAATGCCTTAGTGGTACGTTCCGACCTGTCTGAAGATGATGTGTATAAACTGACCAAAACCTTTTTTGAAAATTTAGGCAATTTGGCCAATGCCCATCAGGCTGCTACCGATATTAGCCTGGAAAAAGCCCAGCAAGGTCTGGTTGCACCGCTGCATCCGGGGGCGAAACGTTATTATGATGAGGTGGCAGCACCTTAATGTTCAGCTATAAAAGTGCAGTTTGGGCTGCACTTTTTCTGTTGATGCTGATCATCCTGCTCGGCCTGTGGTTTCCGCAAGGTTATACCTTGGTCAAGATTGAAGAGAGTCACAAAGGTCCTAACACCAGCTGTGTGATTCGCCCGCAACAGTTTCAGTTGCAGTGGCAACATTCGGTAGAAAAAACCCGCTGGCAGGAACATTATCAGCGTGAAGATCAGCTTTTTATTTTAACGCATACCGACCTGGTGTCCTTTGGTGCCGGTACACCGGATCATTATCCTGTGCTGCGCCAAGCCAATGGCCAGGTACGTATGCAGGTCAATCATCATTTAAAAGAATTACATTGGACCATTTCACGCCGTATGCAAGGACAGCTCCAGATCAATCAGAAACGCTGGCCCATTGCCGAAGATTTTCCTGATTACACGGTGGTGCATTTTTCGGTACAGCAACGACCGTTCTGGAAATGGTGGGGTCAAGGAGACTGCGTATGACACGACAAGAAAAAGTAACCATTGAACAGCTGGATGAAAAAGAACAGCAGGCCCTGCTGGAAAAATTTGACCGGGAATCGGTCACGCGTCGGCCTCGCAGCAAATCGGTCAGCTGGTTTATTGCTGCGATTGCCATCAGCTATTCGCTGTTTCATCTGTTTATTACCTTTAACCCGCTTCCAGAGCTGCTGCAACGCTCGGCGCACGTGGCCATTGGTCTGGTACTGGTGTTTTTACTTTATCCGGCACGACAGTCCAGTTCCCGCCAGCATGTGGTCTGGTTCGACTGGATTCTGGCCCTCGCCTCTCTCGCTTCATTTTTATATTTATGGAAAGAATATCAGGCCATTATGACCACCCGCGGCGGGATTCCCAATGTACTGGATATTGTGTTTTCAATTATGACCGTGGTGCTGGTAGTGGAAGCAGCACGACGGGTCATGGGCTGGATGCTGCCGATTCTCGGGCTGATTTTCCTAGCTTATCCTTTTATCAGTCATTTTAACTGGATGCCAGAACGGTTGCTGACCCGGCCTTATACCGTGAGTGATATTTTCGGGCAGATGTATCTGAAAACCGAAGGCCTGTATTCATCGGCGATTGGCGCATCGGTGACTTTCATTTTCCTGTTTATTTTATTTGGCGCCTTTCTGGCTAAATCGGGGATGGGCAAATTATTTAATGATCTGGCCATGGCCCTGGCCGGGCATAAACAGGGTGGCCCGGCCAAGGTGGCGGTTATTTCCAGTGGCTTTATGGGCAGTATTAATGGTACAGCAGTGGCCAATGTGGTCGGTACCGGTTCCTTTACCATCCCGCTAATGAAAAAGATTGGTTATCACAAAAATTTTGCCGGCGCGGTGGAAGCCAGTGCTTCGGTCGGCGGACAGATTTTACCGCCAGTGATGGGCGCCAGTGCCTTTATTATGGCGGAAACTACCGGCGTCAGTTATGGCACCATTGCCTTAGCCGCGACCCTGCCGGCGCTGTTGTACTTTTTAGGCGTGATGGCCCAAGTCCATTTTCGTGCCGGGAAAGACAACCTAAAAGGGGTACCCAAAGCAGATTTGCCCCGGGTTAAAGAAGTGCTGAAAGAGCGCGGACATTTGTTGATTCCGATTGTGGCGCTGGTGTTTTTCCTGTTCCAGTCAATTCCGGTCAGTTATGCCGCAGTGTATACCATTGTGCTTACGGTTATTGTGGCAGCCTTTAGAAAATCCACCCGCATGGGAATTCGGGAGATTCTGGATGCCCTGGCCGATGGTGCCCGGCAGTCCTTATCGGTGATGACAGCCTGTGCGGTGGTCGGAATTATTATTGGGGTGGTCAGCCTGACCAGTTTCGGTACCGTCATGACCTCATCTATTATGAGTATTGGTGCGGGCAGCCTGTTCCTGACCCTGTTCTTTACCATGCTGGCTTCCATGATTCTGGGCATGGGCCTGCCTTCGATTCCGGCCTATATCATTACCGCGACCATGGCTGCACCAGCCTTGGCCCATTTTGATATTCCGACCCTGGTGGCGCACATGTTTGTGTTCTATTTTGGTCTGTTTGCCAATATCACCCCGCCAGTGGCGCTGGCCGCCTTTGCCGGTGCCGGGATTGCTGGCGGCGACCCGATGCGGACCGGTTTTCAGGCACTGAAACTGTCACTGGCCGGTTTTATTGTGCCGTTCCTGTTTGTATATAACCCGGCCATGCTGATGATTGATACCACCAATGTGGCCGTTAATGCGCGTGAATTTGCCTTCCCGGCCTGGACCACCATTGTCAGCATTACCGTGACTTCGGTTATTGGGATTCTAGCCTTGGGCGCGGCGGTCGAGGGCTATTTCAAAACCGGTTTAAACTGGTTCTGGCGAATTTTCATGGGGGTGGGTGCCTTAATGATGATTATTCCGGAAACCTATACCGATATTGCCGGTACCATCATGGTGGTGATTGCAGTGGCTGTTAATGTGCTGCAAGCCAGAAAGCAAAAATCGACGCCATCCGGTTTATCATCTGCCTAAAACAAAAGCCCAATCTGAAGATTGGGCTTTTTTCCATTCACTACATTACAGAATTAAAAAATCCGGTTCTGGTCTTTGTCTGCTTTTGGCAGTTTATCCATGATTTTCTGGGCAATTTCCCGATAGCTGTCGGCTGCATCATCTTCGGCAATCACAGACGGTTTACCGGCATCGGCATTTTCACGAATCTGTACATTCAGCGGCAAACGGCCCAGTAATGGAATATCGTATTGCTCGGCCAGTTGATCGCCACCACCGGTCCCAAAAATTTGCTCTTCAAAACCACAGTTAGAACAGATGTGCGTCGACATATTTTCAATCACACCTATCACCGGAATCTGTACACGGTTAAACAGCTCAATGCCTTTGGTCGCATCCATTAAGGCTACGTTTTGCGGTGTAGTGACAATTACGGCACCCGTGACCGGAATACGCTGCGCCAGGGTTAACTGGATATCACCGGTTCCTGGTGGCATATCAATCACCAGCACATCTAAATCTGGCCACAAGGTCTGATTGAATAACTGCATCAGGGCACCCGTAGCTTTTGGTCCACGCCAAGCCACCGGGGTATTATGATCACCAGTTAAATGACCAATCGACAGCACCGCCATCTCATAAGCATCTAAAGGCACAAAATGCTCGGCTTCAATCATCGGGGTTTGGCCGGCATTGCCGAGCATGGTTGGAATACTCGGGCCATAAATATCGGCATCCAGCACGCCCACTTTTAGACCCAGCTGTTGCATCGCCAAGGCCAGATTGACCGTGGTGGTTGATTTTCCAACCCCGCCTTTACCGGACGACACCAGAATTACGTTTTGAATACGTGGATGTTTTGGCACATCACGCTGCTGCGGTGCGGCTTTTTGAATTGGCGCTTCTTCTTGCTGGGGTTGATAGTTGGCATTGGCTTGCTTGAGCGCATCTGAACTTGCCGAAGCATCCACCACAGGTGGCAGACTGGATTTTGCTGCAACTTGTGGCTTGCTGGAACAGCTTTCACCTTCGGCATGATTATGACCACAGCCGCCCTCTTTTTTCGCCCCGGTTTTTTGCTGCACCACATGCAGATTCAGTTCCTTGATGCCGCATTGCTCGAGTGCATCGGCTAGTTCATCATGAATCTGCTGCAAATACTGTTTTTCTTCCGGATAAGTATTGATAGTTAATTGCAGGATTTGTCCCTGTACATTGACCTGAGAGATACGCTCTTTGAGTGCGTTTTGGGAAGCAGGAAGTACATAGTTTTGCAGTACCTTCTGGATTTCTTCCTCTTTCACCTCCTGTGCAGGAGCAAAGACCGATTTTAGTGAAGAAAGCCACGACATAAAGTTACTCCAAATCTGGATATACAACCGAATGCCCTAGTTTAACGGGTATTGAAACGAAGGTTAAGCCAGTGCAGCCACAGGAATTATAAATCTTAGTCAAAGACTTGGTTTTTTCTGTTTTTTCGGCACAGAAATGCAGATTTTATCCGGTCCTGAAAAGAATTCACCGATTCCCTTGTGCAAGCCTGCATCATCTAAGGTAAAATCGCGGACATTGCATAATGAATACGAATGAGAGAGTTAATCCGTGCGTAAAATTTTAGTCACCAACGCCCTTCCATACGCCAATGGTCCAATCCATATGGGCCACTTACTCGGTTATATCCAGGCAGATATCTGGGTTCGTGCCATGCGTGCAATGGGCCATGAAGTGACTTATGTCTGTGCGGATGATGCTCACGGTACCGCAATCATGCTACGTGCTGAAGCCAACGGTATTTCACCAGAACAGCAGATTGCCAATGTTCAGGCCGAACATATGCGTGACTTTGCCGGCTTTAAGGTCGATTTTGATCATTATGATTCCACCCATAGCGACACCAATAAGGCGCGCGCGCAAGAAATTTATATCAAGAACCGTGATGCCGGCAATATTGCCGTTCGTCCTGTAACACAACTGTTCGACCCGGAAAAAGGCATGTTCCTGTCGGACCGTTTCATTAAAGGCACCTGCCCGAAATGTAAAGCCGAAGATCAGTACGGCGACTCATGTGAAGTCTGCGGAACCACGTATAACGCCACTGAACTGTTAAATCCGAAATCGACGTTAAGCGGTGCTACACCAGTTGAGAAATCATCGGATCACTACTTCTTTAAACTGCCAAACTTTGGTGAATACCTGCAAAAATGGACCCGTGATGAAGGCCGTTTGCCGGTATCAATCGCCAACAAGTTAGATGAATGGTTTGACAATGGCCTGAACGATTGGGACATCTCCCGTGATGCACCTTACTTCGGCTTTGAAATTCCAGATGCGCCAAATAAATATTTCTACGTTTGGGTCGATGCACCTATTGGCTATATGTCGAGCTTTGAAAACTACGTCAAAACCAAACGTCCAGACCTGAATTTTGATGATTACTGGAAAAAAGATTCTGACAATGAGGTCTATCACTTCATTGGTAAAGATATTGTCTATTTCCACGCGCTGTTCTGGCCAGCAATGTTGGAAGGTGCTAATTACCGCACCCCAACCGGTTTATTTGTAAACGGTTTCTTGACTGTAAACGGCCAGAAAATGTCGAAATCTCGCGGTACCTTCATTAAAGCAGAAACCTATTTACAGCACTTGAATCCGGAATATCTGCGTTATTACTTCGCGTCTAAACTATCTGATAAAGTTGAAGATTCTGACCTGAATCTGGATGATTTCGTGCAGAAAGTAAACTCTGACCTGGTGGGTAAAGTGGTCAATATTGCCAGTCGTTGTGCCAAATTTATTAACACCAAGTTTGATAACACATTAAGTGCAACCTGTGCCGAGCCTGAACTGGTGCAAAGCTTTATTGACGCTGGTGATTCAATCACCAAAGCATATGAAGACCGTGAATTCTCAGCTGCAATTCGTGAAATCATGGCGCTTGCTGATAAAGCCAATCAATACATTGATGAGAAAAAGCCTTGGGCGCTTGCGAAAATTGAAGGCGAAGAACAACAAGTACATGACGTATGTTCTGTAGGTATTAACTTGTTCCGTCAATTGGCAATTTACCTTGCGCCTGTATTACCAACATTGGCTGAACAAGTTCAAGCCTTCTTACAACTCGACAGCTTTGACTTTGCATCGCGTCAGCAAATTTTGCTTGCACATGAAATCGCACAGTTCCAACCATTGATGCAACGTGTAGATCCAAAAGCTGTTGCTGCAATGGTCGATGCATCTAAAGATTCTTTAGCTGCGCCTGCTGAAGCATCAAAAGCTGAGAAGAAAAAAGAGAAAGCTAAAGAGAAGAAAGCTGAGCCGAAAGTGGGTGAAGCTGAAATCATCGGTATTGAAGACTTTATGAAAGTTGACCTACGTGTGGCTGAAGTTTTAGAAGCGGCTCACGTTGAAGGTTCTGACAAACTTCTTCAATTGACTTTAAATATTGGTGAAGCTGAGCCACGTAACGTATTTAGCGGTATTCGTGAGTTCTACCAACCTGAAGACCTTAAAGGTAAATTGGTGGTGATGGTTGCAAACCTTGCACCACGTAAGATGCGTTTTGGTATTTCTAACGGTATGGTTTTGGCTGCGGGTAATGGCGATGGTGTTTGGGTGATTTCACCTGAATCTGGTGCTAAACCGGGTGATAAAGTGTCTTAATTCTAGAATCAACATTAAGCCCTGATAACTTCAGGGCTTATTCATTTAATCAAAAAAGCTATGACGACTTTCAACGAATTTTTAAAAAATTTAAACTTAGAAAATAATCCATTTGCATTTTTTACTACTGAAAATGAGTTAAAACAATCTAGTGATATTTTCACGCCTATAAATGATTATGAAAGTATCTTATCTAATTTCTCATCAGATAATTCTTTGATAATTCTAGGTGATCGCGGTGCAGGAAAAACTGCACTCATTAAAAATTTGAATTCAAAAATTGATAAAAATAAGATGATTCCTATTGAAATTAAAGATTATTCTGATTTGCCCTTAAATTTTGAATCAAAAGATTTTTATCATTTTTTAATCTCAAAAATTTCGATAGAACTATTTTCATCACTAGCCAAAGAAAAAAAACGCATAAACAAATTGGATCAAGAAGAGAAGATATTACTTAGTTATTTACTCCAAAACTTTGTGCCCCAAGTATCTAAAGCTCATATAAGAGATCAAATTAAAGCTATTCAAATTCCATGGTATAAATTAACTTATAAAAAATTTGAAAAATTTTTCAGAGATATTTTCAATTACGGTGCCACTGCTGCCAATACTCTTGTTGATGATTTTTTATCTAAACATTTCTCAGGGCTTCCACCAATTACAGAAAATGTTAAGATTAAAGAATACTTTCCTGAACTAGATATTAATTTTGAGGAACAATTTTTAGATCAAGATGTTTCTTATTTTTTAATCGAAAGGATTTTGAACATAGTCGAGAAATTACATTTTACTAAGGTAGTCGTTCTAATTGATCGTATTGATGAAGATCAACGCTTTGAAAATGATGCTGAATTAATTGCAAATTATACTAAATTGATTCTAACTGATGAAAAACTACTGTTAACACCTAAATTACAGATAATTTTTACGAGTTGGACAACACCGTTTAATTTTATAAAGCAATATGTTCGGACTCAAAAACATAGCTGCAATATTATTCATTGGTCAAATTCAGACTTAGAAAGTGTTTTAAATAATCGATTAAAAGTCTTTTCTAAAAACAAGTTAGCTAATTACAAAGATCTTTTCGCTAATGATGTAAATCAAGATGATATTAATGCGATTCTAAAACTAGCAAACTCTACTCCTCGTGATCTTTGGCATATTTTTTCTAATTTATTAAGAATACAATATGATAAAGATTCTCTTAGTACAAAAATTGAAAAATCATCAATAGGCTTTGCTTTAAGTAGATTTGTAAAAAATTTTAATTATTTTGAGTACTATCCAAGAAAAGCAAATGCTCGCTCTAATTCTATGGATATTTTTTCATATATTGAATTATTGCTAAAATTAGATACAAATACTTTTAATGCCAAACAACTAAAAGAGAAAAATCAACTTCAGCACTCAACTGCTCAAAGTTATATATCCAATATGGAGAAAATGGGATTAATTACTCTAAGTAATCCTGATAGCGGTTCAGCTCAATATACGATTAAAGATCCTAAAATTACATATGCTCGTGAAAAAGGAATCAAAATTTATCGTACATAATGATGATCTGCGACATGGATGTCGCCCGTTCGTTAGAGGCACACGGACGTGCCCTCTAACGAACAAAGGGGTTTTATTACTTTTGCCCCGACAAAAGTAAGGCGAAAAGCTATAACCCTCATCCCAACCTTCTCCCTGAGTCATCTATGGCGCAAGAGAAGAAGCTTTCAACTAGTTGTAAATTTCACCAATAAATATGATAAAAAGATGTATCACTTTAAAACTTATAAGAACTCTATGAAAACTTTAAAACCAATCCTTCTCGCTCTAACCCTAAGCACTACAACTTTCACCACAGTCCAAGCGGCTGAACCGACCATCCCCCAACAAAAACAGGTCGCGGGCTATTATCAGCATCAGTTTGGGCCTTATCAGATTACCGCCCTGCTCGATGGCACCAACTATCTCAACCGCTCACAATTTAAAGGTGCGGCAGATCAGGAAGTCAGCGAGATTCTGAAAAAATACTATGCCGATCAAACCAAAGGCATCCAGACCTCCGTCAATGCCTTTTTGGTCAATACCGGCAGTCAGCTTTATCTGGTTGATAGCGGTGCAGCCAGCTGTTTTGGCGATCACTTAGGTTCAATCTATAACAATTTAAAAGCCTCAGGCCATCAGCCTGAACAAGTGAATGGCGTTTTCCTGACACATTTACACCCTGACCATGTCTGTGGCATCTCAAATAATGGTGTAGCCAATTATCCCAATGCAACCTTGCATATTGCCAAAACTGAATATGATTTCTGGCTCAATCCCAATACCGTAAAAAAACTACCGAAAGACAAACAGGCTGGCTTTTTGGGTACGGTGGAAAAAATCAAAGCGGCTTTAGCTCCATATGAAAAAGCCAAAAAAGTGAAGGTATTCTCGGACAAATCATTGGCATTGGGTGGAATCGAATTTAAGCCATCCTTTGGACATACTCCGGGGCATTACAGCTTTAAACTCAAAGCTGATGGTCAGGAAGTCGTGTTTATTGGCGACATCGTACATTCACACACTTTGCAGTTTGACCGCCCTGAAACCGCGATTGAGTTTGATACTGATCCCAAAGCAGCGGTACAGACACGTTTAAAACACTTTGCCGAATACGCCAAAGACGGTCAGACTATTGCGGCCGCGCATTTACCGTTCCCGGGCATCGGCCATATTTATTCAAAAGATGGCAAAAGCTATCAATGGATTCCAGTACATTTTACTGATTAATTCAGTTCTCTTGAGCTAAGTCAGTTTTATAAACAGAACCCCGCTGATGGGGTTCTGCTGTTTTACATCCAGTATTCCTTGCTATTCTTTCGCACTTTTTCTGTTCCTACACGCAACCACATTAGCCCTCGCAGCAATTTTTGACTTAACTTTTAAAATTTTCTAAACAGTCCAGCCTGTTTCAAAATGCACCGTAAACATACAAGTTACTGCACACCTTTGTATCAATCAATTTAAATCCTTCAAAAATAGCCAAAAATATTGAATTTTACAGCGATCAAAAAAGATTTGATTTAGTGCAAAAAATCGCATTGTGCTTTATATCGAGGCTTATTCATTTCACGAAATTTTTCATCAAAATTTCCGCAGTCTGCCCCTCTTTTACAATCTATTCGCCTCGATATACTGAGTTTCTTTTCCTGATCCCGTGCACTCAATTGGAACGCACAATGCTAAATATCGACTTATTATTTCTCCTTCTTGGTGCAGTGCTGGTGCTGGCCATGCATGCCGGATTTGCATTTTTAGAGCTCGGCACCGTTCGGCATAAAAATCAGGTCAATGCCTTAAGCAAGATTCTCACAGACTTTGCCATTTCTGCGGTGGCCTATTTTCTGGTGGGCTATTACATTGCCTATGGCCAGCATTTTTTCCATAGCTCGACCACTCTGGCGGCCGATCATGGCTACAACCTGATGCGCTGTTTTTTCCTGCTGACCTTTGCAGCGGCGATTCCGGCCATTATTTCTGGTGGGATTGCCGAACGTGCCAAAATGCGTTCGCAGGCCTTGGCGACCTTATTTCTGGTGGCGCTGATTTATCCATTTTTTGAAGGGATGATCTGGAATGGCAACTTTGGTCTGCAACGCTGGCTAGCACACAGCTTTGGTGCCAGTTTCCATGATTTTGCCGGTTCGGTGGTGGTACATGCCATGGGGGGCTGGATTGCACTGGCCGCGGTGATTCTGCTGGGCGCGCGTTATGGGCGCTATAAAAAAGATGGTCGTATCAGTGCGCATCCGCCCTCGTCTATTCCTTTTCTGGCTTTGGGTTCCTGGATTTTAATTGTCGGCTGGTTTGGCTTTAATGTGATGAGTGCCCAGCGTCTGGATGCCATTTCCGGACTGGTGGCAATCAATTCTTTAATGGCGATGGTCGGGGGCACAATAGCCGCTAAAATTGCAGGCAAAGATGACCCGGGCTTTTTACATAATGGTCCACTTGCCGGTCTGGTGGCCATCTGCGCCGGCTCCGATGTGGTACATCCACTCGGTGCCTTTGTGATTGGCGGCATCGCCGGGATTATGTTTGTCAAACTCTTCACCTATACCCAGAATAAACTCAAGATTGATGATGTGCTTGGTGTCTGGCCATTGCATGGCGTATGTGGTGCTTTTGGTGGGCTGGCAGTCGGTATCTTTGGGCAGCAATGGCTCGGTGGTATGGGGGGCGTATCCCTGATCTCCCAGCTGTTCGGCACAGCGCTGGCAATTCTGATTGCGCTGGCCGGGGGGTTCCTGGTTTACGGCGTACTGAAACTGCTGATGGGCATCCGTTTAAGTCAGGAAGAAGAATTTAATGGCGCAGATTTATCTATCCACCGGATTTCCGCCAATTCTGAAGAAAATATGTTCTAAGATAAAAAAGCCTCCGACAAAACGGAGGCTTTTTTGAGATATGTTGATCAACGATCAACACAATTTAAGCCATCTATTTCATACCAAAAATCAGCTTTAGACCCAGCACCGTCATCACCACACCGGCCGCACGATCAAACACTTTTTTAAACTTTAAATAGACTGCGCGCGGTTTTTCCGCCGATAGTGCCACCGCCAGCAAGGAACACCAGCCGGCATCAATAAAGAAACACAGAATAGGCAGGACAAAATAAAAATACAGCGGAA
Organism: Acinetobacter sp. YH12134; assembly: GCF_013418555.1. NCBI lineage: Bacteria > Pseudomonadati > Pseudomonadota > Gammaproteobacteria > Moraxellales > Moraxellaceae > Acinetobacter > Acinetobacter sp. YH12134. The sequence goes on along the minus strand of NZ_VPBT01000001.1, from coordinate 115,316 downwards.
TCTCTTTGGGTAATAGCGCGGTAAAAATACTGGCCAGCACAATGGCAATTTTAGGATTCGACAATTGGGTAATCAGACCGGTCATAAAAGCACGGCGTAAGGAGATTTGCGTGCCGGCAGCATGATCGGCCTGAATCGGGTCTTTGGCATGTTTAATAATTTTAAATGCCAGCCACAGCAGGTATAAACCGCCACAAATTTTTAAGGCCAGATAAGCCGATGGCACAGCCAGTAAAAAGGCCTGTAAGCCCAGCACCGCAAGCAAACCAAAGATGGCTGCGCCCAAACCGGTGCCCAGCGCGGTAAACAGACCATGCTGACGTGAAATCGCAATCGAGTTTTTCGCCACATAAATTGATGTTGGCCCCGGACTCATGGCCCCCAACATCAATGCCAGCGCAATTGATCCCAAAATAAAAACGGATTCCACAGTCCTATCCAATACAATGATCTGCCGGCATTTTACAAGCAAGTGCTTTGAATATTTTCCTATTTTTTACCAGTTGTTTTGATTTTCACGATATTTTTCACTATAGATCTTTATACTGACCTTATAAAATTCACTCCGTATTTTAATCAATCTGCTGAAATTTGCTTGCCATAAAAAAGCGCCCAGATACCAGCATGGCCTGAGCGCTTTTCAAGATCATCAATTAAATACAATATTAATAAATCTGTGATGGATCGGTCTGCTCTGGCCTCACACTCGCTTCTTGCTTGGGCAGCAGATAATCCTGATCATGCACCGGCACACCGCCAATAATCATGCTGCGTGTTTCTTCCGTTTTCGGCTGGTTTAAATCTCTGGTCGGGTCACAAGCCGCCAGTAAAGCACCCTGGATTAAAATAAGCAGGAAGATGATTCTTTTCATCATTATTCTCCCTTTCTGCAAGGTCTATCTGTTTATTTTTTGCACAGTTACTATTTTTATGCAAGCCTGATCCGGCTTTTATCGTGAAAGATTATTTAGCCATCATTGATGGCCGTGCCCCGTTTTCAGTTAGAATTGTCAAAAACGTTCCGTTCTGTCTATGTTTGATTCTATTGCCCAGCAAGTGCCTGATCAGCACATTGAATATCGCCACCAGCGCATCAGCATCAAGCGGCTGGATCTGATTCATCCGCAGATTTCGGGCAACAAGTTTTTTAAACTGAAATACAACCTGCTGGCCGCCCGGCAACAGGGGTTTGAAAAAGTGCTGACCTTTGGTGGGGCCTATTCCAATCATATTGCTGCAACCGCTTTTGCCGCGCATAAGTTTGGTTTTCAGAGCTTAGGCATGATTCGCGGTGAAGAACTGGCGCAGCGTCCTTTCAACCCGACCCTGGCCACGGCACAGCAATTTGGCATGCAGCTGGAATTTATCTCCCGCAATGCCTATCGCCAGAAAGATCAGCCCGATTTTTTGCAGCACCTGCAACAGCAATATCCCGATTTTTATCTGATTCCGGAAGGTGGCACCAATGCGCTGGCGGTTCAAGGCTGTCGGGAAATTCTGACAGCGGAAGATGCGCAATTTGACCTGATCTGCTGTGCTGTCGGTACGGGTGGTACGCTTGCCGGATTGATTGAGGCCAGCCAGCAACATCAGCAATTGTTGGGATTTTCGGCCTTAAAAGGTGATTTTTTAACTCAGGAGGTCGCGCAGCTCACGATCAAACGCAACTGGCGTATTCTGGATGATTATTGCTGTGGCGGTTATGCCAAAACCACACCCGAATTAATCCAGTTTATTCAGACGTTTGAGCAGCGTTATAATATTCCGCTGGAGCAGGTTTATACCGGCAAAATGCTGCGCGGCATCTTTGATCTGATTGATCAAGATAAAATTGGGCCAGACCAGAAAATTTTACTGATCCATACTGGCGGGCTACAGGGACGCGCGTTTTAAAGCATTAGCTTCAAGTGCAGTCTATTTATGATACCGGCTGGTTATTGTTTAGCGCCATCAGGCCTTTCACCAAACGGTAGATATGCCAGATAAAGGCCAGCAACAGCACAATAAAACCAATCAGAATGGTGGTCAGAACCGCACCGACCAGATAGGCAATCAGCGTCACCCAAAAGGTTTTGATTTGCCAGTTCACATGACTTTCCAGCCAGGTGCCACGCATTTCCGCGCGTTTTAAATAATTCATGATAATGGCAATAATTGGTGTAACACCGACAAAAAAGCCGACGATATACAGAATATAGGTGATCAGGTTGTATTGTTTGACTTGATCCAGCCCCGCGGTTTGATTCATTGATTTTTTCCTTTTTTATAAAGTCCGATACCAGATATAGATGTCTAGCCGACATTTCTATTTATTGTTAAGCCAATCAAAGTGTAACTGCGTCAAGTTGAGGCTCGACATCTTCATATAAACAGATCATAAAAAAGTCTGATGAAAGTTTTGTTGATGATCTGTATGTGCTGTGAAATTCAAAGTTCATCTGTTGTGACGTCCTCAATCGGGCTTCCATCCAGCGGATACAGTTTCAACTGGATGGAAGGAAAATCAAAACTTAAGGCTGATTGGTCTCTGGCAATGGATTGGCGGCAAAATAGCGCTCCAGATGATTCACATGTGAATCCGGACGTGGTCGGCGCATATTTTCTGCGACCCCGTTATAGAGCTCAGCCCGTGGCGTTAAGTGGAATTTATTCAGCTCTGGGTCCATATACGGCAAGCGCTGTTTACGCTGTAAATATTGATGCAATTGCTGATTAATTTCCTGTAAACCATAGCCACCTTTGGCCCAGGCGCTGTCGTGGCTGCCCCAGTGATGGCCGAACTCATGGCCCACAATGCCAATACTGGTATTGAAATAATGCGCATAGAACAGCCAGGTATCGACTCCCAGCACATTTCGTCCGCCTAAACCGCCGCCCACGGTGGTCACCCCGAGCGTCACTTCGCCACGGTTCATAATCTCATCATAATATTTTTGATACTCCGCTGCGGTAAAGTAAGCGCCATCTCCGACCACTTGGCCCTTGTTGCCAAAGAAGTCATGCCCCATGACCGCTTTATGGTTAAACCAAATGTGTTTAAACTCAGGGCTATTCACCAGATAGGCAAAATTGGTAATCATAATCACCCATTCACGCGCATAGGCTGGAGTAATTTTGCCCCAATTGCCATGCGTTTCAGGGGCAAAGTTGCCAAAATGAATTTTCCATTTCGGCTTTAAACTCATGAGCTTTTGTACATGCGGATCGGTTGCGGAGCTGATTTTTAACTCGAGTAAATCTGCCGATAACTGCTAGAAGTTGCCTAAATTTCTTAGCTGAACCGAACCTGTGCCCTGCAGCAATGGGAAATGCATATTTTCATTGATATTCAGTTTGAGTTTGACCTGGCTAAAAGCATCCAGATGGTCCAAGCGGGCCAACACAAACCATTGCTCGGTATCTTTCAGTCTGGCGTGAATTTCCAGATCACGGACCGGTGCCGCACTATAGCTTTGCAAGGCCAGAAGCTGATGCTGTAAATTTGCCGATAAAATATTATCCATATAAAAATGGCGCAGGTTTTCATTGGTCAGGGTTTCCCAGCTTTCCCCATCTTGCAGCACATAACTGCGGCTTTGGGCCTGCTGCTGCTTGAGTGCCGTGACTGTGGCAGCAGTATTGGACTGGAACTGCTGCAATCGCTTAAGCGGCATCATGACAATTTTGCCGTTAAACAGGCTGAATAAATGTTCCTGACTAACCTGAATATCTAAGGCACCGGCCAGTTGCTGATCGGTACTCGCCCCTGCCGTACGATATTTATAAAAACTTTCTTCTGCGGCTGGAAAAATATTCTGTAGATTTTGCGTATTTGGTAAAGCTGAACTGTCGATCCGGCCTGAAGTATGGGCTGCATAAAAACGCTGGTCATCCGCGGCATGAAATACCCGTGTTCCCACATTTTCCTGTCGTGTCGCCGCCACGTTTGTTGCGCCTTCTTCAAGATGAGTCAGGTCATATACATAGCTCATGCCATTATTAAAACTGGCATACAGCAAATTACCGACAGCTTCCAAACGCGCACTACAGTTATAACCACAGTTCGGCAAGGACAAACGTGCATATTTTTTGGCTTTTAAATGATTGGTGCTACTGATCTCACTTTGCTTCCAGACATTAATCCGGCTATGCGTATCTGCTGCCGTATTGCTGTCACTGCCACCGCCGCCACCGCAGCCAGTGAGAGCCATACTCAAAATTACCGCCAGGCTTAATAATGTTTTATTCATTGTGTTCCCCAAGAGACAAAGTCATGACATAAAAAACATGTCTAAAAATTGCTATTTATTCTGAACAACAATGCCCCTTTAATAAATAATAAATTATTGATTTAAAACAACTTTAAAATAAAACCAGATCAAATAAACACGACTTTGCCGCGTAAAAAATCACCTTGAAACAGTAAAATGTGGCCTTGCTAACGATGATTTGGTTTATTGATAGACCATTCCTGCTTTATAGGAAAAGTAAATATTCTGCGCACATTTCAATCTGGAAAATGCGGCATCATCAAACGATAAAGTCTATAATAGTCCGCTTTCATTTTCTCTCGGTGCAACATGGCAACAGCAAATCAATACGATGTTCTAGTTTTGGGTGCCGGTGCGTCTGGTTTAATGACCGCCTATATGGCTGCCCAGCGCGGACGCAAAGTATTGGTGCTGGAAAAAGCCAATAAAGTTGGCAAGAAAATCCTGATGTCGGGCGGTGGTAAATGCAATTTCACCAACCTCTATGTCGAGCCAAGCAACTATATTTCACATAATCCGCATTTTGTGATTTCCGCGCTCAGCCGCTATACCAATTGGGATTTTATCGGGCTGGTCTGCGAATATGGCATTGACTATGAAGAACGTAAACATGGGCAGCTGTTTACCTTAAATGGCGCCAAAGACATTCTGAATATGCTGCTGGCCGAGTGTGACAAAACCGGTCTGGTCGAGATTAAAACCAGCTGTGAAGTCAAAGCCATGACCGCCATAGATGATTTGGGTTTTCAGGTCGCAACCACTTTAGGTTATTTTCAGGCAGAATCTGTGGTGATCGCCAGTGGCGGCCTGTCCATTCCGACGCTGGGAGGGTCCGGAATCGGTTATGAAATTGCCAAGCAGTTTGGCCATCATGTCTATCCGACCCGTGCCGGCTTGGTGCCGTTTACCTTTTCCGACAGTTTTAAAGAAGTCACCACCCGCCTCAGTGGTAATGCTGTAGAAGCGACACTTTCCAATGCGCTAAACAGCTTTACCGAAGCCTTGCTGTTTACTCACCGCGGTTTAAGCGGACCAAGTTCGCTGCAGCTGTCCAATTACTGGGATGTCGGCCAAAGTTTTCATATCGACTTCCTGCCGGCCGTGGATTTAGCCGAGTTTTTTAAAGCCAAAAAATCCAGCCAGCCAAAAGTGCTGTTACGTACCTTACTGGCCGAACATTTACCGAAAAGTGTGGTGGCAGAGCTGCAACAGCTGATCTGGCCGGAACAGGCGGAAAGCGCGATCGGGCAGCTGAGTGATGAAAAACTGGAGCAGATTGCAGCGCGCCTGCATAGCTTTGAAGTCAAACCGTCAGGGACCGAAGGCTACCGTACCGCAGAGGTGACTTTAGGTGGCGTCGATACCACTGAAGTTTCTTCCAAAACCATGGAAAGTAAAAAGCAGAAAGGCGTGTATTTTGTCGGTGAGGTGCTGGATGTGACGGGCCATTTAGGCGGTTATAACTTCCAGTGGGCCTGGGCGTCAGCGCATGCCGCCGCCCAATATGTCTGATGGTTTATAAAACTGGTGGATGAATTATTCCAGATAATCTGTGCGCAATAAGCACAGATGATTCTGGCGTTGTACACGTAAAATGGTCTGCTGCATTTTCATCACGGCGCACTGAATATGCTTTGGTAATACTACCGGCTGTTCTGATTGTTTTAAGCTAATTTTTAACATAAGGTCTTCCCCAAATAGACTTTCGTCGATTTTATTCCCTGAATATTTCATACAGATTAAATCTAAGCATCTAAAATATATGAAATATTTATTCCTTTTTTATGAAGCTTCACTATAGCAAAAAATTGTTCATTTATACAACATCATCGACTTTGGTCGCAGCTTGCCCGGTATCGCCCGGATCATCAGCGCTCTGGGCGGGTTGGTTTTGATTTTGGTTTTGAGTTTTGGCAAAAATAAATTTATATGCGCTGGCCAAAAAGCCAAGGATAATCCCTGCAATCACTACGGGTGCAAAAAGATTAGAAGGCGCTTTCTTTTTCGTCATTCTGCTTCTCCAGTTTTCAACAAAAAACGAGGTCGATCAACACTCAGTTTGATCGACCTTGTAGATAGATGACAGGTTATTTCGGGTCATCTTTTCGTGGTTGATGTGCATCGACATCCGGTTCTTTTTCACCAGTTGAACCAAACGGATTATTGCTGGCCGGATGCGCCGGATCCACCTTCAGCGTATCAGGTGTAACCTGATCTGCACCGGATGCTTCATCTTCCTGCGGTGCAGTGGTCAGCGTTGCCGGTGTGGTATTCGACAAATCCGTGGTCATTGGGGCATTTGTCCCTTGTGACGGGTCCTGTTTGTTCATTGGATTTACTCCTGGGGTCATAAAGCCGCTATTGGCCGCACTGTCCTGCTCCTGTTTCAACGGATTCGGCTGCTTGGCTTCGCGTTTGGCTTTATCAATCAGATCGGTTAAAACACGTTCTGCCGGTTGACGGCCACCCAGACCAAAGGCCAGAGCAAAGGCCACCGCAACTGCACCCAAGGTTAGACCGAAGGCCAGGTTCACAATAGAATCGGCAATGCCCATGGCACGTAAGCCCATTGCTACGACCAGACCCATAATCAGTACGCGTACCAGCGTCGCTAACCAGCGTGAACTGTTGTATTCACCACGCTCGACCACTTTGGCCACCACATTCGCCAGCCAGAAACCGACCACCAGAATGACCGCACCCAGCAGGATATTGGCACCGAAGTAAATGAACATGGAAATCAGACCACTCACCTGCTCGAAACCAAGACGGTTAGCCGCTTCAGACACAGCAAACAGCATGGTAAAGAACACGATCAGACAACCAACCATGGTCGATACTTTGGTGGTACCGAGGAAACGCTGTACACCCAGTTTGGCCGGAATTTCATCGACACCCGTACCTGAAATAATTTCAACCACCAGATTGGCCACGAAACGTGACACCACATAGGCAATGATCAGAATTAAACCAGCGGCAATAATATGTGGAATTGCATACATGATTTCATGCAGCATGGCGGTTGCCGGCTGAGAAATCGCCTCAATACCCAAGGCTTCAAATGCAATGATTAATGCAGTAATGATAATAATGGCGAAAACAAAAGAACCGACCAGCTTCGGCAAGTTAGAGTTCTTGAACAGGCCAATTTTTTGCGCCTGCTGTTGCAGATTCAGACTGCCAATTAAACCTTCGACAATACCACGGACAATTTTGGCCAGAATATAACCGACAAAAATAATCACGCCGGCAATAAAGATATTCGGCAGATAAGAAATGGCTTCAGTCACCATGTTTTGTACTGGATATAACAGGCCGTTTAAGCCCAGAATCGACAGCACAATTGGCAAGAACAGTAATAGGATTAACCAGTACACAATATCACTGATATTGCGGCTAATCGGGCTAACCCCGACATCGGCACTGAGCTTTTCATCCAGCTGGGTACGATTCAGTACGCGCTGCAGGCCCATTTTGACCAGCGTTGCGACAATCCAGGCAATAAAACCGACCGCAATGGCTGCCAACAACTGGGGAATAAAGACCAGGAAGCTTTGAATCATATTGCTAAACGGCCCACTGACACTGGTCAGATTCAGCACATTCAGCGCCGCGATAATCGCGATAATCATGATGATCCAGAAGGCAACTCTGGACAGAATACTTTCTACATTGGGACGGTGCCCGGTGGCATGCGACAGCTTCTGGTTGGTGCCCAGCTTTTCTAAGCCTTTTTTAATGGCTGCACCGACAATTAATGCAATAATCCAACCAATAATAAGTATGACAATCGCCGATAAAATGGGATGAAACTGTTCCCAGTAGTACATGGCATCGAAGCCTGCACCTCTCGGGTTTCCATCAAAATAATCATTCATATGTCTTGCCCTCTTGTTATGACTTTCTACATTCGTTGTTCATGGCAAAAGATGCGCATCTTGATCATGGTAAAAATGAAAGGTTTAAGTACTTTGTGTTTTTAAGTACCGTGTTTTTATGAAGTACCAAGCGTGTAAAAATGCACGGCTATCGCAAAAAACCCTGAACTGACGGTCAGGGTTTATGCAATCTTCAGACTTATTGAGCAGTGGCCGTAGCGGTATCGCCATCAGTGGCAGTGGCTGAATCACCATCTACAGCGGTGCCAATATCGCCATCCACACCTGTGGTCGCCACACCTTCTTCAGCCATTGCAGGCGTACTGTTATTTGGTGTAGCCTGTTCTACATTGGCATTCGGATGCCCAGGTGGTGCCTCACTCGGTTTAGGATCACGATCCGCAAACATATACACCACCAGTGCCAGCAGAAAAACACCCACAGCAATCAAGATAAAAACTGGCATACGTTTTTTCTTTTGTACTTCTTCTGCGCTTGTGACATGAGGTGGCTTGTTAAAATCATGGCTCATGTTTCCCTCACTTCTTTTCTATTCGCTTGTCGAATTTTTATACTAACAAGAAGCATTGTTGTGTTGTGTGACAAAGCATTGTGAGATGGTGAAAAATGTAATTACAAAAAATGAAGTTTTTTACTGCTTTCATTTTATTCAAAATTTTGACGTAAACTGGATTTAGCAGCTGACAGGACTTGTATACTTTTTAATCACAACAAGCAGATGGATAACTGATGCAAAATTAGAAGAATAAGCACATGAAAAGGAATATAGAATCGCCTAGATGAGAGAAAAAATTCAGCAGCCTGAGCATTCTCCAGTGCTGATCAGCCCCTCCTTGCTTGATACAGCAAAATGCTAGGTAACAATTTGCTTCAGCTCGCCCACCACAAGCGCTGCCTTAACGCATACAAATGCGCTATAATATGTCACTCTTTTTTTCATGCTCCAGAATTTTATGGCGTATCGTCAACAAAGTGTAACGCTTGATCTTGACACTGACGTCACACATCAATGTGCTTTGCACTACACGCGTGATCAGCATTTAATCGGGATTATTGAGTTCAGTAAACCGAGCTTTCTTCTGAAATGGGGCGATCTGGAATATTTCCGCCGTCGTACTGAAGAGTTTTCAGTGATGCCGTTTCCAGACTGCATTAATGCCATGGTGATTGATGTGCGTAATGTCGCGGCCTGGCTCGATAATGAAGTGCCGATTATTCCATGGCGCTTACTGGAAGAAGAATGTCCAGTGCGTCTGGTGGTCCCTACAGACCGTGTCGAACACTATGCCGGCTTTTTTGAACCGACCTGGCTGACTACTGATACAGAAACAGCGATTCAGGAAATCCGTCATTTTATGGATATGTTTGTGCATTAAGCATATTCAAGTGGTGCTGACACTTCATCAAAAAAACCTCATCTGAATCATACAGATGAGGTTTTTTAATAGAATATACGTTTCATTTAATCCGCTAGCGAATGGTAAAAATACACTGCTGCTTAAAACTGGATTTGGGTAGCCAGATCAGCTGTTTATAGCGCACCTGATCTATTCCAAAACTTTGCATTTTCTGGCGTGTATAGCGCCAGCCAATACAATCTTGACAGCGCACATATTCAGGCGCTTGCCCTGCTGTAGTCGATGCCTGCTGGACCTGAATTTTCTGGAAAAACGCGGTTTCTCTGGCGCGCATCGGGCCAATATACTGCTGATAGGCCTGCTCCATGTCTGCATCATCAAACTGCATTGGTTACATGGCGCCGCCATGCCAGCCCAGCTGACTGCGCCAGTTCAGATATTTGACCTTTCCGGCCGGAAACACATAATTGGCGCAGGAGGAAAAACAGTATTGCCCGACTTCTACATTCAGTTGATGCGCATAGACCTGATCACCCAAATCCATTCCCAGACCAATTTCACCCCCCTTGACTGGTGATTTTCAGGGTCTGTACTTGCGGGAACTGCTTCAACAAAGCAGCTGCACGGGTATTGGCATCTGGGCTGAGCGGGCCAGCATAGATCAGCACATCTTCATGTACCGTCACTTCTGTTTCCGTGCCTGTAGTATTCGCCTGTAGCGTAGTTGCCGCCACCAGCGCGACGCTGGCCATAAGCATGGATTGGAACACTTGCATCACATCCTCACAGAACAAGAGAGCAATAAACCGGGCTGAAAACAGCAGATCATCAAATCAAACCTGTAGCACTCAAGCTTACCAGTAGTTTTCTACTGCAATATTGCCTTCTCCACGGCGGTTCATGCTCAGGCCACGCGCTTTTAGGGCTTCTTTGGTATCTTCCACCATTTGTGGGTTACCACATAGCATCACATGACTGCTGTCCGGATTAAAAGACAGGCCCACGGCTTTTTCCAGCTCGCCATTGGCGATTAACACCGGCAGACGGTCATGCAAAGGTGCGTTCGGATCACGGGTAATAATCGGCACAAATTTAAAACCTGTATGCCCTTCGCCAAAAGTCGCTGCAATTTCTTCAATCCGCTCGACATAGGCCAGTTCAGCGGCAGTACGGACACTATAGACCAGATGGATATGCTGGTATTTATTCCAGGTGTCAAAATCTTGCAGCATCGACAGGAATGGCGCCAGTCCGGTGCCGGTACCCAAAAGCCATAAGTCTTGTGGCAAAGGCAACTGATAGCGCGCCAAGGTTAAAAAGCCATACGGTACTTTTTCCAGATACAGCTCATCGCCAACCTGCAGATGTTGCAGATTGGAAGTAAAGGCCCCATCGGGTACGACAATTGAAAAGAATTCCAGGGTTTCATCAAAAGGTGAGGACACCACTGAATAGGCCCGCACCACCAGTTCATCGCCGACTTTAAGGCCAATACGCGCAAATTGCCCGGCAGTAAATTTAAAGTGGGCTGGACGCGTCATGGTAAAGCTGAACAAGGTATCGGTCCAGCGATGTACAGATAACACCGTTTCTAGGCTAAATTTTTCAATTGACATAATTTGTACGTGGCATGAAAGACTGCGCTCATGGTAGCATGGCAGCATAATTTATTAATATTTTTTAAATGTTAAGGCTATATTCATGCGCATGACTTTACGCCAATTGGCTGTTTTTGTAGCAGTCGCTCAAGAAGGCACAGTAACCAAGGCCAGTGATGCCGTCAAACTGACGCAAAGTGCGGCGAGTATGGCTTTAGCAGATCTGGAAGATGGTTTAGGCGCACCATTGTTTGACCGTTTAGGTAAACGCCTGCAATTGAATGATCTGGGCCGTTTTTTACTCCCGCAGGCGCTTGAAATTCTAGGCCGCTGTGAAGCCTTTGAACAGGCCGCCAAAGGCGAGCTGCAAAGCATTGATTTGCGCCTGGGCGCGACCCTGACCATTTCCGATTACCTGATGCCAGATTTAATGGCCAACTTCCTGCAAATTCAGCCACAGGCGCATTTACAGCTGCAAGTCGGTAATACCCGTCAAATGATTGAAGCAGTCAACCAGTTCCAGCTCGATTTAGCCCTGATTGAAGGTTCCTGTCATTTACCGCAGCTGCAATGTATCCACTGGCGTGATGATGAACTGGCGGTCTGCTGTTCACCGAATCATCCGCTGGCGCAGCTAGACCGTGCCTTAACCGCAGAAGACTTTAAACAGGTGGAATGGATTTTACGAGAAGAAGGTTCAGGCACGCGTGAAGTATTTGATAACGCCATTTTAAAAGATGTGCCAGATGCCAAAATCCGTTTAACCCTGGGTCATAATGAAGCCATTCTGAAAATTGTGGCCGGCGGCTTAGGCATGTCCTGTATTTCAAAACTGGCGATTGAGCCTTTACGTGAAAAAGGCCAGCTGGTGATTTTAGACACTCCATTCTGGCAACTGGCGCGGCCTTTATTTATGCTGGTGCATCGTCAGAAATACCAGGGTCCAGGTCTGAAAGCCTTTATGAAATTCTGTGACAGCAAATAAGGCTGCAATTTCAACTATAAAAAGCGCCAATAGGCGCTTTTTATGCTCTACGATACAAACCCTGTATCGAGGATGAAAATACAGTTTGATGGATTAACGTCGGAAATTGGACAGCAGGGAAGAAGTAATCGACTGGTTATGGGCGGCCACTTTGGATTTTTTGGCTTTGGCCGACTGGTCTTCAACCCGCTCAATTTTCACTGCTTTAAACTTGTTGCCGTTTTTGACCACATTAAATTTCACCCGGTCATTTCGCTTCGGTTCTATCCCATCGGCCGGGAAATCGGAAATATGAAAAAACACTTCGCCTTCCGGACAGGCAATAAAGCCGTAACCCTTGTCTGCGTTGTATTGCTTAACTTTACCCTGATATTGTTCGTTGCTCATCGACCTGTCCCCCTTTTGCGCTTCAAGCTTAGTATATAAAAAAGAGGCTATAAAAGCCCCTTCTCTGTTCACTAGCAAAATCAGTCTTTTTGCACGGAACCGAAAATTTTGTCACCGGCATCACCCAGGCCCGGTACGATATAGCCATTTTCATTCAGGCCCTGATCCACAGAGGCAGTGAAAATTACCACATCCGGATGCGCTGCTTCTACACGCTGAATACCTTCTGGCGCAGCCACCAGCACCATCACGCGAATATCTTTACAGCCGCTGGCTTTTAACACATCAATCGCCGCCACTAAAGATGAACCGGTGGCCAACATTGGGTCAATGATCATGGCAATACGGTTTTGTACATCCGGTACCAGTTTTTTGTAGTAGGTACGTGCTTCCAGCGTTTCTTCATCACGCTCTAAGCCCAGTACAGACACTTTGGCGCTTGGAATCAGGTTCAGGAAACCATCCAGCATGCCAATACCGGCACGTAAAATTGGTACCACCGTAATTTTTTTACCGGCAATACGGTCTACCGTGACCGCACCATTCCAGCCGTCAATTTCATGCTCGACCATTGGCAAATCTTTGGTCGCCTCATAGGTCAACAGCATGGTCACTTCTTGCGCCAGCTCGCGGAAGTTTTTAGTGCTGATATCTGCACGACGCAGTAAACCGAGTTTATGACGAATGAGCGGATGACGAATTTCATGGATAGCCACGGGAGAACACCTAAAAGGTTAAGATAAAATTCCGTCTATTATAATCATTTTTTAACCCTGATAAAAACAAAAAAGCCCTCAAATATTGAGGGCTTTTTGCTAGACAATTCTCTTTTTCAAGATTATTGCTGAGACAGCATGAAGTGAATTGGAGATAAAATCTCGGCTTCAAGTGCCATCTGGATAATTGGATCCGGATAAACACCAATCACCAATACCGCCAGTGCAGCCAGCAGAACCATGATCCCGCCAACACGTTGACCCCAGTGATCGACTGCATCCATTTTTGGTGTTTCTGGCGGAGTCATATACATCACCACCATCACACGTAAATAGTAATACAGACCAATACCCGAACCGACAATAATCATCGCTGCCAGGAACCAGTGCTGGGTTGTTACCGCAGCCATGACAATCAGGAACTTACCAATAAAGCCTGCAGTCAGTGGAATACCGGCCAGAGACAGCATCATCACGGTTAATACAGCAGTCAGCACTGGACGACGCCAGAACAGACCACGGTATTCAGCCAGACTTTCTGCTTCTGAAGTGTTGTTATATGGACTCGACATTAACGCTACGGCACCGAAAGCACCAATCGTGGTTAATACATAGGTAATCACATAAACAGTCACATTACCCAAGCTGGCATAAGTCAGACTGATCAGACCAATCAGCAGATAACCGAAGTGTGCGATTGAAGAGTATGCCAGGACACGCTTCAAGTTCACTTGGCGTACCGCCAGGAAGTTACCGACCACAATCGACAGTACGGCAATAATGGTCAGCAGTGTAATAACTGATTCTTGCAGGATGGCACCTGAAGTCAGCAAGTAACGTACGAACAAACCAATGGTCGCCACTTTGGCAGCCGTTGCCAGGAAGGTCGCGATTGGTGCTGGAGCACCCGCATACACATCTGGTGTCCATTTGTGGAATGGTGCCAAAGACAGTTTGAATGCAACCGCAAAGATAATTAAGGCAATACCTAAAATGACCAGTGGCTGGTGCAGGTTCTGCATAAGCGCCTGTACAGAGTCATAGAATGACAGTGAACCAGTGTAGGCATAAATATACGCCATACCCATCAGCAACATCGCAGATGCGGTTGCTGAAAGTACCAGGTATTTCACCCCTGCTTCTAAAGACTTCGAACGCTGATGTGTATAGGCCAACAAGCCATATACCGGAATCGACATCAATTCCAGGCTGATGAAGAATGAAGCATAGTGCGAGCTTGCCACCATGAGCATTGCGCCTGCAACTGAGGACAACATCAGGATGTACAGCTCTTCACGATTGTCTTTATAGCTTTCAATATAAGCATGTGACAAGGTACAGCAAGCCAGTGCAGCAACCAGGATCAGTAACTGATAAACCAGTGTGAACTGATCAATCATAAACATGCCCATGACATTCGCTGGTGCAAAAGCACCACCGAATAATGAGAGCAGAATATACGCTGCAGCAAGGTTTAAGCCCACTACAGATGCTGTCGCAATCAGGTTATGGTTACGCTTGATTGCGGTGAGAATCATCACGACGATCGCAGTTAAAGCCACGATCATCACAGGAGCTAATGGCATAAGCTCGGAAAATGACATTGTGAAGTTCATGACTTATTGGATCTCCACATTTTCGAGTTGAGTGCTTACCTGTTCGGTCACTTCAACTAGCTCTTGAACTGGAATGTAGCTGTTTGCTAACCACGCCATGCTTGAATTGGAAATATCAAGGAAGCTTTGTGGATACAGACCAAGCCATAACAGACCAACGGCACAAATTAACAGAATCACAATTTCACGCGCATCCAGATCTTTTAACGGATTGCTGTAATGCTGTTTTTGCTCTTCGTTTGGTGTACCAAATAAAGCTTTGTGAATCAGGATCAGACCGTAAAGACCTGCAAACACCAGACTCACTGCAGCAATGATTGTAAATACAGGGAACTGGTTGAATGAACCCATCAGAATCAGGAATTCACCAATAAAGTTACCCAGACCCGGGATACCGACCAATGCTGCCACGAAGAACATCAGGAAGAAGGCCAGATACGGGAATTGACCACGAATACCACCCATCAGACGCATGTCACGGGTATGCACACGTTCATAGACCTGACCACACATAATGAACAATGCAGCAGATGACAAGCCATGTGCCAGCATCATGATCATTAAGCCTTGGTAAGTCAGGATATTACCTGCGTAAATCGCCAGTAACACAAAGCCCATGTGCGAAATAGAGGTATAAGCCAACAGGCGTTTCATATCGGTTTGCTGGAAGGCACACCAAGCGCCGTAGAAAATACCAATTAAACCGAAAATAATCGCGATGTCTGCAAACTGTGCAGAAGCCGCCGGGAAGAATGGAATCACAAAACGGAGTAAACCGTACGCTGCAGTCTTAATCAAGATACCTGCAAGGTCAACAGAACCTGCTGTTGGTGCCTGTGCGTGGGCATCTGGTAACCAGCCGTGTAACGGGAAAACTGGAAGTTTTACCGCAAAGCCGATGAACATACAGATCATGAAGGCATAAGCCACTGCCGGTAACTGTGCATCAAGTGTATTCGCCACCGCTAACAGATAGTGGTAGTTGAACGAGATGGTACCTGACAGCATGTAACCGTAAATCACCAGCCCCAGGATACCGATCAGCATGATCAGACCTGCAACCTGTGTATAGATGAAGAACTTGGTTGCTGCGTAAACACGCGATTTACCATCTGCCCCTTTATGCCCCCAAAGCGCAATCAGGAAGTAGATTGGAACCAGCATCATCTCCCAGAAGAAGAAGAACAGGAACAGGTCAATCGCCAGGAATACACCAATTACGCCACCTAAAGACCATAACAGGTTCAGGTGGAAGAAGCCCACGTTCTTCTGGATTTCACCCCAAGAACAGCCGACGGCCAAAATACCCAGCAGCGCTGTCAGGCCAACCATGAGTAATGATAAGCCATCTACCGCCAGGTGAATGTTAATGCCCAGGGTTTGAATCCAAGGCAACTGGAATTGGGCAGCCCAGCTTGGAACCTGTGCACCCAATTCATATTGATACGTACCTGATTGCCATAACGCCAGGGTCAGACCCAGCGTTACCAGCATACCCACCAGCGCAATATAGCGCGGCAGTTTGTCGTCGAGCTTGTCGACGATCCAACAAATAAAACCTGCAATGAACGGAACGAGGATCAGTGCGGGTAAAATGATATTGTTTGGAGCTTCCATCTTATTTCCCCACGACCTGAGTCACGACCACGACCAGCAGTAAAACAACAACACCGAGGGCCATACTAGAGGCGTATTCGCGCAATGAACCGGTTTGACGTGAACTGGTAAAGCTGTTGCCTGCTTTAACAATTGCAGGAAGCACCAGCCACAAGCCATCAATCGGATCGCGACCTAAAATTTTAGCGATAAGCAGGTAAGGCTTCACGAATACGATGTCATACAACGCATCGAAACCAAGTGCATTACGGCAGATATTGGCCAGACCTGAACCCAGAGAAGTCTGAGCAAAGCCTTTCACGGCATTGTAAGCAAACGCAAACAGCACCACGCCAACAGCAAGACCTGCCAAAGCAACCCCAATCGCGATGTATTCAGCACCATGTGCACCGGCTTCAAGCGCTTCAGGAATAATGAAGGCTGGAATTTGTGCAGCATCCAGAATACTCATGACTGGTGCTTTCAGCACAATCGCCAGACCCGTTGAAAGCACTGCCAGAATTGCCAGTGGAGCCCAGTAAGTAATGCCTTTGATTTCATGATAAGGCGTGTTTTCTTTGCCGAAGAATACTACCCAGATTAAACGGAAAGTATAAATCGACGTTAAGAACGCACCTGCAACACCCACCCAATACAGTGTATTGAAGACTGGTACGCCAGCTAAATGGCTTTGTGTCCACACCGCGGCCAGAATCGCATCTTTAGAGAAGAAGCCGATGGTCAGGAATGGAATGGCTGCCAAGGCACCGCCACCAATCGCGAAACATGCAAACAGGAATTTGTTCTTGTAGAACAGACCACCCATCTTGAAGATGTTTTGTTCATGATGGTAAGCCAGAATCACCGCACCTGAAGACAAGAATAATAATGCCTTGAAGAATGCGTGAGTCAGCATGTGGAACAGACCTGCCTGGTACGCTTCAGCACCTACGGCCATAAACATATAACCGAGCTGACTCATGGTTGAGTAAGCCAGAATACGTTTGATGTCGGTTTGAACCAGCGCTGCAAAACCAGCCACCAGCAAGGTTACCGCACCGGTAATAGAAATGAAGATCATCACTTCTGGTGCAAGTTCAAATACGCTGAACATACGGCAGCATAGATAAACACCCGCAGTCACCATGGTTGCCGCGTGGATTAACGCAGATACTGGCGTCGGACCTGCCATCGCATCTGCCAACCAGGTTTGTAACGGGATTTGCGCAGATTTACCGGCAGCACCCAGGAACAACATTAAGGCTGTCCAGATGGTAATTGATGAGCTTTGGGTCATAACCGCAGCAGCATTCTCAACGATGTACTGTGTATTCAGGGTACCGAACTGTTGGTACAGTAAGAACAGTGCAATCAGCAGGAATACGTCACCCACACGCGTTACGGTAAATGCTTTAATGGCAGCAAAACCGTTGGCCGGGTTCTGGTAGTAATAACCGATTAACAGGTAAGAACACAGACCTACACCTTCCCAACCCAAGAACAATAACGCCAGGTTATCGCCCAGTACCAGCAGTAACATGCTGGCTACGAACAGGTTGAAGTAAGAGAAGAAACGTGCAAAGTCTTCCTCACCACGCATATACCAAGATGCGAAGATATGAATCAGGAAACCAACACCGGTAATCATGCCCATCATCAGCAACGATAAGCCGTCAAGCTGCAAGCTGATGCCTGGGGCAAAATCACCCACGCTAAACCACGTCCACAAATGCTGAACGTAAAGTTCTTTACCGTTATTGACAAAGTCAAGGCCGGCAATCAGGGCAAATAATGCCGATAGACCAACTGCCCCTACCCCGATAATCGCCGCAACTTTCTCAGGAAGATTGTGACGCCCTGCCGCTAATAAAATAAAACCGATTAGCGGGAACAAAATTGTTAAATATAAATAACTCATCCGCGCATCTCACTAGCAGCATCCACATCCAGGTGATGGAAGCGATGATAGAACTGAAGGACGATCGCAAGACCGATACACGCCTCTGCCGCAGCCAGCGTCAGAATCAAGATGAACATGATCTGGCCATCTGGTTGTACCCAGGCACTACCCGCCAGAACGAACGCAAGTGCTGCTGCGTTCATCATGATTTCAAGGCTCATTAAAATGAATAACAGGTTGCGTCGCACCATTACACCGTAAAAACCCAGTGCAAAAAGAATGGTTGCAACGATCAAACCATGTTCTAAAGGGATGTTGCCCATTATTGTTTTTCCTCTTCTGCACCTGGTTCACGTTTACCTAAGTGGAATGCTGCAACCAGGGCTGCTAGCAATAACATCGCGGCAACTTCAACCAATAATAAATAGTGAGTAAAGAGTGCTTGACCGACTTCTTTAGGACCAACAATTTCGGTTCCCATGACAGCTGGCGTGCTGGAGTAATCAGATGCAAGCATCCATACCAGAACCAGACCCATCAAGAAGCTCATTAATGCTGGATATGCCCATGCAGATGAGTTGAGCCATTTGCTCTCTTGTTCAACAGTTTGCTGACCCAAGTTCAACATCATCACCACGAACACGAATAACACCATGATCGCGCCGGCATACACAATAATTTCCAGGGCACCGGCAAACGGTGCACCCACAATCATGAACATCCCTGCAACAGCAAGTAATGACACGATCAAGCTCAGTAACGCATGTACTGGGTTCGTGTTGGTGACAACACGAACAGTAGAGATAATGGCCACGAGTGCCATCAAATAAAACGGCCACATCATGGTAATAGACTCCGTACATCAACAGGTGCACTTTCTTTTTGTGCTTGACCTTTGTCTTTACCTGTAACTGCCATACCGGTTACACGGTAGAAGTTATAGTCAGGATATTTACCCGGACCTGAAATCAGCAAATGTTCTTTTTCATAGACCAGGTCCTGACGAACATATTCACCCAATTCAAAGTCTGGTGTCAGCTGAATTGCAGTTGTCGGGCAGGCTTCTTCACACATACCGCAGAAGATACAGCGAGAGAAGTTGATACGGAAAAATTCCGGATACCAACGACCATCTTCCTGCTCTGCTTTTTGCAGTGAAATACAACCCACTGGACATGCAACGGCACACAGGTTACAGGCAACGCAGCGCTCTTCGCCATCTGGGTCACGTGTAAGCACGATACGACCACGGAAACGCGGTGGTACGATTTCTTCGGCTGGCACTTCCGGATATAAAATGGTGTCACGTTTGCGGGTTGCGTGGCTGAACACCATCCACAACGAGCGCACGATTGACCCAAATCCAGCTAGAAACTTATACATTTTGTTCTCCCTGCCCTTACCACAAGATAACCGCGCCAGTAACCAGCAGGTTCACCAACGCTAATGGCAAGCAAATTTTCCAGCCAAAGTTCATTACCTGGTCATAACGTGGACGCATTAAAGAACCACGTGCCAGAACGAACATCATTACAAAGAATGCTGTTTTGATAATGAACCAGAATGCTGGAGGTAAGAAATCAAGTCCGAATGGCGCTAACCAGCCACCGAAGAATAACGTCACGATCAGCGCAGAGATCAGCACCACGTTGACGTATTCCGCAACGAAGAACATCCCCCATTTCATACCGCCGTATTCGACGTGATAACCTTCTGCCAATTCCTGTTCTGCTTCTGGTTGGTCAAACGGGTGACGGTGCGTTACCGCAACACCTGCAACCACGAAAATCAGGAAGCCCAAGAACTGCGGAATTACAAACCAGACATCTTGTTGTGCTTCTACAATTTCACGCATGTTGAATGAGCCGGCAATTGCCACCACACCCATCAGGGAAATACCCAGGAACACTTCATAAGAAATGGTTTGCGCTGCAGAACGTAGACCACCCAGCAATGCATATTTGTTATTTGATGACCAGCCACCAAACAGAACCGCATAGACTGCAATACCCGCCATTGCCATAAAGAACAGCAGGCCGATGCTCATGTCTGCCACACCTAAATACGGTGATACAGGAATAACCATGAACGACAGTACCGCAGTTGCCATTGCAACTGCAGGTGCCATACGGAAAGTCAGCTTGTCAGCGAATTTTGGTGTCCAGTCTTCTTTGAACATGATTTTCAGCATGTCGGCGACAATCTGGAACATACCGCCCGGACCTACACGGTTCGGACCGTAACGGTCTTGCCATAAACCGAGCAGACGACGCTCGATAAATGACATTAATGCTGCAACCAGTACCACAACCAGCAAGATCACAATCGCTTGAATGACTGAATAGGCAATTGGCCAGTTCTCAGCCCAAAGCGGTGTTTGACGCATTAATTCTTGTTCCATGAATTATACTCCTACCGCGACTGACACAGGCTCAGCAAGAGATACCGTCGGTGCTAGACCAATTGGGTAACCAATATAACCTGTAGGTAAATATTCAATCACTTGAACTGGAAGAACAATTGAAGTCTCGCCTGCTTTCACAGTGATCTTCTGACCATCTTTCAGGTTCAAACGGCTTGCATCCTGTTCACCCACAGCAAACATGGCTTCAGGAATACGTGATTCCATCGCTGGTGTTTTAATGGTGAATTCACCTGACGCAAAAATATGATGCATTGGCACCAAACGGAAGCTGTCCGGATTGGCCAATACAGGGCTTGGTGCTACGAAGCTACGTGCTGGACGTTTTGGTAAACGGTCGAATAAACGTACGCCTGAATCACCACCTTTTAAGTGACCGCCCACGTTGTCCTGGAATTTGTTCCAGGCCTGTGGCGAGTTCCAGCCTGCAGACCACGCAAATGGCACCAGTGCAGATGGCGTCTGATTACCGACATAACCTTCCATCGAGAAAGTTAATGCAGAATCGACATCGGTCGGCTGTTTTGGTTCGTGAATCGAAAGCGGTGCACGAATGGCAGTACGGCCTGAGTAACGACGTGGTTCACGTGCCACTTTCAGACCATGGACACGGAAGCCCGCATTTGGTGCAACGTCTAAAATACCTTCTAATGCCGGTACGTTTTTCGCTACAGACTCGATCACATCATCCAGCAAGGTCCATGAAATCGCTTTACCTTTCATGCCAGTTTCAAGGGCATGTAACCAGCGCCAAGATTCTTTAATCGCCAGTTCCGGCTTGTAGTAGCTTGGGTCATACACTTGATAGAAACGCTGTGCACGGCCTTCTTGCGATACCACAGTACCATCACCTTCAGCGAAGCTTGCTGCTGAAAGTACGATGTCTGCTTTCGCCACAGTCGCAGTTTCAGAGTGGTCCAGCACAATAATGTCTTTACCTGCAAGTGCAGCATCGACCTGAGCCGCTGGTAAACGACGGTAAAGGTCATTTTCCACCACAATCACAGTGTCATAGTCTTGTGCAAAGGCTTGCTCCAAGCTCTGACCACCAAAGATCGCCAAGCCCATTGAGTTCACTTCAGGAACAGTCAATGTTAAGCCTGCATTACCCAGATTCTGCGCCACTTGTGCAGCAGCTTCCATGATGGCAGCGTCTTGTAAGCTTGTACCAGAGATGATTAAAGGCTTCTTCGCCGCTTTTAAGGTATCTGCGATGGTTTGCGCAAATGCTTTGGCATCGTCATCTAAACCGGTAATCACTTCGCCTTTTACGCCAGCGGCAATGGCAAAGCCTAAACGCGCGATGTCATTTGGAGATGCAACCACTTCACCAGTTGCCACGTCAGCAAGACGGGTTTGAGTTGCAGCCAGAATGTAAATCGGAGATTTTGCATCTTGCGCAATACGTTGTACCGGTTCAGCCAGCCATTCTTGAGTACGACGCTCTGCCGCCATTTCTTTGGCTTTGTTTTTCGCTGCTTGACGAACAGATAAAGCCATACGTGGTGCAGTTTGTGTCAGATCTTCACCCAGAATTAACACGGCGTCATAGCTTTCAATTTCACGCATGCCCGGGTTGTAAACACCTTCGGTTTGCATGATTGATGCCGCCAGTTCCACCAGACTTTGCTCTTTTTGCGACATACCGGTTGAGTAGTTGTCCTGACCAACCAGTTCGCGCAGTGCAAAGTTCGATTCAAGCGAGGCACGTGGTGAGCCAATACCCAGCACTTTTTTGCCTTGAAGATTCTCGATCACGGTGTCTAATGCCTGATCGACAGACACAGTCGTGACATTTTGACCATCACGGAATTGTGGCTGACGCGGACGATCTTCACGGTTCACATAACCGGTACCGAAACGGCCTTTGTCACACAGGAAGTACTGGTTCACTTCACCATTGAAACGGTTTTCTACACGACGCAGTTCACCATAACGCTCACCTGGAGAAATGTTACAGCCTGAAGAACAGCCTTGGCATACGCTAGGCGCATACTGCATGTCCCACTTACGGTTGTAGCGCGCAGAGTGAGTTTTGTCGGTGAATACACCTGTTGGGCAGACTTCAGTCAGGTTACCCGAGAATTCAGATTCTAAAGTCCCTGATTCTGGACGACCAAAGTACACACGTGATGCGTTGGCATATACGCCAAAGTCGGTACCACCAGCATAGTCTTTGTAGTAACGCACACAACGGTAACATGCGATACAGCGGTTCATCTCGTGCGCAATAAACGAACCCAGTTCCTGGTTGTAATGCGTACGCTTGGTGAAACGGTAACGACGACGGTCGTGTTGCGTCATTACAGTCATATCCTGTAAATGACAGTGACCACCTTCTTCACAGACCGGACAGTCGTGTGGGTGGTTGGTCATCAAGAATTCAACAACAGAAGCACGGAAATCTTTTGCTTCTTTGTCTTCAATCGAGATGTAGGTATTGTCAGCAGCAGGCGTCATACATGACATGACCAGACGACCACGCGTATCTTCAGGATTCGCGTATTGCGTCACAGCACATTGACGGCAAGAACCGACAGAACCTAAGGATGGATGCCAACAAAAATATGGGATGTCGATGCCAAGGCTTAAACAAGCTTGCAGCAAGTTTTCTGAGCCGTTGACTTCATACGATTTTCCATCGACATGAATTGTAGCCATAGTCGAATTCCTTAAGCTTGTTCTACGTTGCTGGTCTGAGCTGCGGCATTCACCACTTTCGCTTCAAACTCGCCACGGAAATATTTGAGTGCGCCCATTAACGGTTCCATCGCACCTGGTGCGTGTGCACAGAAAGTTTTACCAATCCAAAGCTTACGGGTCAGTTCCTGTAAGTGATCGATGTCTTCTTTCGTACCCGTACCATCTTCGAGTGCTTTCAGTGCTTTCACCGCCCACGGTAAACCATCACGGCAAGGTGTACACCAGCCACATGATTCACGCGCAAAGAATTCTTCTAAGTTACGGGTTGCTGAAACCATACATTGGGTTTCATCGACTACCATCAGCAGACAGGTACCTAAACGTGAACCCGCTTTCATGATGCTTTCTGCATCCATTGGCAGGTCAATGTGCTCAGCAGCCAGGAAGTCTGTTGATGCACCACCTGGTAACCATGCTTTCAGCTTCAGGCCGTCACGCATACCACCGGCATGTTCTTCAATCACTTCACGTGCAGTGGTACCAAAAGGCAGTTCCCAAAGACCCGGGAATTTCACCTTACCTGATGCACCGTAAATTTTCGTACCTGGATCTTTAGATTTACCCGCAGACAGGTTGATGTACCACTCAGGACCACGTAACAAAATGGCTGGCAAGTTGTTGTAGGTTTCTACGTTGTTGACAATCGTAGGACGACCCCACGCCCCTGCAACTTGCGGGAATGGTGGTTTGGTACGCGGATTGGCACGGCGACCTTCCAGCGAGTTAATCAGTGCGGTTTCTTCACCACAGATATAACGGCCAGCACCAGTGTGCACATACAGCTCGAAGTTCCAGCCAGAACCCAGGATGTTGTCGCCCAGGTAACCTTTGGCACGAATCTGCTCAATTGCTTCATTTAAGTATTGTGCAGCTTCGATGTACTCGCCACGGATAAAGATATAACCGTGAGTCGCTTCCAGTGTATAAGCTGCAATCAGCATGCCTTCAATCAATTGATGTGGAAGTTTTTCCATCAACAAACGGTCTTTGAAGGTACCCGGTTCCATTTCATCAGCATTACAGATCAGGTAACGTGGACCTGAATTGTCGTTTGGCGCCATCAGCGACCATTTGATGCCCGCCGGGAAGCCTGCACCACCACGACCTTTAACGGTTGCAGCTTTCACCACATCCAGCACTTCAGCCGGTGTCATGCTAATGGCTTTTTTGAAGCCGGCATAACCATCAAGCGCTTCGTAATCATCTGCATGACGAACATGCTCTTGTTTACTCAAACGCCAAGTTAATGGATGAGTTTCTGGGTTACCGTCGCCATAAATTGGTTTTGGTTCGGTATTCATACATACTTCTCCAATAACTGTTTAATTGATGTCACTTCAACCAGACCGTGAGTATCTTCATCAATCATTAACGTTGGACCTTTGTCACAGTTGCCCAGACAGCAGATTGGCAGCAAAGTGAAACGACCATCTGCAGTCGTTTGACCAAACTGAATACCAAGCTCGCGCTGGAACGCTTCTGCCAAAGTTTCCGCCCCCATCAAGAAGCACGCGATAGAGTCACACAAAAGAATAACGTGACGACCTACCGGTTGACGGTAAATACGGTTATAGAACGTTGCTACCCCTTCTAAATCAGCAACACTGATTGAAAGCAGTTGAGCAATCGCATTGAGCTGTGCGTCATCAATCCAGCCATTACGGCGTTGTACACACTTCAGCGCATCCAGAGATGCTGCACGTGGGTACGGATAGTGACCAATGTGATGTTCGATTTCGTGGATTTCATCCGCAGTTAAAATCCCTTCAACATTCACACGTGGCTTTTTATCAGTCAAAATCATCATAATGCGTTTACCCCTTAGCGATCCACGTCAGCCATTACGACATCAATTGTCGCTAAATAAATAATCAAGTCAGAGACCAGACTGCCGTTAATCACCGAAGGAATTTGCTGTAAGTGCGTGAAGGTTGGTGTACGGATACGGGTACGATAACTCATGGTTGACTTGTCTGAAGTCAAGTAGTAGTTCGACGCCCCTTTCACCACTTCTGCCATTACAGATGCTTCACCTGCCGGCATGACAGGCCCCCAAGACACGCTCAAGAAGTGCGTAATCAGGGTTTCAATATCTTGTAATGTCTTGTCTTTTGGTGGTGGAACAGCCAGAGGATGATCCGCTTTATATGGACCAGATGGCATGTTATCCAAGCACTGCTTTATGATTTTTAAAGACTGTTCGATTTCGCGGTAGTGAACGATGACACGCGCATAGGCATCACCTTCGTACTCCACCGGCACTTCGAAGTCATAGTTTTCATAGCCGCTGTATGGACGGTATTTACGTACGTCAAAGTCGATACCTGTTGCACGTAAACCGGTACCTGTCACACCCCAGGCCAATGCAGATTTTGCATCGTACTGCGCTACATTGCGGGTACGGCCTTCAAACACCGAGTTTTTCAGCGCTGCAGTATGGTATTCCTTCAGACGCTTTGGCATCCACTCCAGAATCTCGCGGATCAGGTGCTGCCAGTTGTTTGGAAGGTCATGCGCGGTACCGCCAATACGGAACCAGGCTGGGTGCATACGGTAACCGGTGATCGCTTCAATCGCGTCATAAATCTTCTGACGGTCGGCGAACATATAGAATACTGGGGTCATACCGCCGGCATCCTGAATTGCTGTACCGATATAAAGCAAGTGGTTATTGATACGGAACAGTTCCGACATCATCACACGGATACATTGTGCACGCTCTGGCACCTGAATACCGGCCAGCTGCTCCACACCCATCACATACGGCATGTTTTGCGCACAACCACCGAGGTAGTCGACACGGTCGGTATACGGAATGAATGAGTGCCAGGTTTGACGCTCAGCCATTTTCTCTACACCACGGTGGTGATAGCCGATGTCGGGTACACAGTCTTTTACTTCTTCACCATCCAGCTGCAAGATGACACGGAACGCACCGTGCGCAGATGGGTGGTTAGGACCCAAGTTCAGGAACATGAAGTCTTCGTCTTCGTTACCACGGGTCAGACCCCAGTCTTCCGGTACAAAACGTAAGTGTTCCTGTTCAAAATCCTGCTTGGCCTGGTTCTGCATATACGGGGTATATTCAGTGGCACGTGCAGAATATTCCTTGCGCAGCGGGTGACCTTCCCAATAGGTTGGCAGCAAGATACGACGGAGCATTGGATGCCCTTCGAAGTTAATGCCGAACATATCGTAAGCTTCACGCTCGTACCAGTTGGCATTTGGCCAGATATTGGTCGCAGTCGGAATATTCAGATCGTTCTCATTTAGCGCAACTTTGACACGGATATCGCTGTTACGTTCTAACGACAACAGGTGATAGAACACGGTAAAGTCAGATGCAGGCAATCCGTCGCGGTGCGTACGTAAACGCTCATCTACCGCAGACAGGTCAAACAGCATCACGTATGGACGTGACACTGTACGCAAGAACATCAAGACTTCTTGTACGCGTGCGCGCTCAACCCAGACCGTTGGAAAATCTTCAAAAGTCGTTTGCACATAGAAGTTCTCACCAAATTTGGTTTTGAGCTCTTCTACAATTGCAAATGCTGGGCGGGAATCAACTGCTGTTGATTCTGGCATAGCAATGTCAGTTTCAGCCATTGGCTTGGCTTCCTATTTAATACAAATTCAGTCAACCTAAACGACAACTACACCCATAACGGGTGCACCACGATTTTGTCGCTTAAATTATTTAATTTCATCCATAGAGCGCAGGTTTTTCACCGCAATACGCTGTGCTTGCTTACGGTCACGTTCTGGCATCATCTTTGGCTTATACACTGGCTTAAGATCATCACCAATCACCGCAGACAGCGGACGGCGCTCTAATTGAATTTGGTCTTGCAACAACATTAATGCCTGAATTAAGGCTTCAGGACGTGGTGG
This sequence comes from Acinetobacter sp. YH12134, assembly GCF_013418555.1. Taxonomy (NCBI): domain Bacteria; kingdom Pseudomonadati; phylum Pseudomonadota; class Gammaproteobacteria; order Moraxellales; family Moraxellaceae; genus Acinetobacter; species Acinetobacter sp. YH12134. Next base: position 87,992 of record NZ_VPBT01000001.1, on the reverse strand, counting down.
GCAACCTGGGATATACACATCGACAGGAATGATTTTATCCACACCTTGTACAACCGAATAAATATCGTACATACCGCCTGAGTTTGCACATGCACCCATTGAGATGACCCATTTTGGCTCAAGCATTTGCTCGTACAAACGCTGGATTACTGGGGCCATTTTCACGAAACAGGTACCGGCGACAATCATGAGGTCGGCCTGACGAGGTGAAGCACGAATAACCTCGGCACCAAAACGTGACAAGTCATGCACGCCGGTTAAAGTCGTTGCATACTCTACGTAGCAGCAAGATGTACCAAAGTTAAACGGCCAAACTGAGTTCTTACGCCCCCAGTTTACTGCTGTATGTGCCAAGTCTTCTAAACGAGTCATGAACACATTTTTATTCACTTCTTCTTCAAGCGGATCTGTAACGATCTGGCGCTCCTGAAGTGGATATTGATCAGCATCCGGATTCGCACGGGTTAAGGTATATTTCATCCCGAGTTACTCCTTATCAGATGATATAGCCTGTGATTTTTTCACATGACCAGCAGATTGAGCAGGAATTTGACCAGTAGGGTCGATTACCAGCTCTTCAATTGAGTTAAAGCGGGTAATTTCTGCAAGATCCATATTTGGTGAACCGATTTTAGGTTTAATCCCTGCAGCTTTACGTTTGTCAGATGGAGCCCAGTTCAGTGCACCGGTTGACAGTTCGTAAATCAAACCAACGAGTAAAACTAAAATAAATACAGCAGCAGTTGCAAAACCAACCCAGCCTACTTCACGAACAGAAGCTGCCCATGCGTAGAGATAGAGGGCTTCTAAGTCGAACACAACGAAGAAAATCGCAACTAAATAGAACTTGGCAGACAAGCGAATGCGTGCACCACCTGCACTCACAACACCTGACTCAAACTGCTCCTGCTTGGCACGGCCCCATGATTTACCCCCTAGGAGTAACGGGACAGTGAGCATAAAGACGCATAAAAATGTAACGCCGATCACGAAGGCAATAATTGCCCATTCGTATGGAGTAATGGCACTCATGCGGGGATAACTCCTGGCAGGCCTATTTATTAACAAAGAATGTATGTATTGGCCTTCAAATACACCAAACACAAAATTAATCCCGCCAATTGTACCTGATTTATGATTTCACTTGCTAGCTTATAAGCCTTAGTCTTTCGGATGATTTTTCCGCGAAACAAATGCCAGAGCACCATTCTGTTGTGCCCCTACAGGCCATAATCGCTTTACTAAATCAAGATGTGTTTATTTATTAATTTTTCCAAAATTTTGCATGAGTCGCTGCTATTGATCACTAAATTTGCAATGGCCAATCCTGCCAGCCGTATTCGGCTTCATTTACACCGAATTGAAATGATGATCCTATTCTGCGCCTGAACGCCGGCGTGATTTGTATATTTTTGCAATTTAAAGCGCTTAAGGCTTCATCAATCTGAAGGCTTATGGTATTCCTAAGAAGAACTATAAATTTCAATAATAAGGAGTACATACATGAGCTTAAAATTTACCCATCATCCTGAGTACTTTCTCTTTGCCCAGCTAATTATGCGTCATATTGAAAATTATATTGAGAAACATCCAGACGCAAACAATGCCATTTTCGATTTACGAGATATTTACGAGCTGTTCCGTCAGGACAAAGCTTCAGCCAGCATTAACCTCGATGGTATTTTAAATATTGCCGATGAATACACGGTGGATACCCTGGACGGTGACCAGAAACTGATTAGCCGCTACAGTATTGATGCCAAAGACAATAAGCTGCTGTTTGACTTTAATCAAGCTGCGCTAGAAGGCCTTAAGAAAGGCAAAGCCCTGATTGCTCCGGATGCCAAAATCCAGGAATAAAACAAAAAAGCGTGTTTTGACAACACGCTTTTTTAATTAACTTTTACGTTGCCATAAAAATTGTGAAATGGCTCTTAATGCAGCGGCATCTTCAGCAAAATAGTCTAGTGCCTGCAGGGCCTGATCATGCAAATCTGTGGCATAAGCCTGTGCCTGCTCTAGTCCCATCAATGCCGGATAGGTCGATTTCTCCACCTGTTCATCCTTCCCGGCAGTTTTTCCTAACACTTCAGTATCAGAAATAATATCCAGAATATCATCCTGGACCTGGAAGGCCAGACCAATCACCTGCCCATATTCGCGCAGTTGTGGAATCGCGCGATCGGTACCCTCAAAAATCGCTACTGCGGCCATCATAATCGCCGCAGAAATTAAAGCACCGGTTTTATTGCGATGAATCGTTTCTAACGCAGCCTGATCGACCTGCTTGCCTTCGGCCTGCAAATCCAGCACCTGTCCGCACACCATCTTGGAAGACGCGGTCGCCAGAATCTGCATCTGCTTTAGCACAATTGCCGCATCTACCGCCGCCCCTTGATCAAACAGACGGCTGCCCAATACCTCAAAGGCCATTGACTGTAAAATATCGCCAGCCAACAGTGCCGTATCTTCACCAAAAGCAGCATGACAGGTCGGCTGGCCACGGCGCAGCAAATCATTGTCCATACAAGGCAAATCATCATGCGCCAGCGAATAGCAGTGAATCAGCTCAATCGCCACCGCAGCACGGCGTACTGCCGCCATATTGGTATTCGGTTTTAAGGCTGCTGTGGCATAACACAAGGCTGGACGCACACGTTTTCCACCCAGCATCACCGCATGATAGACCGCCCCTTTTAAAGGCTCAGGAATGGCAAAAGCGTCTAAGGCCGTCAATAAATCTTGTTGGATACGTTGTTGCGCTTCAGTCAACACGGTTACAGGGACGTCAGTGAGAGATGACACATTTGCCTCGAATTGGTTGTTCTATAAGATTGTTAGCCGTCACTGGCCAACCCCCTGTCCGCATTGTACCTCTAATTTAAGTTTTTTTAAGCCTTAACTACAGACAAGCGGATATTTCAGTTTTTAAACTCTAACCTTAATTCAATAAAAAAACGCCCCTATTGAACATAGAGGCGAATTCATTAATTCAGGCAAGATTAAAGTCAGTGTTATTCCAGCACCTCGGCCGGTACACGTACCCAGCCTTCCATCAGCACCCGCGCACTACGGCTCATCACCGCTTTTTTCACCTGCCACTGACCGTTTTCCTGTACTGCTTGCGCGCCAACGCGTAAAGTCCCGGAAGGATGACCAAAACGCACCGCTTCACGCTCGCCACCACCAGCAGCCAGATTGACCAATGTCCCCGGCACAGCAGCAGCTGTCCCAATGGCTACCGCAGCGGTGCCCATCATGGCATGGTGCAGTTTCCCCATCGACAAGGCACGCACCAGTAAATCGACATCTTCAGCCTGAATATTTTTGCCACTCGATGCAGTATAGCTCTGTGGGCGCGCGACAAAAGCAATTTTTGGAGTATGCTGACGTTTTGCCGCTTCCGCTACATCGTCAATTAGCCCCATCTGCTTGGCCCCATAAGCCCGGATTTTTTCAAAACGCGCTAACGCCTCTGGATTACTATTAATATCATCCTGCAATTCAGTACCGCTATAGCCAATGTCATCGGCATTTAAAAAGATGGTCGGAATACCGGCATTAATAAAGGTCGCCTGAAAAGTCCCAACATCCGGCACCACAAAGGTATCCACCACATTGCCAGTCGGGAACATGGCCCCGCCCTCTTCGCCATCATCGGCCGGATCTAAAAATTCAATTTGCACTTCTGCTGCCGGAAAAGTCACACCATCCAGCTCAAAATCACCGGTTTCCTGGACCTGGCCATCGGTGATTGGCACGTGTGCGATAATGGTTTTCTGAATATTTTTCTGCCAGATACGCACGGTGCACAGACCATTTTCTGGAATTTTATCGGCATCCACCAAGCCCTGACTGATAGCAAAGGCCCCCACCGCCGCAGTCAGGTTGCCACAGTTACCACTCCAGTCCACAAAAGGCTGATCAATTGCCACCTGACCAAATAGATAATCGACATCATGCTCTGGCTGGCTGCTTTTGGCCAGAATCACGGTTTTACTGGTACTGGAAGTGGCGCCGCCCATGCCATCAATCTGCTTGCCATAAGGGTCCGGGCTGCCAATGACCCGCAGCAGCAACTGATCACGAATTTTTCCAGGCACTTGCGCTTCGACTGGTAAGTCATCCAATTTGAAAAAGACACCTTTACTGGTACCGCCACGCATATAGGTGGCCGCAATTTTAATTTGTGGAGCGCAGCGCATTCTTATCTAATCCTTTGATTTTTCGTTGTATTACATAATCTCAAGCAAGGTTTTTTGCTTGCTTTAAATCATAACGTCTTTTACTTAAAAAATCAGGCAAACTGGACTTAAGTATAAAATTCACCCAAATCTTTGGCTGTGCACTTGAAATTTTCAGGCCTAAAAAAAATATAGCTAATAAAATTAATATCTTGATTCAATTATTGTTTCAACAAAATGACCATTTTCGATTTTATGAGCTGTTCTGAAGCGACTGGTGATCTACTAGGCTAATTTGCAACTATCTATTACAATCGAGCCACTTATTATACATTGTCGGGCTGAACACTTTGAACAACGAGTCTTCTCAACTTCAGCGTGGCTTAAAGAACCGTCATATCCAACTCATCGCCATGGGCGGCGCGATTGGTACTGGCTTATTCTTAGGTTCCGCTCAAGTCATCCAATCCGCAGGTCCCTCTATTATTTTAGGCTATGCGATTGGGGGTTTGATTGCATTTTTAATTATGCGCCAACTGGGCGAAATGATTGTTCATGAACCGGTTGCAGGTTCTTTCAGCCATTTTGCTTATCGCTATTGGGGGAAATTCCCTGGCTTCCTGGCCGGCTGGAATTACTGGATTTTATATATTCTGGTTGCCATGACCGAACTGACCGCCGTCGCCAAATATATTAACTACTGGTGGCCGCATATTCCAGCCTGGTCCTCAGTCCTGTTCTTCTTTATTGTCATTACCCTGATCAACCTCGGCAATGTGAAATTTTATGGGGAATCAGAATTCTGGCTGGCAATTATTAAAGTGGTCGCAGTGGTGTCGATGATCATTTTTGGTCTATACCTCCTGTTGACCGCAGATGCCAACTCGACAGCATCTTTTAGCAACCTCTGGAGCCACGGCGGATTCTTCCCGCATGGTTTTGAGGGCTTATTCTTCATGTTAGCCTTCCTTATGTTTGCCTTTGGCGGGATCGAGTTAATTGGTATGGCGGCAGCTGAAGCGCAGGACCCGAAAAAGACTATTCCAAAAGCCATCAATCAGGTGGTGTTCCGTATCCTGATTTTCTATGTCGGTTCATTGACCATTTTACTGTCCTTAGTGCCATGGAATCAGCTGGAACTGGGCGGTCTGGATAAAAGCCCATTCGTGATGATCTTTAGCCAGTTAGGCATTGGCTGGGCGGCACATCTGCTGAACTTTATTATTTTAACGGCGGCGCTGTCGGTTTATAACAGTGGTATGTATGCCAATAGCCGGATGCTGTTCGGTCTGGCCCAACAAGGCAATGCGCCAAAAGTATTCCTGAAAGTGAACAAGCAAGGCGTGCCAATTCCTGCGGTGCTGTTCTCTGCCCTGCTGATTTTTGGCTGTGTATTGTTGAACTACTTTGTACCGGAAGATGCTTTAAGCCACCTGATTTATATTGTGGTCGGTGCCTTGGTACTGAACTGGGCCATGATTACCCTGACTCACCTGAAGTTTATTCAGGCCATGAAAAACTCAGGTCAAACCACCTCTTTCCCTGCACTGTGGTCACCTGTGGGTAACGTGATTGTGCTGCTGTTTATTGCCACCATCCTGTACATTATGTGGACCCAAGGCTTTAGCGAATCGGTGTATATGATTCCGGTCTGGATTGTGCTGATGTGGGGTCTGTTTAAATTGCTAAAACAAAAAAACAGCTAAGTTATTTTTACTGACAAAAGAAAAAGTTATTACTTCGGTAATAACTTTTTTTTCAGCTTTTTTTCAGCTAAATTAAGGGCGTTTTGTGCCCTTAGCTTAACTGGATAGAGCAGTTGCCTCCTAAGCGACCGGCGTGGGTTCGAGTCCCACAGGGCACACACACCATCGTATCTATAAAAAAGGAAGGCGCATCTCCTTCCTTTTTTATCTTCAGCACTTCACCGAGATGAAGCAACTCGCGTAGCTGCCTTGGCGAATTCCCCCACCATTTTAAATCGGCTGTAACTGTGCGCTTAAACGTGCTGCCATCTCTCTTAAATACTGGATTTTTGGATGCTGCATATCCAGCGGCAAATCAGAAGCGGTGCCCAGCACCGAAATCGCATATTCAATTTCATGATGCTGATTTAACACCGGCACACAAATCGCATGAATTCCGGCCAGCAAATCGCCTGCGACCGTGGCCACACCTTCACTTAGAATCTGCTGTTTTAATGTTAAAAATTCATCCCAGTTCTGTGGATAGACCGGTTTTTGCTGTGCCTGATGCTGTTGCCATTCTTTTTCCAGCAAAGGCCGGACCAATGCTTCCGGCATAAATGCAGCATAAGCCCGGCCGGTGGCTGAGTTCAGCATCGGCATAATCGAACCAACCCGGGTAATTACTGATACCGGCTGATTCGGCTCTAACCACTGTACAATCAGTGGGCCTTGCGTCGTCCATTTGCTAATCTGCAAACCACAATCCAGATGCTGGTGCAGTTCATTAATCTGTGCCTGTGCCGCCTGCAGACTGTCACTACGCTGGATACAGCTCAAACCAAAACGATAAGCCTGATCGCCCAGTGCATAACGACCATCTTCCAGCTGCTTGGCATAATTCATACGTACCAGACTGACCATATAACGATGCACCTTGGCCGGATGCATAGCCAGTTTTTCAGATAAATCTTTGAGCATGACCGGATGACGATAGGTCATCAGCGCATCCAGCACGGTTAAACCCACCTCTAAAGATTGCACGCCCACCTGATTCTTTTCTGACATAAGAATTTTACTCTCCTGTAAACACCGAGCATTTTAGCGTGCTGTTCTGATTTATAAATACATCTCTGCAGAATTCTTTTATTTACATTTTTACGATATCCGTAATTTAATTAACTATTGCATAATTAATAAAAATGAGTATGATGAGATTTATGACAAAAATCAAGTGATCCAGATCACTCCCAGATCGAAAACACTGGACCGTTTTCATCGAGATATGCAGGAACCCCCATATGACTCAGCAAGCATTTGTAGACGTTGCAGCACATTCAGATTTCCCGATTCAGAACCTGCCGTATGGCGTATTTAGCGAAAGCCCAATGGGTCAGCGCCGTATTGGTGTGGCCTTAGGTGAATGGGTGGTGGATTTAGCCATGCTGGAAGCGAACGGTTTTCTCAGCATTCAGGCCGGCGAAAGTTATTTTAATCAGCCAACCCTGAATAAATTTATTGAATCAGGTCAACACAACTGGCGCAAAATCCGTCAGGAATTACAAAGCCTGTTGTCTGCTGACAACCCGACATTACGTGACAATGACAGTTTACGTGCGCAGGCTTTCTTCGCTCAGGCAGAAGTGCATATGCATCTGCCGGTACATATTCCGGGCTATACCGATTTCTATTCATCTAAAGAACATGCCACCAATGTCGGCTGCATGTTCCGCGATCCAAAAAATGCGCTATTACCGAACTGGTCAGAATTACCGGTCGGTTATAATGGCCGCGCCAGTTCTGTGGTGGTGAGTGGTACACCGGTGGTACGCCCATCTGGCCAGATCAAGTTACCAAATGCCGAACGTCCAATTTTCTCGGCTTGCCGTAAACTCGATTTTGAACTGGAAACCGGCTTTATTGTTGGCAAACCCAACAAACTGGGTGAACCAATCTCAATTGAGAATGCTTGGGAGCATATTTTTGGCATGGTGCTGTTCAATGACTGGTCAGCACGTGATATCCAGCAATGGGAATATGTGCCTTTAGGGCCGTTTAATGCCAAGACCTTTGCTTCATCCATTTCACCATGGATTGTGACCATGGAGGCGCTGGAACCGTTTAAAACCCGTACCCCGGTGCAAGAGCCACGTCCCCTGGCCTATTTACGTGAAGAACAGGTCGATAACAGCTATGACATCCATTTGTCGGTTGAGCTCAAAGCCGCACAATCGGAACAGAGCGATGTGATCTGCCAGACCAACTTTAAATATATGTACTGGTCGATGGCACAGCAACTGACCCATCACACTGTTTCAGGCTGTAATGTTCAGGTTGGCGATTTAATGGGTTCCGGCACCATTTCTGGTCCAACGCCGGATTCTTATGGCTCCTTGCTGGAACTGACCTGGAACACCAGCAAACCGTTAACTTTGGCCAACGGTCAACAGCGTGGTTTCCTAGAAGATGGCGACACGCTAATCATGAAAGGCTACTGTGAAAAAGATGGCCTGCGCATTGGCTTTGGTGAAGTCAGCGGCACCGTCTTGCCTGCAGTGCAATTTAACTTTGCCACAGATGAAGCGCAGGATGCTGCCCATGAAACTGTATAGTTATTTTCGCAGTTCAGCTGCTTACCGGGTGCGGATTGCGCTGAACTTGAAGGGCTTAAAAGCTGAGATTATTCCGGTACATTTGCTAAACAATGGCGGTGAACAGCATCAGCCTGCCTATCGTCAAATCAACCCAAGCGGCCTGATTCCGGCTTGGGTGGAGGATGATTTTCAGCTGAGCCAGTCGCTGAGCATTCTGGAATATCTGCAAGAAAAATATCCGCAGCCAGCCCTGTTACCGGCCGATCTACAGCAACGCGCCAAAATCCGCGCCTTTTGCCAGAGCATTGCCTGCGATATTCATCCGATTAATAACCTGCGCGTGCTGCAATATTTAAGCGGAACGCTACAACTCAGCGATGAACAGAAAACGGCATGGTATCAGCATTGGGTGACTTTGGGCTTTCAGAGTCTGGAGGCACAATTGACCGATTCCAATGGCCGTTTCTGTTTTGGCGACCAGCCCACTTTTGCAGACTGCTGCCTGATTCCACAGGTCTATAACGCCCAGCGCTTTCATGTCAATTTAACCGACTTTCCAAAAATTGCCGCGATTTATAGCCATTGTCTCACTCTGCCTTCATTTCAACAGGCCGCACCCGAAGCACAGGCAGATGCCGCCTAAGATTCATCAATAAGGATATTGAACCATGACCATTCAAATTGAAAAAATTCACCACGTTGCCTATCGCTGTAAAGATGCCAAAGAAACCGTCGAGTGGTACAAAAAAAACCTGAATATGGACTTTATTCTGGCTTTTGCCGAAGACTATGTGCCGTCGACCAAAGCCTTTGACCCATACATGCATTTATTCCTAGATGCCGGCAATGGCAATGTACTGGCCTTTTTTGAACTGCCGACCCAGCCAGAAATGGGCCGTGATGAAAACACCCCGAAATGGGTGCAGCATATTGCCCTGAAAGTCAAAGACCGCGCTGCACTGCTCGAAGCCAAAGCGCATCTGGAAGCTAATGGTGTCGAGGTTTTAGGCGTGACCAATCATGGCATTTTCCATTCAATTTACTTTTTTGATCCGAATGGCCATCGTCTGGAACTGGCCTACGATGATGAAGCTGCGCCAGAAAAAATCGCCCTGATTACCGAAGACATGAAGCATGAAATGCTGGAGCAATGGAGCAAAACCAAACGCGCGCCACATCATACCCATTTCCTGCATGCCTCGGAGTTAGACAACAATGCTGGCAGTGCCAAAGTCAACAGCTAAACAAGCAGGTTAAAACAGATGAATAAAGTAGTTGCAACTGCTGAGCTGGCGTTGGCCGATGTGGTGGCCGATCATCAAACGCTCGCGGTAGGTGGTTTTGGCCTCTGTGGCATTCCTGAAGCCTTAATTGAAGCGCTAAAAAATACCGGAGTGACTGGACTGACCTGTATTTCCAACAATGCTGGGGTCGATGATTTTGGTTTGGGCAAACTGCTACAGACCAAACAGATTTAAAAGATGGTCTCCTCCTATGTTGGTGAAAATAAGGAATTTGAACGCCAGTATTTAAGTGGTGAACTGGAAGTGGAACTAACCCCTCAAGGCACACTGGCAGAAAAATTACGTGCTGGCGGCGCGGGGATTCCGGCCTTTTACACGCAAACCGGGGTCGGCATGCTGATTGCCGAAGGCAAAGAAGTTCGTGAATTTGAAGGAAAATCCTATATTCTGGAACACGCCTTAACTGCCGATGTTGCATTAATTAAAGCTTACAAGGCAGATAAAGCCGGAAATTTAATATTCCGCAAAACTGCCCGTAACTTTAATCCTGAATGTGCCATGGCCGGCAAATTTACCATTGCGGAAGTCGAGCAGATTGTGGAAATCGGCGAGCTGGACCCGGACGAGATCCATCTGCCTGGAATTTATATCAACCGTGTGGTACTGAACAGCACACCCGAAAAACGGATTGAACAGATGACCTTAAAGGCGGAGGCTTAAACCATGGCATGGACGCGAAATGAAATGGCCCAGCGTGCTGCGCTTGAGCTGCAAGATGGCTTTTATGTCAATTTAGGGATTGGCCTGCCCACCCTGGTCGCCAACTACATTCCAGAACATATCAACGTTTGGCTACAGTCTGAAAATGGCCTGCTGGGCATTGGTGAGTTTCCAACTCAGGACACGGTTGACCCTGACCTGATTAATGCCGGGAAACAGACGGTAACTGCACAAGCAGGGGCATCATTTTTCTCGAGCGCAGAGTCCTTCGCCATGATTCGTGGCGGACATGTCAACATTGCCATTTTAGGTGCCATGGAAGTGTCGGAACATGGCGATTTGGCTAACTGGATGATTCCAGGTAAAAAAGTCAAAGGCATGGGCGGCGCCATGGATCTGGTGGTTGGGGTACAGAAAGTCGTGGTGCTCATGGAACACTGTGCCAAAGATGGCAGTCCAAAACTGCTTTCCGAATGTAGCCTGCCTCTGACCGGTCAAGGTGTCGTCAACCGGATTATTAGTGATCTCGGCGTGATTGATGTGACTGAACAGGGCTTAAAGCTCGTAGAACTGGCCAAAGATGTGACCCTTGCACAAATTCAGGCTGCTACAGGGGCAAAGCTGATCACAACGGGGCTAGATGCAGCTTAAATCACACAGATCAGGAGCAGCCAAATAGCTGCTTCTGTTTTTAACCCACTAATCACCTGATTTTTTAAGAGCACGCGAGTCTCTAAAATTTTGAATTAAATCTCAAAAATTATAGTTTCACATAAATAAGCCTCAAATTTTTAACTACCAAAATCGATCAAATTTCAATCAATTAAAAACATTCAAACAAGAGATTGATTTTAAATTTTATTCTTTAATTTTCAATCACTAACAAGCAAAAAACCCACACCAATTAGAACAAATACTCTATTCAGAGTGTTTTTTATACTGATTAGTTTTTTCTAGAGCATTTACTCTTATTTTAATTGTGATATTTTTGTCACATGGAGTAACAAATGGTCTCGGTTTGCACAAATCGAAATCATCCAAAATGAAAGCTTAAAGCATCAACAAAAACTGTCATAAAAGACTTTATAGCCCAAGGGAAATGTATAATGAAATTAAAAGCACTAAGCACAGCAATGATTTTAGCAACTGTACCAATGACAGGTGCTTTTGCTGCAGCTCTAGATCGTTCTGGTCAATCTATGGCTGCATTCTTACAACCGGGTAACTATTTTGAAGCAGGAATTTCTGTATTAGATCCAAGTGTTTCTGGTAAGGAAGCAGGTGAAACCCCTACTCGCCGTAATATTGGTGATATGGCTGGCGATTATTACTTCCCTAGTGCAGCCTTAAAGCTTCAACCAACAAAAAACTTCTCATTTGGTATTTTATACGATCAACCATACGGTGCTGATGCTGCTTATACTGGTAACAATGTTTTCGTTTCAGATACGACCAATACAATTCTAGCGCCTGAAGCTTTGGCTGAGATTCGTCAAAACACTATCACTTCAACATTTGAAGGATTAACTGCAGAGGAAAGAGTTGGTGCTGCCCTGGAAGCCCAAGGTGTAGACTTAACAACTGCTGCTGGACAACTTCAATACCAAGGTACTTTAGCGGCATACAACACTGTAGATGCAGTTAAGCAACAAATCGACGCTGGCGTTCTTGCTGGTGTTACAGCTCGTGTAGATGCAGGATTGGCCGATGTCAATGATTTACTGGGTGTAGGCAATACTCAAGTTGAAGTTGATACTCAAAATCTATCGTTTGTAATGGGTTATCAACCGACTGAGAACTGGAATATTTATGGTGGTGCTGTTTATCAAACTATTAAAGGTAATGTATCTTTACGTGGTCAGGCATACAGCCTATACAATGGCTATGATGCCTCCATTCCAGAAGACAGCGCTGTAGGTTGGTTAGCAGGTATTGCTTATCAAATTCCTGAAATTGCATTAAAAGCATCCCTAACGTATCGCTCAGAGATTGATCACGACGTTAATGTGCGCGAAACATTACCAACTCTTGAAGCATTAGCATTACTGCCGAATGGTGCGGCAGCAGCAGGTGCTATCGCAACTTCAGAAGGTAAAACTACAATTACCACACCACAGTCTGTAAATTTAGATTTCCAAACTGGAATCATGGCAAATACTGTGGCATTTGCAAACTTACGTTGGGTAGAGTGGTCTAAGTTCTCTATCCGTCCACATAAATTTGGTCTTGTAAGTGAGGCTGTAGGTCCTCTAGTTCAACGTCCTAATGGCTTTAATCTAGTTGAATATGAAGATGACCAAATTTCTGCAACTGTAGGTGTTGGTCGCAAATTAAATGACCAATGGGCTGGCAACGTATCTGTAGGTTGGGATTCTGGCGCAGGTAACCCTGTATCAACTCTTGGTCCTACTGAAGGTTATTGGAACGTGGGTCTAGGGGTTCAATACTCACCTGCACCAAACTACTTTATTGCAGGTGGTGTAAAATACTTCATGTTGGGTGATGCTAAAGCCCAAACAGGTGCTCAAGCAGGCAGTTCTGATTATGTTGCAGAGTTTGAAGACAACGATGCATGGGCATACGGCTTAAAAATTGGTTACCGATTCTAATCTCTTAGTTTTCAAAGGAGCCACCCTTCGGGGGGGCTTTTTTGCACTTAAAACCCACTCGTTTTTAAACAAGTGTTAATTAAATGTTTAAATTAAAAGCAATTAAACTCATATTTACCCAAACATTACCCTAAAAAATTATTTAATAAAATTCATTCACTTAAGACCTAAAAATAGTACTTTTGCTCTAATCAACTGCTATTTATAACTTATTCAGTTCATTTATTCTGCGAAGTTGAGCATTTACTCTTTTTTTATATGTGTTACTTTTCCTGCACTTTTTGTTACATAAAGCATCAGGGAACGGCCATGAAGCTCAATAAAATCTATTCAGCTATTTTACTTAGTACTCTTCCACTTACACCTGCACTTGCTGCTGGTTTAGACCGTTCTGGTCAATCTATTTCTGCTTTTTTACAGCCGGGTAATTATGCTGAAGCAGGTATTACTGTGATTGATCCTAGCGTATCTGGAAAATCTATTCCTCAACTAGGTAATGAATCTATCAGCGACATGGCAGAAGACTACTACTTTCCATCTGCTGCTATTAAAGTTCAAGCAACTGATAAAATATCTTTAGGTCTGATTTATGATCAACCTTATGGTGCCGATTCAATTTATCCAACAAATAATGTAAGTTTTTCACAAGTAAATCCTCTTAGTACTCAACGAGAAAGCACTCAAGTAGAAGTAAAAACTAATAACCTTACAGCTTTAATCGGTTATCAACCAACTGAAAACTGGAATTTTTATGCTGGACCTGTTTGGCAAACTGTAGAAGCTAAAATTGCATTACGAGGTGCAGCTTATGGAAATTCGGGCTATGATATTAAACTTGATGAAGAAGAAGCTTGGGGCTGGCTTGCTGGTTTCGCCTATCAAATCCCTGAAATTGCTTTAAAAGCAGCTATTACTTATCGTTCAGAAATCGATCATGAGGCAAATTCAACAGAGAGCTTTGGATTTGGAACTATTGCATCGCCTCTTTCACCAGATGTTACAGCTACAACACCTCAATCTGTAAATTTAGATCTTCAAACAGGTATTGCAGCAAATACTTTAGCCTTTGCTAACGTACGCTGGGTAAATTGGAGCCAATTTGCAGTAACACCTAATTTATTAAAATTACGCTCAGGTAGTAATTTGATTGACTACTCAGATGATCAATGGTCTGCAAATGTTGGTGTTGGCCGTAAATTTAGCGACAAATGGTCTGGCTCTGCTTTAGTAAGTTATGACTCAGGTGCAGGTAATCCTGTAACAACACTAGGACCAACCGAAGGTTACTGGGGTGTAGGTTTAGGTGGACAATATAGCCCAGCCGAAAATTACTTTATTCAAGCAGGTGTTCGCTATATGTGGTTAGGTGACGCTGAGGCTAAAGCAGGCCCTAATGTTGTAGGAGAGTTCACCGATAACACTGCAATCGCATATGGCATGAAAATCGGTTACCGCTTCTGATTTTTTGATAGATTCAATAAAAAAGGCGCTTATAGCGCCTTTTTATTTACTTAAATTCTTTAAGCAGGGATATCACGCACTGAAGCTTTACGGATCGCTTCTTTTAGCGCTTCATAGCCATGAATGGCCGGGAACTGTGGAAATTCTGCAATCACATTTTCAGGTGCATCAAACAGGAAACCGGCATCGGCTTCGCCAAGCATGGTGGTGTCATTATAAGAATCGCCTGCGGCAATCACACGGAAATTCAAACCATGTAATGCTTTTACGGCCTGACGCTTCTGGTCAGGTTGACGCAGCTTGTACGCGGTGATCATGCCATTTTCATCAGTTTCCAGTTTATGGCAGAAAATAGTTGGCCAGCCCAGTTGCTTCATTAACGGATGTGCAAACTCATAGAAGGTATCAGATAAAATAATCAGCTGGAAATGGGTACGTAGCCATTCCACAAATTCTTTAGCACCCGGAAATGGGCCCATATCGGCAATCACTTCCTGAATATCATTTAAACCTAAACCATGCTGTTTTAAGATATTCAAACGCTGTGTCATTAATACATCATAGTCAGGAATATCACGGGTTGTCGCTTCTAGCTCTTTAATCCCAGTTTTTTTTGCAAAGTTAATCCAAATTTCTGGAACCAACACACCTTCAAGATCAAGACATACAACTTCCATGAATGCTCCCCATATCTGTCATTGAAAAAAATTTGCTCTATCATAGACCAAGATCGTGCTTTTGACTTGTTCTTTTTTAAATCTATTTTTTTCATAAGCATTGATTTTTTAGTGATAAGTCGGTTTTGGCATTTCTATTAAAATACAGCCAAAATAAATTAATATAGGTTTTGCCATCTCCAAGCCTATAGCCAGGAATATTATGACTACCATTCCCACTATTGATCTCGTTGACGCGCTTGCCGCCGAGTATGCAGATAAATCTCCAAGTGAAATTCTAAAACTGGCACTCAACCAGCCAGGTGAAATTGCGATTTCCTTTTCAGGCGCTGAAGATGTGGTACTGATTGATATGGCAGCCAACTTAGGCCTGCCATTTCGTGTCTTTAGCCTGGATACCGGCCGTTTGCATGGTGAAACCTATCAATTTATTGAAACCGTTCGCAAGCACTATAATATTCCAATTGAAATCTGTTTCCCGGAAACTGAAGCCATTCAGCAATTGGTTAATGAAAAAGGCCTGTTCAGTTTCTACGCCGACGGTCATCAGGAATGCTGTGGCATCCGTAAGGTTCAGCCGCTGCGTAAAAAGCTGGCCACGCTAGATGGCTGGATTACCGGTCAGCGTAAAGACCAGAGTCCGGGCACGCGCAATGAAATTCCAGTGGTTCAGGCTGACCCAGGTTTTTCTGGTCCTGGCAAACAGCTCATCAAGTACAATCCCTTGGCCAACTGGTCCAGCAGTGATGTCTGGAATTACATCCGTTTAATGGAAATTCCATATAATCCATTACATGAAAAAGGTTTTATTTCGATTGGCTGTGAACCATGTACTCGTGCGGTGTTACCAAACCAGCATGAACGCGAAGGCCGCTGGTGGTGGGAAGATGCAACCCATAAAGAATGTGGACTTCACGCCGGAAATCTGAAAAAATAAATACGCTAGACCACTGCCCAGCAGTGGTTTATTTTTTTACGCAACAGAATAAACAAAGTTCCGCGTTTATATGATAAACACTATATACTAAGTCAGTTCACCTATAATTCTAAAAAGCCGTTCCAATGAGGGTCGGTCATATTGCAGTGAGGCAATTAACGCTATGCGTCCATTACATCCGATTGATTTTATCTTTCTGTCTTTAGAAAAACGCCAGCAACCGATGCATGTTGGGGGGTTATTCCTATTTCAGATTCCAGAGAATGCACCTGAAACCTTTATTCAAGATCTGGTCGAAGACATCCGTAATTCTCAATCGATGCCGATTCCACCATTTAATAATAAATTAAATGGACTATTCTGGGATGAAGATCCTGAATTTGATCTGGACCACCATTTCCGTCATATCGCCCTGCCTCATCCGGGACGAATCCGTGAATTACTGACCTATATTTCTCAAGAACACAGCGCGCTGATTGACCGCGCCAAACCGCTGTGGACCTGTCATATTATTGAAGGCATTGAGGGCAACCGCTTTGCCATGTACTTCAAAATCCATCATGCTATGGTTGATGGCATTGCCGGCATGCGCTTACTGGAAAAATCGCTCTCACACGATCCAGATGCCAAAAGTATTGTACCGCCTTGGTGTGTAGAAGGCCGCCGCGCCAAACGCCTGAAAGAGCCAAAAGCCAGCCGCTTTAAAAATATTGCAGCAGGCCTGAAAAGCCAGCTGGAAGCCACACCGCGAGTCATGTACGAGTTATCACAAACCGTAATGAAAGATATGGGCCGTAATCCGGATTATGTATCCAGCTTCCAGGCGCCAAGTTCAATTCTGAATCAGCGCGTCAGTTCTTCACGCCGCTTTGCTGCACAGTCCTATGAGTTTGCCCGTCTGCATAAAATTGCCAAGGCCCTAGGCGTGACGATTAATGACATTGTGCTGGCCATCTGTTCAGGTGCCTTACGTGAATATTTACTCAGCCAGAATGCCCTGCCAAGAAAACCACTAATTGCCATGGTGCCCGCCTCAGTCCGTAGCGATGATTCCGATGTATCCAACCGGATTACCATGATTCTGGCCAATCTGGCGACGCATAAGGACAATCCGCTGGAACGTCTCAGCATTATTCGCCGCAGCGTACTAAATGCCAAAGAACGCTTTAAACGCATGAATGCCAACCAGATTCTCAACTATAGCGCCTTTGTTTATAGCGCCGCCGGCCTAAACATTGTGTCTGGTTTAATGCCAAAACGTCAGGCCTTTAACCTGGTCATTTCCAATGTACCGGGACCGCGTGAAGCGCTGTACTGGAATGGTGCCAAACTCGAAGCACTGTATCCGGCTTCAATTGTGCTGGATGGTCAAGCGCTGAATATCACCATGACTAGTTATCAGGACAAGCTGGAAGTCGGTTTAACGGCCTGTCGCAATGCCCTGCCAAAAATGCAGAACCTGTTACAGCATCTGGAAGATGAAATTCAGCGTTTTGAACGGATTATTGAAACGGTAGATGTGACCTTGGACGAGGTGGAACAAAAAGTCAGTTGAAAGACTCGGCCCAGGCCGGAAGAATATCGAGATTCAGACGAAAAGTATGAATCTCGTTTTTAAAATTGTAATGATAAGAGAAAAAATTAAGGGGCTTTCAAAAGGCCCCTTAACTTTTAATGGTTCGACATTGTTTTAATAATTGCTGACAGACGGTGCGAATCATGGCGGTAGTAATTTGTACTTCTTTACCTTGCTCATCTACGATATACGCCGCACTGTGTACAGTTTTTGGTTCTAAAACTTTAAGACTTTTATTAATCACGACTTCGCTCATACCCATGATAGACCTCATTTTGCTGAAACCGTAAGGGAGATTACGGCTTTGGCTCTGGTGTATGCTTAGTATTGTGAATCTACCTAAAAAAGTAAAATTTCAGATGTAACAACTGTTTAACGATATCCTGTTACAATTTCAGCTTAAAATGATATCGTATTGCTCTTGCGTGTATAAATTTTCAACCTGGAATTTTATGACACGATTCACGAAATGCTCCAGATCCGCGACGGCTGGTGCTTCTGCGGTTAACAGCCGGTCAATCACCGATGGATGGGCAACGACAGTAAAGCCACGCTGAGATTCAAAGGCACGTGCATAGCGCATAATTTCTCGAAAAATCTCGTAACACACTGACTCGGCTGTTTTCACATAACCGCGGCCCTGACAGGTTGGACAAGACTCACACAGCAAATGTTCCAGAGATTCACGGGTACGCTTACGGGTCATTTCCACCAGACCCAGTTCAGACACCTGGGTAATTTTGGTTTTAGCATGATCGCGTTCCAGCATTTTCTCGAACTGGCACATCACTTCTTCACGATGCTGCGCTTCCTGCATGTCAATAAAATCAATGATGATAATCCCGCCCAGATTACGCAGTCGCAACTGACGTGCAATCACCTGTGTGGCTTCCATATTGGTTTTAAAGACCGTGTCTTCCAGACTACGCCCGCCGACATAAGAACCGGTATTGATATCAATGGTGGTCATGGCTTCGGTCTGATCAATCATCAGATAGCCACCCGATTTCAGCGCCACGCGGGTTTGAAGTGCCTTCTGGATATCTTCTTCGACATTGTATAAATCAAACAGCGGTCGCTCACCCGGATAATGCAACAAGCGGTTTTGCATATTCGGCACAAACTCATCGACAAAGTCTTTTAGCTTGGCATAGATTTCACGTGAATCGACATAGATTTTGGCGGTTTCTTCATTGGCCAGATCGCGAATCACACGCTGCGGTAAAGGTAGCTCTTCAAAAATTAAAGACGGCACCGCAATAATTTTCTGTTTACGCTGAATATGCTCCCACAGCTTGGCCAAATAGGCCATATCCTGGGCAATGGCGGCTTCTTCCACCCCTTCTGCAGCGGTACGAACAATCACCGAGCCCGGCAGTTTATGCTGTTTCTGAATGCGTTCAATCATCGAGCGTAAACGGTCACGCTCTTCATCCGATTCAATCCGCTGTGATACCCCAATATGGCTGCCAAACGGCATCAAAACCAGATAACGCGAAGGAATTGACAGATCGGTCGACAGACGCGCACCTTTGGTACCGAGCATGTCTTTCATGACCTGCACAGTAAGGATTTGTCCCGGCTGTAACAGCTCGAAAACATTCGGCGTTGGCTGGCTGCGTGGCCAGACCATGTCATTGATATGTAAAAAAGCGGTACGTGACAGCCCAATATCGACAAAGGCGGCCTGCATACCTGGCAGCACCCGTACCACTTTACCTTTATAAATATTTCCTACTAAACCACGTTTGGCGGTACGTTCAACAAATAATTCATTGACCGTGCCGTTTTGAATTAACGCGACACGACATTCCATAGGCGTGACGTTAATCAACAACTCGTCAGACATAATACAACTCAAAGCCTTATAAAAATTCTTGTAGCAGCAGTTAATTTAGTGCCTTAACTGTCTGTAATAACTGTACGGTTTCATGCAGCGGCAATCCCACCACGTTGCTATAACTGCCTTCAATACGCGGGATATAACGTGCTGCAATGCCCTGTATGGCATAGGCTCCCGCCTTACCCAGCGGCTCTCCACTGGCCCAATAACACTCCATGTCACTCAGACTCAGCGCTTGAAATTCAACCTGGGTACGTACCACTATACTGTATTTTTCTGCTTTTGTGCGTACGCAAACACCTGAAAATACATCATGTTTTCGACCGGAAATCTGCTGCCACATGGCAAAGGCATGCGCTTTGGATTCTGGTTTTCCTAAAATCTGCCCATCAACACCCAAACTGGTATCGGCGGCAATCACAATCGCATCAGGGAAACGTGCCAACACGGCATCGGCTTTGGCACAGGCCAGCCGCTCAACATACTGCTCGACTGGCTCATCTGGCAAGATAGACTCGTCGATGTCCGGGCTGTAAATCTCGAATTGCAGCCCCAACTGTTCAAGCAGCTCACGGCGTCTAGGTGAGCTGGAGGCCAGAATTATACGCTGCGCCATTTTCGTAGCAGATAATACAGCACCGGCCAGACCAGAATGCTGGACAGCACCGGTTGCCAGTGACGGGCAAATGGAAATTCAATACCAGCCATAACCTGTAACAGCCAGATCAGCGCCAGATGGACCACAATGGCAATACTGGCAATCACCCATAAATTGGCAAAAGTCATCACCCGGCGTTCACGGGTCAAGAATCGCGCCACAAAAGTAATTAATACAAAACTTAAGGCATTCATGCCCAGCGGTGCATCCAGCAGCAAATCTGCAAACAGGCCGGTGCCAAAGGCAAACCAGACGCCGCACCAGGTCGGCTGGCTCATGACCCAGAACAGCATCACCATCATCATAAATACCGGACGCCAGCCCGATAAGCCATAAGACAAAGGATAAACCAGCAGCACCGAGGCAATAATGACCGAAAAAATAATCGGGAATAAAGGATCTTTGGGTTTGCGCTGGCCCATTTTAGCGATTGGCATGTGGCTGCTCCCGTGATAAGGATTCAGAGAATAACACCACCACATGATGTCCACCGGCCAGCTGTGCAGCAGGAATCACATCAATTTGCGCAAACTCGCCCGAGTTATGCCGGCTGACCTTGGAAATAGTTCCGACCAGATAACCTGCCGGGAAATGTTCACCGAGTCCGGAGCTATAGACTTTTTCACCGACTTTGATATTGGCGCTGGTCGGCACATATTCCATTTTTAAACGACCTAAGTCACCCGTACCCGAAACAATCGCGCGCATACCGGTATGTTCCAGACGTACCGACAGCGAATGTTCTTTATCAGACAGCAGCATCACCCGGCTACTGTGCGGATAGACATCAACAATCTGGCCCATAATACCACGATCATCCAGCACGGTTTGCCCGACTTTGAGCTGACGGTTGGCGCCGCGGTTAATCACAATAATATGTCGTAGCGGATCGGCATCGGTCCCAATCACTTCGGCAATTTCCATGCGTCCGTCAATGATCAGTGGCGTATCGAGCAGGCCACGTAAACGGGTATTTTCGGCAGACAGTTCGGAGAGTTTTTGCAGGCGTACCTGTGCCTGAAGCAGCTCGGCCTGCATCGCGGTATTTTCACGACGCAGCTGGGCTTCAGATTTACTTTGTTGACTTAGCCATTCTCGCGACAACACCGGATAACTTGCCAGCGCATAAATCGGATTATATGCCGCGTACAAGAGATCCCTTGCCGGTTGAATTACATGCGGCATGCGCCAGTTAAAAAACAGCACCACCAGGCATGTAATGACCGCAATAATAAAGGAGCGAAAAGATGGCGGTTGTCTGGAAAACAGATGTGATTGCACCGCCGGGTCCTTTTGATTAGCCTACAAATAACATGTCATGGTTTGGATTATCAAAGAATTCCAGCACCTTGCCACCACCACGGGTAACACAGGTTAAAGGCTCTTCAGCCACGACCACTGGCAAGCCGGTTTCTTTGGCCAACAGCTTGTCCAGATTACGCAGCAAGGCACCACCACCGGTCAGGACAATACCGCGCTCGGCGATATCGGAAGACAATTCTGGTGGTGTTTGTTCCAGCGCCGATTTTACTGCCGACACAATATTTTGTAGCGGATCAGAAATCGCCTGGGTAATTTCATCAGAAGTCACGGTAATGGCACGAGGTACCCCTTCGGCCAGGTTACGGCCACGCACTTCAATTTCCAGTGGTTTCGCACCCTCTTCAGGAACTGCCATGCCCACTTCTTTCTTGATGGTTTCTGCTGTGGTTTCACCAATCACACAGCCATGCGCTTTACGGACATAGTTGATGATCTGCTCATCAAACACATCACCACCAATACGCAGTGAATCTGCATAGACACAACCTTGTAGCGAAATAATCGCAATTTCAGTTGTACCACCGCCCACATCGACCACCATCGAACCACACGCCTGCTCAACCGGCATACCGGCACCAATTGCTGCAGCCATCGGCTCTTCAATTAAACGGACATCACGCGCACCGGCATTAAACACTGCCTCACGAATGGCGCGACGTTCAACCAGCGTCGATTTGCATGGCACACACACCACCACGCGCGGTGCAGGCGGAAACAGGCGCTTTTCATGCACTTTACTGATGAACTGGTTCAGCATGGTTTCAGTCACTTCAAAGTCGGCAATGACGCCGTCTTTCATTGGACGAATGGCAGAAATATTGGCAGGTGTACGACCCAGCATCTGTTTAGCATCCAGACCGACTGCGGCAACGATTTTCTGTGAACCGCTGTGACGAATTGCCACAACCGTCGGTTCATTTAATATAATGCCTCGTCCTGGCGCATAAATAAGTGTATTTGCTGTACCTAAATCAATGGCTAGATCTGGTGAAAACAAGCCAATTAGTCGTTTTAGAATCACGGAGTCGTTCTCGATTAAACTTTATGTGGACGCAAGTTGGCAACTTTAACTAAATGTGATGCTTTGGACAAGTCAATCGCTTATTATAACGCACGATATTTTGAAAATTTTTAATACTGATTAGGTGATGTTATGTCTACATCGGATGCACAGCATTCTGCAGATTTAAATGCACAAACAGTTTCAGCAATCGCCAATCTTGCTCGGTTGTCGCTCAATGATACGCAATCTGCTGAATATGCTCAAAGTCTAAATAAAATTTTAGGCATGATGGAAACCTTAAAAGGCATCAATACCGATGGCGTTGAGCCACTCAAAAGCCCATTTGACCACCCTCAACCGCTACGTGAAGATGTGGTGTCTGAAGATAACCATCGTGAGGAATATCAGGCCGTTGCACCTGCCGTGCAGGACGGTTTGTATCTGGTACCACGCGTAATTGAATAATTTTTCAGCGCTCATCTTTTTGTTGAATTCAGGTAAAGAATATTTCTCATGACAGATTTACATCGCTTATCCATTCGTGAACTGACTGAGGGTTTAGCCAATGCAAAATTCTCTGCTCGCGAATTGACCGAACATTATTTAAAACGCATCGAAAAAATTGATGCCCAGGTCAATGCCTATGTCACCGTAACTGCGGAACAGGCGCTGGCCCAAGCCGATGCTGCCGATGCGTTGCGTCAAGCTGGCGGCGCTGGTGTGCTGACCGGTGTGCCTATTGCGCATAAAGATATTTTCTGTACCCAAGGCATTAAAACCACCGCTGGTTCTAAAATGCTGGATAACTTTATCTCGCCTTACGATGCTACGGTGGTTGCCAAAGGTAAAACTGCTGGCTTAGTCACTTTAGGTAAAGTGAACATGGACGAATTCGCAATGGGTTCGACCTCGGAAAGCTCATACTTTGGCGCAACCAAAAACCCGTGGGCACTGGATCGTGTACCGGGTGGTTCTTCAGGTGGTTCGGCTGCGGTGGTCGCGGCTGATCTGGCGCCATTTGCAACCGGTACCGATACCGGTGGTTCGATTCGTCAGCCAGCTTCTTTCTGTGGCTTGACCGGTCTGAAACCAACCTATGGCCGTGTTTCACGTTTCGGTATGATCGCATACGCATCATCTTTAGACCAAGGCGGTCCTATGGCGCGTTCTGCGGAAGACTGTGCGTATCTGATGAACGTGATGGCGGGTCATGATGCCAAAGATTCAACGTCGGTCGAGAAAGATGTCGATGATTACGTGGCGAACCTGAATGGTACATCGTTAAAAGGTTTACGTATTGGTATTCCAAAACAGTACTTTAACGTTGCCGGTCTGGCCGCAGATGTAAAAGCACGCGTTGAAGAATCGCTGAAAAAATTAGCAGAGATGGGTGCCATTCTGGTTGAGGTTGATCTCAACATGACTGAAGCCTATGTACCAACTTATTACCTGATTGCGCCAGCGGAAGCATCTTCTAACCTGTCACGTTATGACGGCGTACGTTATGGCTATCGCTGTGAAGATCCAAAAGATATTCTGGACCTGTACAAACGTTCTCGTTCAGAAGGTTTCGGTGCTGAAGTTCAGCGCCGTATCCTGATTGGTACCTATGCCCTGTCTGCCGGTTATTACGATGCCTACTATGTAAAAGCGCAGAAAGTCCGTCGTTTAATTCAGCAAGACTTCCTGAAAGCCTTTGAACAGGTGGATGTGATTGCTGCGCCATCTGCACCGACTACTGCCTATAAAGTGGGTGCTGACCTGACTCCGGTAGAAATGTATCTGGGTGATATTTACACCCTTGCGGTGAACCTGGCCGGTCTGCCTGCCATTAATGCCCCTGTTGGTTTTGACCAGAACAACCTGCCAGTTGGCTTACAGCTGATTGGTAATTACTGGTCAGAATCTCAATTGTTGTCTGTGGTGCACCAGTACCAACAAGCCACCAATTGGCATACACAACGTGCGGCAATTGCTGAGGAGAACGCATAATGGCGAAGAATAACGCGAAACCAAAATCTAACCTGATTGATGGCTGGGAAGTTGTCATTGGGATCGAGATTCACACCCAGCTTGCGACCAACTCTAAAATCTTCTCCGGTTCATCAACCGAGTTTGGTAATGATCCAAATACTCAGGCCAGCCTTGTAGATTTAGCCATGCCAGGTGTACTGCCTGTACTCAACAAAGAAGTGGTTGATCTGGCGATTCGCTTTGGTTTGGGGATTGATGCCTACATCGACCAAGCGTCTGTATTTGCACGTAAAAACTACTTCTACCCGGATTCGCCTAAAGGCTATCAGATCAGTCAGATGGACAACCCGATTGTGGGCTTGGGTCATATCGACATCCAGCTTGAAGATGGTACAGTTAAACGTATTGGCGTAACTCGTGCGCATCTTGAGGAAGATGCGGGTAAATCAATCCATGACCAATTTGAAGGCATGTCTGGCATCGACTTAAACCGTGCGGGTACACCCCTTTTAGAAATTGTATCTGAACCAGATATGCGCTCAGTTGAAGAAGCGGTTGCTTATATTAAAGCGATTCACACACTGGTGCGTTGGTTGGGTATTTCTGACGGTAACATGGCCGAAGGTTCATTCCGTGCTGACTGTAACGTGTCGCTACGTCGTCCGGGTCAGCCATTCGGTACACGTTGTGAGCTTAAAAACTTGAACTCATTCCGTTTCATTGAACAGGCGATTAATGTTGAAATTGAACGTCAAATGGAAATTTTGGAATGGGATGGCACCATCGACCAGGAAACTCGTTTGTTCGACCCTGTGAAGATGGAAACGCGTTCAATGCGTTCGAAGGAAGAAGCCAACGACTACCGTTACTTCCCTGATCCAGACTTGTTGCCTGTGATTATTCCTGATGCGCAAATTGAAGCCATTAAAGCGACTATGCCTGAGCTTCCTGCTGCACGCCGTGCGCGTTTCGTAGCAGACTTTGGTGTAACTGAGTACGATGCTCACGTGCTTACATTAACTCGTGAAATGTCAGAATTTTACGAAGCTGTAGTTGCTGCGGCTGGTGGTGCGGCACAAGGTAAGATTGCTGCAAACTGGGTAATGGGCGAATTCTCAGGTGCTTTAAATAAAGCAGGCTTAGATTTGGCTGATTCTCCTGTATCTGCGGAAAAACTTGGCGGTATGATCGCGCGTATTGTGGACAACACGATTAACGGTAAGATCGCGAAGCAAGTATTCGGCTTTATGTGGGAAGAAGGCAAATCTGCGGACGAGATTATTGCTGAAAAAGGCTTAAAGCAGGAAACTGATACAGGTGCGATTGAAGCAATCATTAAAGACGTGCTTGCTGCGAACGAGAAGATGGTTGAAGAGTATAAATCTGGTAAAGAGAAAGCCTTTAACGGTCTTGTGGGTCAAGTGATGAAAGCTGCAAAAGGCAAAGCTAACCCTGCGCAAGTCAATGAATTAATGAAGAAATTGATCGGTTAAGCTGATCTAGTTTCAAAAGAAAACCCGCGAAAGCGGGTTTTTTATTAATCGGTTAAAGATGAAATCAGTGATTCATTCCCATCTATAAAACCATCTAAACCTGTAAAATCGTATGTTGGATCATTTTCTAATATTTTTTCAATAATTAATTTGTGATCTCTTTTTGCACGACTTCTATCATAACATTGTGAATTTTGATTAACCTTACTAGCTAAATTTTTTAATTGTTGAAAACTAAAGTTTTGAAAATAAGGACGTATTAACTTATCAAATCTGTCATTAGCTGAATCAAATGATCTTGCAAAAGAGTATCCTTCAATACAGTAGTCATAGAATTTATCTTTACAACTATACTCCTCAGCTTCACCTTCTATAATATTAAAGTTTGATAATGAATAATTATTTGAGTTTCTAATTAAAAAATCAATATAATCAATAATACGCTTAAACTTAATTAACTGAAACTTACTATCACTTGCCTCAATAATTGTAGTTACAGTTTGAATAGAGTTTTCACTAAAATATTCAAAACATCATCTATTGTTCAATAAGAAATGAAGTAGATTTTCTTTTAAATTATCTTCTAACTGAATATCAGAAATAAAATCTTTTTCTTTATTTAAAAACTCTATAAAAATCTGCTCTTTTCTATTAATGATACTATTTAAAATATCCAAATTAATATCTTTATTGAGTATTGTTTCTGGATTATTAACTCTAAAAAGAAACTTCCATAATGTCTTTAAGAACTTGAGCAATACTGCATTAGGCATTTTTGAAAGGAATTTATGAGAAAAATAACGATCTCTTTGATCATAACCAACTAAAGTATCTCTAATAGTATTCAAATCTTTAAGCATAACATCAATAATTTTAGAGGAAAATAAAGCTTCTTTAGTTAGTACGCTTTCTAGAGCATTTCTTATCAAGCTGTACACTGTCTCTTTTGTAGGAGAGTGCAATAAGTCTGTTGATGTAATTACTGGGTGAGCTGATACATGTCTCATTTTCTGTAAATGCTCTAAATTAGCAACTTCAAAAGTTTCAAAAAAATTTATTTCTTTATAAAACTTATCAATAATCTCAGACTCCCATTTAGATGACTTAGGATCTTTAGTCTGCTCGGCTTGAATGTATTGAAGAATTTGTGCTGCTTTAGGATCACTATAAACACTATCTAACTCCTTCAATTTATGGACAAGATCTGTCACTACAACCGACCAAAGCATCACAGTAGCAGATCTATAATTCCCCATTGCATAAGAAGAGTAAACTTCTTTAAATAATTCTTTTGTATATGGATTTTTAATATTTTCAATGGATTCATCTATAGAAAAATAACTCATTTCTTCCCCCTAAATTTATGATGTAATCTAGCACAAAGAACTGTTTATTAAATAAGATGACCATCAAAAAAGTATCCTCCATCGCCAAACTCGAAGACTTAGGACGTATTCAACTTCCCTAATCCCTCTAAACCTCCCTTTAGAAAAGGGAGACTTTGTCATGTGATTAATTGGATACGCGGTCTTCCCTCTCCTTTTTTAAAGGAGAGGGCTAGGGAGAGGATTTTTATATTAAGTAGTTTTAATTCCCGAAAAACCACTACGTTAACCACATTCTAATACTTTAAGAACATTAACCACTTGCAAAAAATCAAAGGACAAAAATGAAAATAGCCATCCTCACACTTTCTAGCCTTGCCTTCTTCAGCACTACCATCTTTGCAGAAACCAAACCCACTGTTCCTGCTAAAGAAGCCAGCCAAATATTTAAAGCCGCAGGCTTTTCAAAAACCAAACATGGCTGGGAAGGCAGCTGCGACACAGGTGAAATCACCACATACAAAGACCTCAATGGTGACGGTCTAAAAGACGCAGTCATTTCAGACTACAGCACCATGTGCTATGGCAACACAGGTGTCGGCTACCATATCGTTGCTCAGCAAAAAACTGGAAATTGGAAACTTATTTTTGAAAACATGGGCATCCCTACTTTTCTAAAAACCAAAGGAAAATACGGCTGGCCAGATATTGAAAATGGTGGCCCCGGATTTTGTTTTGCAGTTTACCGTTGGAATGGTCAAAAATATGATGTCAACCGTTATGAATATCAGGGCAAAGCTTGCACATTAGACTATTAACACCTCAGCATAGTAAATTTCATATCCATGAATATATAAACTGATTGATTTAACACGCTTATACAGACAGTTAAAACGCCTCAATTACTTGGGGCTTTTTTATATAAACAACCTCAGCTATACGACTAAAGAGCACTGAATGACTTAAAAATGACATCTGAACTGTGCTAATTTAGATCAAAATTGAACATAAATATGCACAAACAATTAAGAGGGTTTAAAGATGTCAAAACAAATTTTAATGCTCGTTGGTGACTATGCTGAAGACTATGAAACCATGGTGCCTTTTCAGTTTTTAACAGGTCTCGGTTATACCGTACATGCGGTCTGCCCCGATAAAAATGAAGGTGAAAGCATCGCTACAGCTATTCATGACTTTGAAGGCGAGCAAACCTATAGTGAAAAACGCGGTCATAACTTTGCCATTAACTATGACTTTGATGTAGTTAACTCAGATAACTATGTCGGCTTAGTGATTCCGGGTGGTCGTGCACCTGAATATTTACGTATGAATGCACGTGTGATTGAAATCGTACGCGAATTTGACGCAGCGAAAAAACCGATTGCAGCAGTTTGTCATGGTGCACAAATTCTTGCGGCAGCCGATGTACTCAAAGGTCGTACTTGTTCCGCTTACCCTGCCTGTGCAGCCGAGGTGAAACTTGCAGGCGGAACTTACGCAGACATTGAAGTAACTGAAGCTGTAACTGATGGACACTTGATCACAGCGCCGGCTTGGCCTGCACACCCTGCTTGGATGGCACAGTTTATTCAAGCTTTAGGGGCGACTGTGACGGTTTAATTGTGTTGTTCCTCAAGTGAATCTTTTATGAGATGACCTATCAGCCTTTAGATTCAAAAATAAAAAAAGCTCCTTTGATTCAAGGAGCTTTTTTAATGGCTTTTTTTATAACATTAATGCTTTCGATTCAGTTTATAAATCGCTCTCACTATTCATAATCTTCAAAGGCCGAACTACCTCGTTACACCCAACTTATTCCACACATCTGGCGTCAAAAAGGTCATCATCAACTTGTTTAAATCCAGATAACGCAGTACACCATTCAACTGACTTTTA
The DNA here is from genome assembly GCF_013418555.1 of Acinetobacter sp. YH12134. NCBI lineage: Bacteria > Pseudomonadati > Pseudomonadota > Gammaproteobacteria > Moraxellales > Moraxellaceae > Acinetobacter > Acinetobacter sp. YH12134. The sequence goes on along the minus strand of NZ_VPBT01000001.1, from coordinate 58,790 downwards.
ATTTCAGGCGTCTTTAAAAGTTCTTCACCGGTAATTTGTCCCAGCTCCTGAAAACTGCTGCCGACCGCTTGGATGCCCTCAGCCTGAATCACCGCTTTGGCCTGCGCAGAACATTGCTCTACCAGTATCCGCTGCAAAACGGTTGCCAGCTTTTGATCTAAAGCCTGTTTTTGTTCTGGCGTTACCTGACTCAAATGTTTCAAATCCGGATGTGCAGATAGCGCAACAAAGGTCCACTGTAATACCGCAGTTTTATCGGTTGCCGTGGTCGACTTCACCAGACAGTCACTCAACTGATCAACGGCCGGACCAGCCGTACTCACTTGTGAGCAACCCAATAGCGCAATCGCTAGACTCCATCCTCGTAGCTGCTTTAGACTCAACTGCATCATGTTATACCTCGCCAACATCGACTTATCCCAGAAATAGCCTATTTGTAGCATGCAAGCAGCAATCTCACCTGTTATGACTGTGTAACGCGCATAAAAAAAGGAGAAGTGATGTGCTTCTCCTTGTTACTTATACTGACTATTTCATTTGCCTGAGCATACGCTTGGCACCGGCATGATTATGCTGGTTGGCCAGCTCCTGCAAAATCCGTTTGGCCCGGGCTTTGGGCTGGGAAAAACGGTTACTAAAACTCGGCACAGCGCTTAAGCAACGCGCCAGCAAAATCCCCGATTCAGCATAGACATTCCGCGCATTGGTGCCCTGCAACCGGCCATAATTATAGGCCCGCTGTGCGCTGTTACAGGCATTTAACTCATTGCGGCCGCTGTTTAAATCACGGCGTGCAGCGACATAATATTTCATCTGCTGCTGTTGTGGGGTCGCAGCCACCACAGGCGCCGCTTTTACGGGTGCCGGGGTTTTCTCGGCTGGAAGTTCCGGTGTTTCTTTTGGTTCGGGCTCTTTGGCAACAGCTTTAGTGTTTTTATTATTCCGATTGGTATTCGTATTAGCCTTCTTGCTGCTGGAAGATGCCGAACGATAAAAACGCCGTGCTTCATCTTCCGTCATGACTTGAGTAAGTAAATGCACAATGCGGACTTCACCCTGGCCATCGCGTTTACGCTCGCTGACCGGCTCAATTGAAACAATCCAGTCCGGGCCATTTTTTCTGACACAGCGATAGGCACCAATGCCCTGATTAACATCACGATAAGTCGCCAACAGTTTTTTGGACCAACTGTTTTTCAGCATCGACATCGTACTTTTATAGGCCAGTTTTAAATGGCCTTGCTGCGACTGACAATAGCTGCCCATATATTTGCGCGGAATCAGCGATTCTGCCGCCAGCGCTTTACGCTGCGGTCCCCAGTCATACACATAGGCTTTGGCTGAACCATTGGCCTGATTCAGGTTTTTTTTCGCAATCAGCTCTTGTGGCGAAGCAAAGTGCTTCAAGGCATCTGGACTAAAACTCTCTACACTGACACAGCCCGAAAAGACGACACCGACCCCAGCCAACATCATGAAGGTTTTGACATTCACGTCTTTATTCTCTATTTTTCCCCACTCAAAACATAGCTCAAATAGGCGCAAATAACAAATCTAGCCAATTGATTTTACTTGATATTTCTCGTTTATTTATTACTACTGCCCCGCACTATCATCTGATAAATGCAAAATATCCAGAGTTTTAACAACGAAACCTGAACGCCTTAACACTTTCATCCGATCATTAAAAAACCCGCCTTAACAGCGGGTCAGTTGGGAATGACTTAATCATCCAGGGTCGATTCAAAGGCTTTTAAACGTTTATAAATCGACAGCAGTTCAATAATGGTGGGCCAGGAGGCAATTAAATACTGGAACGATTCACGCACCTTACCAAACACATTGCCAATCTGCATCATCAGGCCGAGGGTAATTGCTCCCGCAGCAATACTCGGGAACAGCACAAACAGACCGTAAATATTGTCCAGCTGCATGTACCAGATTCGCACCAGGTTAAAATAGGCATAATGGAAATACAGGCGGAAATAATTCAGACGAACCTTGCTAAACAGCTCTTTCAAAGTCAGCGGATCGGCACGCTCGGCATGATCTTCACCATAGACCAGTTCTTTACGATAAGCCGCTTCCACCTTCTGGTTATTAAATTCTAGTCCCGGCAGTTTATAACCGACCACCATCAGCAGCACGGTACCAAACACCGCCCAACCAATTGCCGCCCACACCAGCGCATAAGGAATTTCACCCAGAATTGGCAGGGTTTTCACATGGCTCGATAGCGTCACCAAAACCGGTAAAAAGGCAATCAGGGTAATGAGTGCTTCAATCAGACTGACGCCCAGACCTTCGGTGGTACGGGCAAAGCGCATGGTATCTTCCTGAATACGCTGCGATGCCCCTTCAATATGACGTAACCGGTCCCAGTAGGCAGTGTAATAATTATTCATCGCCGTTCGCCAGCGAAACACATAGTGGCTGACAAAGAACAGGTTAAATACCGAAACCGTGACCGCCACAATCGCCACATACAAAAAGGTCATGATCTCGGCATAGAGGTTATTCACATCACCGCCGCCATTGCTCAGCATTTGCTGGATCAGGTCGTAAAATGGGCTGTACCAGGCGTTAATAACCACGCTCACCTGCACCCAGAACCAGATATTAAACAGAATGAAAGATGAGCCCCACACCGACCAGCGCTGCCAGGGATTATCCGATTGAATCCGCCAGAAAATTGCAAAAATGGCTGTGGTCAGAAAATACCAGAGATAGAACCAGAGAAATGCCGGTGACCAGAAACGGCTGACCCCAATCGGGAGTTCTGCTTCATGATAGCCTTCGGGCAAACCGATGATGGTGCCCCAGCCTTGTCCACCAGAATACCACAGCACCAGATTAAGAACGAACCAGAGTAACAGCGAACTAAAAAACCATTTCGGATGTGGAAAAAATGACTTAAACATGCAGTGTTCTATTTCCTTTATTCTTTTCAAGACGTTGAAAAGCAGCGTTTATAACATTGCAGCGTGCAATGCGCCACGCGATGACTTCAACATGAGCAATATACAAGATTTCCCGGACAGCGCATGTACTTTTCAGTACCGATTTTTCCACTAACCGGTATTTAAAGCGATATAAAACCCCGAAAATCACCCTGACTATTTTCAGTAAAATAATGAAAAATCAAGAGTTTAAAATACCAATTTTTATACTAAGAATTTAACTTTATTTTTTAAGATATCAATCACTTATTTATAATCTGACGAATAAAACCCATATTCCCGACCAGACAATGCTAAAATAAATATGTGATACACAATACATTTTTGAGGGAAATCATGATGGAAGTGAAAGCTGTTGAGCTTATTCAGCCTCTGGTACTTGAGAAAGAGAACTGCCCACCTATCCATTTTGAGACAGGCACTATCTTAAAAGTCCTGATGACCACGCCAACAGCGTATCTGGTCACGGCCGGCACGGAATTTAATTTCACCATTTCATTTCAAGATGAAAACAAAGTGTGGCGCAAGCTTTAATCCTCATTCCAAGCGCGATTCTTATCTCCATTCAGGCAGCGTTTCAGGCTGCTTTTTTGCAGATATAAAACCAGAGCAGCCGAATTACAACCGACCTTTAAGATGCATTGTGCTGGGAATGTGCCTGTAAATCGACAATCTTGCCCTCCTGATCATGATAGACCGTGACAATTTTAGCCTGACGGGATTGCGTTAACATGACCGGTTCCAGCTGAAAATGCTCGGCAAACTGGTTTAGCGGTGCCGGTTGCATGGTCTGGATGGAGTGCGCCGGAATATAGTTGGTCCACAGCCATAAACTCAAGCCACAAGCCACCAGCGCACTAAAACCATTTTGCAGAATACTTAGCATCAACTGGGCCACTTGCTGAATCAGTGCATCCCGTTCCAAATCCAGCAAGCCCAGACTGCTTAAAACTGGCTGCCACAACAAGCCCCAGGTCAGCCATAAGCCGGCGGTACACACGTTCGAGGCATAGCGCTTTTGCCACGGCAATTCATAGCGATAATCAATAATTAAAGTATTGGCTTTCACAACTTTACTCTCAACACATCACATCGCGACAGTTAGCTGTCACGTTTAATTCCACGATCGGGACTGATCCAGCGTGCACGTTTCCCTTCCCCACGCAGCAGCATTTTCGGAAACGCCACAATACTGGCCGATACGGTAATCAGCCAGAACATGAACGGATACCAGATCATCCAGAAATAGTTTTTGGCCAGATTTTTTTCATAGCGGCTGTCCATCCATTTGCTGACCATAAACTGGAACAAACAGGTCGCGCCCAGCACAATACCCACCCCTTGCGGTAGAAACGGCGATTGCAGTTCCGGCAACGGTAAAATAGGCAGGCAGAAACTTAACATCCAGAGCAGACACAGCAACAGCAGCAGATATGACCAGACCAGAGTCAGCATCATTTCCAGAATCAGCGGCCACAAATAATTCAGCTTGGGCTTAAAAATTACATCAATATTTTTATTTAACACCTGCGCCCCACCCATGGCCCAGCGCAAACGCTGTTTCCATAAGCCTTGCAGGGTTTCCGGCATCAGTACCCACGCCAGTGCATTCGGTTCAAATTCAATTTTCCAGCCGGCACGCTGCAGTTTCCAGGAAATATCAATATCTTCGGTCAGCATATCGTGCGACCAGTAACCGACCTGATGTACCGCGCTTTTACGAAAGGCGGTAATCGCGCCGGAAACAGTAAAAATACGGCCATAGGTGCGCTGGGCACGTTTAATCATGCCAATAATCGAGGAGAATTCTCCGACCTGGACCCGGCCCAATAAGGTCGAGCGATTGCGAATTCGCGGATTGCCCGTAACGGCGGCCACCGCCGGATCACGCTGGAAATGGCGTAACATCCAGCTGGCGGCATGCGGATCGAGCAAGGCATCACCATCAATTCCAAGCAGGTATTCGGCATCGGTGACCAGACTGCCGGCTTGCAGGCCCATGGCCTTGCCCTGATTTTCCGCCAGATGCACCACCCTTAACCGTGGATGCTGGGCCGCCAGACGGTTCAGTACCTCGCCAGTATTGTCCGAGCTGCCATCATTAATCGCGATGACTTCAAAGTTGGGATACTTTAATGCCAGTGCCTGGGTGATGGTTTCCTCGGCATTATCGCCTTCGTTAAAACACGGAATGAGCACCGCCACCAAAGGATATCCCTGTAAAGCCGGTGGCTGGGTAAAGGCCGGATCTTTGCGTTCTTTGACATAGAAAATCAGCGCGCCCATCATCCATAAATAGGACATGAATAGCGGATAATAAAACACAAAGTTCAGCACCGATTGCCAGAGTTCTTGCAACATGGTTGTTCCTCTAGCCGGTTACGGTGCAGATGCGGGCAGAGACTGGAAAGCTTGACGCAGCACAGCCGGATCAGGATGATTCTGGATTGGATCATCCGGATAATAGGCAATGTGCTTCACACCGGTCTGATAGAGTTTCTGAATTGTTTCCGCAATTTCCGCAGATGGAATTTTATTACCATTACGCCAATCGACGGCCTGCAATTCAAACACCGTTTTACGCAGCCCTTGCGGATATTGCTGCACCCGACTCAATAGCTGCTGATAAAACTGCGCCGGATCATCGACCTGTTCCATATATGGCATGGCCATAATCGCGGTGAAGTCATAACGGTTTAGCGACTGTTCCAGCGACTGGGCATACCAGTTTTCTGAATAGGCCGATAGTGCCACCTGCGCATACAGGTTACGCGAGGTCTGCAAATAAGGCTGATACTGTCGCACGGTATCGGCCAGTTCCATGGCAAAATCATCAATTACTTTGACTTTATAAGCTGTCCATTTCTGTAAGGCGGCATCATCAGCACGCAGTTGTGCCAGATCGGTGGCTAAGCCCTGCTGCTGGTAGGCCTTTTTAGCCCAGCTGCTGGCATCTTCATAATCGGACAAGGTGGCATCATCATGGAAAATAATACCGTTGAACTGCGCCGATTTGGCCAGATCTTCATAAATGCCTTTAATGGTGTTGCGGGCGCGCGGCGAAAATGGGCTTAAACGGTGATAGCCCATGTTCAGATGCTTGCCGCTATGTGGCTGCTCGGTTTGCACCAGATCTTTGGCCACCGGATTCGAGGCGGGTAATTCCCAGGCAAATACCGGCATCCAGGCATAGACACGACGTACCTGAGTCCGGGTCTGGATTTGCCAGGCCACACGGTTAAACAGGTCGGCACGCATTGGAATATAACGGTTCGGGAAATAGACCAGATCGGCCGAGCCATTGCCATCCGGATCAGAGAATGCCTGCAAATATACGGTATTGACGCCAATCTGCTGAATCCGGTCCAGTAATAAGCCTAAATTACGTTCCTGCTGCTGCGGGTCCGGATCATAAATATAGTCAATATCGACATGCATGATCTTTTGCGGACGGTCATTGTCCGTGCGCTGCTGCTGATGTTTCTGGATTTCTTGGGCCAGCAGCACTGCATCCATGTGTTTTTGAATCAAGATTCGCGGCAATCGGGAAAAACTGTTTACAGGTTGATTCTCGGCATCATCCAGCGTCAGGCTGATTGGCATCTTCAGTTTTTCAGCAATTTTTACCGTATGCAAGTTATAGCGACCATAGGGCCAGACCATAATTTTTGGTGCTTTCAGACCATGTTTTTGCAACAGACGCTGATTGGCCTTTAAGTCCTGCTGAATGCGTTTTTGATAAGCGTTGTCATCTTCATAACGCTGCTGCTGCGGAAAATAGGCACGTGCTACGGTGGCCGGCAATTCATTGCCCTGCGGATTGGCCACAATGCCTTTATGCAGGTCATAACTGTGGCTGGCAATTTCCACCAGACCGCTGGCCTGTAATTCTTTTAACTGTGCCCAGCTTAAAAAATGCTGGCGTGACACCAGTTGCCCGCCAAAATTAACCTGTTGCTGTTCTGCTGGTTCTAACCAGCGCCCAACCACCGACAACACGGCCGGAATATTCCGCTGTTTTAAAACAGGATAGACATGCTGATAAAAACTTTGATAGCCATCATCAAAACTGAGCAAGACTGATTTTTCCGGTAGCGCCTTGTTGTGTTGCTGTGCCTCTAACAGTTGCTGACTGCCAATAAACTGAAAGCCATTTTGTACCAGCCAGTCCAGATGCTGCTGCAATTGTTTAGGCTCAATCGCATATTCAGGCATTAACGGTTGTGGTTCAGAAGTGACTTCGTGGTAGGCAAGGATCGTCAAGTTTTTCATTTCATTTCCCGCCTGTGCCCAACCCATAAGCATACTACAAAGAAAGAAAACAAAAATCTGGACCGCTTTAATAAACTGAAATAGAGGAGACATAAGGCGCGCGGAATTCATGGTACAGACAAGAAGATACGATGCTACATTCGAGCAATTGCGCAGATTCAACCATTATTTTATTATTATTTGTGTATACATTTGTTAATTAATCCCGTTTTTTTGCTTTTTGCCCTTGCTTTCAAAATAAAGCAATAAAATATTTATCATTTTATATCATTCACTTAGTTTTACTTATTTTTTAGCCACCCGCCAACGGGTCAGTTGATAATTTTCTAAAGTGTATAGGCTTTTCCAAGCCCAAAATGTGACCTGGTTTTCACTTTTAAATTCTCACTATTTGATACTGAAGCATTTTTCAAAACGCTAATCCATCTGCAAAAATGGAAATGTGGAGATCATTTTGAGCTGAATCTTCATGGCTGAAATAGTATGGATTGAGCCATCTAGATGATTGGAAGTGGGCCGATGAAATCATGCCCTTTACCCTCCCCTCTCTGGCATATTGTGCAGGCTTAGGGTTTAATGACATTTGCCCCAAGTGCACATGGAGAAAAGATGCAAACGCTCGTATGCTATAAACAGCTGCCGATCTGGACACAAGACACTATCCCGCCCGGCTTTTTACGCCAGCACAATACCAAAGCCGGCACTTGGGCCCAACTGAAGGTTTTAAAAGGTGAATTGCGTTTTGCCTTGCTCGATGAAGCAGGCATGCTGTTGTCTGAACATCTGTTTAGCCCGGAGCAGCAACCGCCCATGCTTGAACCGCAGGTGTGGCACAAGATTGTTTCAGCCAGTGCCGATATTGAATGTCAGCTCAGCTTCTACTGCACAGCCAATGACTACTTTGCCAAAAAATATAAACTGACCCCGACCCATTCAGAAATTCTGGCCGCACAGCCATCTTTACAGGGCAACACGGCGCTGGATGTTGGCTGTGGCAGTGGTCGTAATGCGCTGTTTTTAAGTCAGCACGGTTTTCAGGTCGATGCCTGGGATGTCAATGCCCAAAGTCTGGAGCGCCTGAACGAGATTATTCAGCAGGAACAGATTCAGAGCATTCATACCACGCTACGGGATTTAAATATTAATCCACAGATTCAGGGTCAATACGATTTTGTGTATTGCACGGTGGTGATGATGTTTTTACAACCCGACACCATCCCGACTCTAATTCGGCAGATGCAGCAGGCCACCAAAGCTGGCGGCCTTAACCTGATTGTTTGCGCGATGGATAGTGAAGATTATCCGGTTCAACCGGACTTCCCTTTTAGCTTTAAAGCCGGTGAGTTAAAGGCTTATTATGAGGGCTGGACTTTGCTGAAATATAATGAAAATGTGGGTGAACTGCACCGTGTGGATGAACAGGGCAAGCGTATTCAGCAGCGCTTTGCGACATTATTGGCACAGAAAACAGCGTAAAAAATTTATCCTTACATATAAAAGCTGATCGTCTGGATGAGGGTCGGCTTTAGAGGAAGAATACAAAACAGTGATAGTCAGCAAGTTTAATAACTTGCTGATGATTCAATAATTATTGGATAAAGCGACTAAGAAAACGTTACAGCAGATATTCCCAGATCACATAGCCTAGACCAAAACCAATCAATGAGTACAGCGTAATAATAAAGAAGACAAAACTCGCGCTATTTTTCTTTTTTAAAAAGCTCATTGTGATCTCAACGGTAGAATCTGTTGTCACATCTTACCCCAATTTGAGGATTTTTAAAAAGAAATTGGAGTTTATCGTGCTGACTAAAAAAATCCAGAAGTGCAATTACTCATCACTCGAGACTGTAAATTAAATTGTGTAATTGCCTGAATTTGCTATGTTAATATTCACAACGGAGTCAGGCAATATGATGAACGAACAACAACTAAAAGACCTTGCAGCAGAATTTACTAAAGGAATCAAAACAGAAGACGATCTCAACCAATTCACCCGATTGTTGACCAAACTCACTGTTGAAACGGCTCTTAATGCCGAACTTACCGAACATCTCGGACATGAAAAAAATGCCCGTAAATCTGGCTCAAATTCACGCAATGGTTATTCTAGTAAGACTGTACTTAGCGATGATGGGGAGATTGAGATCACCACACCACGTGATCGTGATGGCACTTTCGAACCTCAGTTGATTAAGAAAAAATCAGACCCGTATCACGCAAATGGATAGCCAGATTCTATCCCTTTATGCCAAAGGCATGACCACCCGTGAAATCGTTGCTACCTTCAAGGAAATGTACGATGCCGATGTATCTCCAACACTCATTTCCAAGGCGAACAGCACTGCTGTGAGGATGCCGTCAATGAGCAGGTTGCTGAATGGCAAAACCGTCCGCTGGATGTGATCTATCCCATCGTTTATATGGACTGTATTGTGGTTAAAGTCCGTCATAATGGCAGTGTCATCAACAAGGCTGTATTCCTTGCCTTAGGCATTAATCTTGATGGACACAAAGAACTGCTCGGCATGTGGATGGCTGAGAATGAAGGTGCCAAGTTCTGGCTGAATGTCCTGACTGAGCTTAAAAACCGAGGGTTGCAGGATATTCTGATCCCTGCCTTGCGAAGCAGTGCTTCTCAGGACTAAAAGGCTTTCCTGACGCCATTAACAGCGTATACCCGCAAACCCATATCCAGCTGTGCATTATCCACATGCTGCGCAACAGCTTGAAATACGTGTCATGGAAAGATTACAAGGCGGTCACTCAGGATTTAAAAGCCGTTTATCAATCACCCACTGAAGAGGCAGCCTTGATGGCCCTGGATCAATTTGCCCAAACATGGGATGACAAGTACCCACAGATCAGCAAAAGCTGGCGTACGCACTGGGAGAATCTGAATACCTTCTTTGCTTATCCAGCCGAGATACGCAAAGCCATCTACACTACCAACGCAATCGAGTCATTAAACAGCGTAATACGCCAAGCGATCAAAAAACGTAAAGTCTTTCCAACGGATGATTCTGTACGTAAAGTGATTTACCTGGCAATTGATGCAGCATCTAAAAAGTGGAATATGCGCGATTCGCGACTGGCGTTTAGCCATGAGCCGCTTTATTATTGAATTCGGTGACCGCTTAAGCAATCACCTTTAAATTGATGAAAAGCAATTACACAAAATTATTTACAGGCTCCATCACTCTAAAATAGAGTTGCAATTTTTATTCTGCTTTATAAAAGCATGGTACGCGGATTCAATTTATAGGGCTTATATGTCGATTGTAATCTTCTATTATGCTTTTTATCTCTAAACAAACTTGTATCTTTTATGTCCAAGCTCAATCATTTTTGCCAATCTATTTATTGATCATTCACCGATATGAACATTATCTTATCGCTCCAACACCTCATTAGGTAAAACAAACTCTAACTTAATATCGTATGCAGTCACTGTCCGTGTACACTTTGGTTTATCTAGTCCTTTACATTTTTCATGACGGTCTAATTTATTGTTTTTTTTAAATCAAATTAATAAGAAATAAAAATCTCCTCTTAAAAGAGCGGTCGTACATTCTATTATTCTTCACCATCAAACTGCCAGAATACAATCCCCCAATCACTTTTAAAATCAGGAAAGATATCTCCCTGTTTAAAATATTGACGTGAATTTTCTTTGGCAAATGTATACCAGTAGCCGCTGCATGGGGATAAGAACAAGCAAGAAATTGCAAAATTAAGCGTGGCACACACAGCATAAGGCCACTGATATTTCTACTTGTTGAAATAAAAATGTGGCAAAAATGTGGCAAATAAAAAAGACACTTACATAAGTGGCTGATTTATAAAATAAATTCTGGTGGTGGCGTCAATTGAACTAAAATCATAATCACATGATTTATATTGGTTTTTTAAGTTAAATAAAATCATGTGATACATATAGTGATACAAAACAAATAATTTTATCTATTCCGACCATTATCAATGTTTAGTTCAACTATCCTTCACGCCTACTTGTTTAAAGATTTCTAATTACCGTCAATATCTGATTAAAGGTATAAGCATTCTCTAGATCTGTTTGTTTTTCAAAAACCATAAAATACTTAAATCGGTAATCAGATGAAGGAGTCATTGAATTTGATAGATTTGCCCAAGTATTGCCTAACTGAAGTTTATACTTTGAGTCCGATCCATCTAGCATATTACCTTTTGTTTCTAGCAGGATGATATGTTTGCTCTTAGTCATAATAATAAAGTCAGGGTAATGATTATTTAAATAACCATTTATCGCAAAACCTTTTCCTCTATTTAAATTACGATGCCACCAATAAATATTGTTTAATCCAACCAATTCCGCTATGAAGCTTTTTTCTAAGCTATTTGCTTCAGCCTCCTTCTCATAAAGTTGATATTCATAAGTTAGTGGTAGAACTGAAGGGATAGATAACTTAGGAGATAATTTAAATGAAGGTTGAGCTTTTATTTGAGAGCTACTCACAAAAAATTTAAATTGTTCAGAAGCGAAGCTATTCATCAAACTATCAATTTTTGCTTTAAACAAAGATGCAACTTTAGGTAAGTTTTTAATTGATGAAATACGTTGCTCTCTAGTCCAACTCGTAGCAATTTTCCTTATATAGGATCTTAGATCCGTATCATCAACTGGATAGAAAGTTTTTTTTGCAAAACTATTAAAAATAGAACTTTCTATTTGATTAATTTGGCTTGTATCTGTCATTTGGGCAACTTGTTGTATTAAGTCTTGAATGTCTTTTTGCTTTAAACGACTAACAACCAAAGTGCTATCATTACCGTTTTCGGTTTCATCAACATTCAACTGCCAAATATCATTCTCAATATTTTCAATGCTAATATTTGAGTCCTGATTAGCTAATTTAAAATCCTTTAACAAAAAGGCTCTCTTTAGTGGCTCATTATGGTCTTCACCACTATCAAAGAATCCATTATTTTGAACTTTAATTACAAACTGAGGGAGTTGAAGACTTAAAACATCTTTCTTAAATTCATCCTTCATCTTGTAATCATTCATTTTGATTGTTCCATTCTTTACGCCATCTTGTTGTTCAACTTCTTGGCGATTTATTTCTTCTAAATCTTGTTTTTTAGCTTCGTTTTGATATGTGGTAACAAGGTCAGTGATTTGAGTAAAACTATCCGTATTCTCCGTTATCGCCACATTATTTTCAGTTTCATTCGGCTGAATATTGCCTTGATCTAATTCACTTTTAACTACTAGATTGATAGTACTTATATTTTCTTGAGGTGCTAATTCAAATGTTGAATTTTCACTTTGACCTCGATTATCAATCACTTCAATTTCATCAGCAGGTGCTTTAATATCTTTACGCCCGAAGCCAATCATTTCAAGACTGCTTGAGAGTTGTTCTAACGTTGAATTGAATTTTTTCGAGGCTGTAATAACGTAGCTACACTCTAAAGGAATTTCCTTCTGTTTCCTTGCAAAAGGTTTACGTAATACACGTCCTAATAATTGGGTTACATCCGTTTCTGAACTTTTATTTGCGAATGTCGCAAGAATATAAGCGAAAGAACAATCCCATCCTTCTTTTAATGCATTGATTGTAATGATATACCGTACTTCACAATCTGAGCTTAATAAATCTATTCCTTTTAGCTCATCAATATTTGCTGTCTTAATTTTGATTTGATCTTCTGGAATATCTAAATCAATTAAAGTTTGACGGACTTTTTCATAATCCGTCGAGTCTTCATTTGTTTTAGACTCAGCCTGTAGTAATACAATTGGTCGTACGTAGTCACCGCCATTGTTATACTGTTGAATAGCTCTTTGCTCTAAACGATCCCGTAAAACTTTAGCTTCTACAAAGACAGATTGCTCATCTTCCTTGTTATAGACAATGACAGGTAATTTAACCATGTCCTCTTTAACTAAAGCAGTAGCGTTAACATAGCTAATAACATTACTATTTTCTTTTGGGGTCGCAGTTAAATCTAATACAAAACTTGGATTCAGATTATTCAGCATGTCAGTTGAAAGCTTTGTATTTGCATTATGGCTTTCATCGACAATTACAATAGGGCGCATGCGCCGTAATGTATTAATTAATGATGTGCTATCAAATTCACTTAAATCATCTGAAGTATCTTGAAACTCTGTAAAACTTGCTAAAGCACCGTTTTCTTTGAAAGCACGACGATTATCTTTATTTGTTGATTTAAGAGCATCGAAACTCATAACAATGATATTTAAAGAGCCTTGTACGCTATCTCGGTTAAATCCAGCGCCTGAAATGACTTCTTCACGTTCAAACACATTGATCCGACCATTGAATAAACTTTTCAGATGTAGATGATATGGATGACTTGGATCTTTTAAAGCTTTGGCTGTTTGTTGCAAGATAGATAAAGAAGGAACTAACCACAGCACTAGTTTGGATTTATCGCTGATATAGCTTTGCATAAAATCAAAAAGAGGTGCGATAGCATTTACAGCAATAAATGTCTTACCACCCGCTGTAGGTACTTTAAAACAAACATGCGGACATTTAGCAATATGGTTAGTATAGGTTACCCCTGTAATGCCTGATTCACGCCAATAGCTACTAAAAGCGGCAATCATATTGCCGTTATTTTGTTTAAGATGATCTAGATAGTTTTCTAGGTCTTGAATAACTTTTCGTTGATAACTATTTAAATTCACAACATATTTCCTTTATCAACGATTAGAAGCGTAAAATGTCACGTGGAATACGTTTAAACGTAATACCATGATCTTGCATAAATTTAGTTTCTAATACGCATTTATCTGCGTAAATTACATATTGGCTTGGGCGTTGCTTAAGTTCCCGTAAATTTAAACTACCTAGAAAGTCCAAATCCAAACTCGTTACCGCATTTTCATCATAGTTAAATAACCATAAAGTTTGTTCATTTACTCCCAATGCTGATGGAGAAATATTATTTTCAATTGGAAGTTGTTGCTCTAAAGGAATTCTTTCACTGTATGACACATACTGCCGAATACGCTCAATACCTATAGACTCATTTAATAACTCATTTTCTAAAAATAATGGTTCGCCAAGCTCAAAAAATTCAAATGAACCGCCCAAGCCATCAATTTTCGTTTTGCCCTCACCATAACCGTTCATCACTCGACGTATACGTTCAGCAGTGATAGTTTCTGCATAGTCCATCATTTCACTAAGGATAAAACGTCGGTTACCACTATCCTCATTATTTAACTTTAAAACAGCATGAGCAGTAGTCGCACTACCAGCAAAACTATCCAAAATTAATGCATTTTTTTTATGCTGAGTAGCAATTTGAAGAAGATAACTAATAAACTCTATAGGTTTAGGATATGTAAATTCTAAGCCCATTCTCTTAAGCTCTCCTCTCATTCTTTCTGTCGTTCCAAATCCTCTTAAAACAGATAAAATATTGCTTGGTTGTTCAACTATTTTTCTATACCTAATAGCTGAATTGGCATTTATATAAAACTCTATGAGCTCCCCCGAATCATCCATGATTGGTTTAAAATCATTTTTCACAAATAGATCAAGTTTTTTTCTATTTGCAAATCCGCCATATACTCTACAATCTTTTACAACCTTCCCATCTTTTATTATTAGATCATCTATTTTTACAGGAAGACCAGAAGATTTTTCAATATCATATTTTATTTTCACTGAGTCTGAAATTTTCTTTTCAAAGCTCGTAATTTCAAAAAATGTGGCATCTAATTTTTTTGCTTTGTATTCCAATGTATCAACAACGGCAGGAAATCCCTTTGGAATCAAAAAAATTGCAGGTGGATTTGCAGGGTTATTTTTATTAATGTTATTGTCTGCAAATCCTTTCCACAAATTACTATCCTCTCGGGTATTTGGATCAATCACATTTCCTATTGCATCACTCTTATAATTAGAATCTGCCACATACATTAAAACGTATTCATGGTTCACTTTTATCTCAAATTGATTATCTGTATTTCCTTCTGTATTCCAAATGAGATTAGCAATAAAGTTTTTAGCACCAAAAATTTCATCGCAAATAAATTTTAAATTTAATAACTCATTATCATCAATACTAATAAAAATCACTCCATCTTTTGCAAGTAATTTTTTTAAAAGTTTTAACCGTGGATACATCATACATAGCCATTTATCATGACGACTTAGATCATCTCCTTCTTTTCCAACAACTGTGTTTAGCCATTTTTTAATTCTTGGATCATTTACGTTGTCATTATAGACCCATTTTTCATTACCCGTATTGTAAGGAGGGTCAATATAGATACAATCTACTTTTCCTTCAAATTCAGGAAGTAAACTTTTTAAAACCGCTAAATTATCACCATGAATAATTCGGTTACCCGATGAATTATTTTCATTTTTAACTGTTGATTCAAATTTATACTTTTTATCGAGTACATGAAACGGAACATCAAGATGATGATTCACAATTTTCTTTTTACCAAGCCAAGATAAGGTAGGCATTTTTCACAATCCAAATAAAATTTCATAAACCGCCTGATTCAACTGAATACAGACAGGAAAAAGTTAAAGTTATACGGATTATAGCTGACAGAAAAATCTTATTGAGTATCTGTAAAAGAAATAATTTTTATTCGCTAAAAAATGACACAGTTTGTTCAGCTTTTGTTTTGTGACAAAGTATAAGAACCTTGAAAAATATTCATTTTTTATGAATGGTCTCCATACACTCTTTCCCGATTTTTCTAAGACTTCGCTCTTTCTATCCCAATTTAGGGTAAGTCTAGGTTAAGCAATTGTTAAGTAATCTCTGTCTAATAACCCAATAAAGCATATATAAGTTATTAGGCAGAATCATTTCATACAAAGCGCCGTGAACCTTACCATTACAAGGCTACGGCGTTCTTGTAGCTATAAATTAACTACAGCAATCTTACGAGTAATGCTTAAAGTTCTTAGCCAAGTTACAAACTGCATTCACCACCATTCTGTTCAATTCGGCATTCATTTCTATATCAGGAGTCAACTTTCTCCAATTCCGTTGTGAATCCAAATATGCTTCTTTCTCCATCCCATAGACATCAATTTTGTTCATATAGACACACACTTGATGACTCGATGCTTCTGCTTTTAGATGTGTAAATCTAAGCCCTTTAAAGCTCTCCAACAACAATTGTCTGATGTTTGAAAATGAGTTATTCATCCGTGAGAGTACAGGCTTTTTAATATTCTTCTCCGCACGAATTCTCCATTCACTTTCTTTCAACGGCGTACCATTTTGATCAGTCTGCTTTTGGTATATATGCCAATACTCATCAGCTAATCTATGATTGATGCCAATATTGAAACCATCTTTTAACTTTCTATGGAGCACAATCGGATTAACAGGAATCGGGACAAATACGCCTGTTTGCGTTTTAAAGACCCTGAAATTATTTGTAGTACTAGGAAGTCTCAAGGACTTTAAAAGCGCCGTAGCAAGCCCTAGATGCTTATATCCGTAGAAGTCTAAAGCGACCTCTAACTCTAAAATTTTCATACTCTGCTGAAGTAACCCAAAATGATCTAAACATCTCAGACGTTCATTTAACAGCTTAAGCGAATTCATGTCATGCATACGAATCACATAGCCATTCAAGCTTTCTTTGATGTAATGTCTAATCCCAGTTTTCTCAGTTAAAAACTTTTTAATATCATGTCGAGTAGAAGGTTTTGTAATTTCAAAATAAAGATCTAAAAAATCCACTCTCGCTCTGATCTTAATATTCATAGCCTTAAAATTGTAGCTATTAATATTGGAATAGATCTTTGTTTCTAACTCATCAGCTTGTTTAGCATTTTCTGCATATCTTTGCTCTAAAGCTCCCCATGTATCGAATGACACTACATCACCCACATGGAAACTAAATCCACTCTCACGACTCAATTCTTCACATCGGTCAGACCTTGCTTTTAATAAATTCAGCTCAAACTGAATTTCATTTAACTTGGCATAAAAATCCGTAGCGGTAAGTTTCTCTTCATCAATTTGAGACAACCGATTCATCAAAGCCTGATATTCATCACCAACTTTCAAATTCAACATAATGCACAACCTATTTTTGGGATAAAAAAACGGTTCAATCCATTGAACCGTTTCGCCATCAATATTCCTTAAATTAATCAATTAAAGAACTCTCAAGCCTTTTAATTTCCGCATCCACATCCTCGTTTAACTTATCTAACAGACGATTAAATGATTCACTATCTTTAAGAGATCCCGTCATCAATTCATCAAAGTTCGGCTCAGGAATTAAGTGCTCTAACTCCTCCCAATTAATTTCCAAATTAAGATCTTGCCAATGATCTGTTGCTCTAATTTTATCAAGTACAGTCAAAGCAATCTTTGTTGCTACGTGTTTTTGCATGTCCATGATTATCTCCTTTAGGACTTAATGTTTTGTGTGCGTAGTTGATGCCCGAATGAAGGCATCAAGTGTCAATTGGGTATAAGTAATTTTTCCATTTCTTAGCTCGAACCGTAGTTTATAAACTTCTTTTGAAGTCCGATTATTTGCCAAAAATGAATACCACTGTTTCTCTGTTTTGAATGGCAACTTTTCGGCTAAATACTGTGAAGCTTGTGGTCTTGTGAACCATGTATTTTGATAATTCACGATTGCACCTTTCTTTGCTCATGCCACTCAATTAACTCTGAGTATGAAAAGAAGACTGGAGACTGGCGACTACTTCCTTGCTTCAACGGGCGTGGGAAGCATGGATCTCGACGCATTAGCACTCTTAATGTATCTCTAGAGATATCAAGCATTTCACAAACTTTGTTATATGAAAGTTGAAGAGGTGGGATTTCTTGGGAAAGCATTTAATGACTCCATGCTTGTTTCGATGGATCTATTGTTAATTTTTATTTTTGCTTCGTATAGAACATCACGTGTCACTTGACACGTGATGACACAGAGTTTTATTTAATTCTATTTGGATTTATCTCGTCCATTAACTCACTTAATTCTTTCCATCTACGGACTGTATCTCGTTTAGGCAATACAATTTCACCTTGTATATTCAACTTTTCTTTTCTAGCTTTTAATTTATCAATATTATTTTCTAAACATTCCATCGTGATCATAGCCAGCCGTTCATTTGTTAGTGTCTTATCTCTAATGTAGTTTCTTTTAGCTAAACCTAATACTAGTTCCTTTATAATATCTTGCCTTTGCTGTTTTTTATCACGACCTGCATTTTTTGGAGTTGATGTTTTATATGATCTCAAATTCCTAATTTGATCTTCATCTAAAGAGAAGTGATGTTTTTTAAAATATTGACCTAAACCTAAGCTTTCATTTATTTCACAAACATCAATCAATGTATCAGGTGTATTTTCATAAAATTCTTTGATAACCGTAGACATTGAACTTTCAGCTTTTCTGCTCAAAAAGGCACGTTCAATATTTTTAGAATCTGCTTTATATACCGAAGTAATTTTTATCTTTAAATTTTCATTTTCAAAGATACTAAGTAACTCGGAAGCTTTTAAATCATCAATTTTAACTACAAATATATCGTCACAGCTTTTTTCTAAATTATAGACAAACCATTCATCATCACATTCATAACCGTAATAACCAACAGACACTATATCAATCTCTTGAGTTTCTTCTATAGATATACATAAGTCCAAATAACCATTCCATATATAATGCAACAATGTAATTTCATTACAATTTTGACCAGTTACCTCTTTAAGGACTTTAATTGCTTCATTTACACCTAAGAACATTACGAAGAACTCACCTTTTTAAACTGAATGACTTTCATATCCGCCAACTCTTCAAGATAGTCGGCATACCATTGCATCAAACGTGCACGATCTTCCAAATATTGGGCTTTGTTATATACACCCGCCACACCATCTTTGACGTGCGCTAAAGCAGACTCAATGTGTCTTTCATCAAAGCCACGGTTGTTTAAAAGCGTACTAGCGATATGTCGGAATCCATGAGGGGTCTGACGCCCCTCATATCCAAGACGGCGTAATGCCATAATGAAAACTGTATCAGACTTTGGCTTATTCTTATCTGATCGACTCGGGAAAAGAAAATCTGACTCAGAATGAATACTCTTAAGCTCTTTAAGCAATTGAATCGCCTGTTTCGGCAAAGGTATCGTATGCTCACGGCGCTTTTTCATACGAAAGTCAGGAATAGTCCAAAGCGCATTTTCTAAATCAAACTCTTCCCACTTAGCTTCACGTAATTCACTCGGTCTACAAAACAACATAGCTAAAAGTTGCAAACCAATACGGCTATCCAATGTAGGATAATTGTTGATAGCTCGAAGAAGTGCAGGCAATTCATTTTCCGACACATGAGCCATATTTTCTTTTTTACCTTGAATAAGGTATTTCTGCATTCCTTCTAATGGATTGTAGTCAATGCGCCCAGTGACTTTTGCATAGTCATAAATATCACGACACATTGCACACATACGCTTAACTTGCTCATAAATCTTTTGTTCAAGCTGAATGCGCTTTAGATACTCCATCCATTCAATCGGTCGGATAGAAACAAATAACCGTTTTCCGAACATTGGAAAAATATGTTTCTCCAACGCACCTTTATTACGTGTCATAGTATCGACTACCCATTGCGTTTGCTTGGTATCTAGCCATTCACGAGCTAAGGCTTCAAATGTGGCATTATTTGTTTCGAGTTCTTTAATTTTCCGTTCTTGTTTGCTAACAATAGGATTTTCGCCGTTGCCAATATCATCTAATAATTCTTTAGCTTTCTTACGAGCAAGCTTTCCTTTTATAGCAGGATAACCACCTAAGCCGACCCAAGACCATTTACCATCAGGCTTCTTATATCTTAATTGCCAAGATTTATTTCCATTCTTTTGAACAAAAAAATACAGCCCATTGCCATCTAATTCTCGATAATCCTTATCTTCAGGTTTCAGATTTTCCAAGACGGTATCTGACAAAGGACGCTTTTTAATATCTGAACGCTTCATCATGTATCACAGTGGTTTCAATTATTTATTAATGATACACGATGTGATACATGATACAAGTTCATATACTCAGTTAAGTTCAGTTATATACAGGCATAAAAAAAGGCTTAAACCCTTTAGATTTAAGCCTTTTTACTTTATATGACATCATATTCAGTCATATCAAGTTAGGTATTTGGTGGAGGTGGCGGGAGTTGAACCCGCGTCCGCCAACACTACGCTCGAGAATACTACATGCTTAGATATCGTCTATTGTTTTAACACTTTAAGACCCGACGAACAGGGTTCAAAGTGCGATCCTCTAAGTTTGGTATAAAGCCCCGAGGCTTGGCTCTATACGGACTTGTGTGCGTTCGCTTCGGTCGGGTTCACTGACCACAAGTATTCAGTGAAGCGGACAAGCGGCCCTTAGGCAGCTAGAGCGTAAGTTTCGTCGTTTGCGACTATTTAAATGCAAATTTGATTTACGAGAGAAAATGCGCTCTCGGCATGCATCTATGAGTTTCATCATCAGCGTCGAAGCCAATAACACCCCCAGACTACAGCGCCATCATAGCATAAAAGTTGAAAATTACGAGATCATTTCACAACTATTCACCGCAAGATATGCGCTTAATAACATAATTGCGCTAATATTTTAAATTTCAAGTCAGATAACAGTATAAATTATGACTTATTTACTCGCCCTGGATCAGGGCACGACCTCAAGTCGCGCGATTATTTTTAATGAACATGGACAGGTTCAGGCCAGCGCGCAACGCGAAACCCAAATCAACACCCCGCAATCCGGCTGGGTGGAACAAGATGCCCAGGAAATCTGGAGCAGCCAGATGGCCGTGGTGCAACAGGCACTGGCATCCGCACGGATTCTGGCCAAAGATATTCATGCCATTGGCCTCACTAACCAGCGGGAAACCACCATCGTCTGGGACAAACGCAATGGCCAGCCCTTGGCTCCGGCCATCATCTGGCAAGACCGGCGCGCAGCCGACTGGTGTAATCAGCTGCTGCAACAGGGACTGCAACAAAAAATACAGCAGACCACCGGATTACTAATTGACCCTTATTTTAGTGCCGGCAAGCTGGTCTGGTTGCTTAAGCATATTCCCGGTCTGGCCGAACTGGCAGCGCAGGGGCATGTTGCCTTTGGTACCGTCGATAGCTGGCTAATCTGGAACCTGACCCAAGGCGCCGAGCATGTAATTGAAGTCAGCAATGCCTCACGCACCATGCTCATGAATTTACAAACCCAAAGCTGGGATGAAGAACTGCTACAACTTTTTCAGATTCCCGCTTCGGTCTTACCGAAAATTATCAGTTCCGATCATTATGTGGCCGATACCGCAGCCGGCTTACTCGGCGCCCGAATTCCAATCAGCGGCATTCTGGGCGATCAGCAATCAGCCCTGTTCGGCCAATCCTGTTTTGAGCCGGGCATGGCCAAAAACACCTATGGCACCGGCTGCTTTATGCTGTTTAATACCGGTTCGACACTGCAATACAGCCAGAACAAACTGCTCAGTACCCTGGCCTGGCAATGTCAGAATCAGACCCATTATGCGCTTGAAGGCAGTGTGTTTATGGCCGGTGCGATTGTGCAATGGCTACGCGATGGTTTGGGCATCATTCAACAGAGTGCCGAGGTCGAACAGCTGGCCAGTCAGGTCAGCGCTACCGATGGCGTGGTGCTGGTGCCGGCCTTTACCGGTCTAGGTGCGCCGCACTGGGACAGTAATGCGCGTGCCCTGCTCTGCGGTATGTCGCGTGGCACTCATAAAGCCCATATCGCCCGGGCAGCACTTGAAGCAATTGCCTTTCAGGTGGCCGATGTTCTCAGCGCGATGCAGTCAGATATTCAGCAACCGCTCAAAGAATTACGGGTCGATGGCGGCGCCAGCTGTAATGATATGCTAATGCAGTTTCAGGCCGATCTGCTCAATGTGCCAGTGTTAAGGCCGCAAATGCGAGAATCCACCGCCTGGGGCGCAGCGGCAATGGCCGGGCTTAAATCCGGGGTGTTTAACAGCTTAAGTGATATTGCCGATAACTGGCAGCTGGAACGCGCATTTGAACCCGGTATGGGAGAAGATCAGCGTCAGGCACATTTGCAAAAATGGCAACAGGCGCTAAAACGTGCCCGTTCCGATCTTTAAACGGCACACGCCCCGCGAAATCGCTCAAGCTTGATTTTTACGCTATTCACCGCGACTGATCCAAATAAAAAACAGGCCCGATTGAGCCTGTTTTTTTATCTGCCAATCAATCCATTTGGATTAATAAGCATAAGACGCAATTGCGGTGGCAATGGCTTTATGTTCATCATTGACCAGAGTCATGCGCATGGTACAGCCTTTACGGCCCAAACGCAGGGTTTCAGCACGGGCCGTAAAATATTTGCCTCGCCCCGGCGCCAGATAATCCACCCGCATATCCACCGTGGCCAATCGGGTCACTTTCTTGATGGTATCAGGCAACTGCTCCGGCTCGGTGCGCTTATACAGCTCGCCCATCGCCACAATCCCGCCCACACTGTCCAGAATTGTCGCAGCCACCCCACCATGTAAAATCTGGAAAGCCACATTGCCAATCAGCTGCGGCTGCATCTCGATATAGGCTTCAATCTGCTGATCCACCACGCGCATCTGCATACCGTTATGCTTAAAAAATGGTGAACTGTTAAAGGCCTGACACAATTGCTGTAAGACGACATCAATATCTACTTTCGAACCCAAATGAATGCCTCCGGTCCACTTTTTTGCCATATCGCTCATAAATTGGCCAATTACCTTAAATTGAGAAAAAACGCATGTATTTTGCCCCACAATCCTGTTTATGGGTCTACAATATTGCCTAGTTTAATACTGATCAGTGAGATTGTTATGACTTATACGTTCAATCGTCCCGCATTTCCTGCCACTCGTATGCGTCGTATCCGTAAAAATGACCAGCTACGTGCCATGGTGCGAGAAACCCAGCTCACGGTTGATCATCTCATTTATCCAGTATTTGTTTTACCCGGTCAGAACCAGACCCAAGATATTCCAAGCATGCCCAACATTCAGCGCCTGTCGGCCGATCTGCTGCTGAAAAAAGCCGAACGCCTGCTGGAACTGGGTGTGTCTAAACTGGCGCTGTTTCCGGTCACCCCACAAGAAGATAAAAGCCTGACCGCCGAAGCTGCCTGGCGCGAAGATGGCCTGGTACAAAGCACGGTCCGTTTACTGAAAAAAGAACTCCCGGAGATGGTGCTGATTACCGACGGCGCCCTCGATCCGTACACCACTCATGGTCAGGACGGCATTATTGATGACAGCGGTTATGTGCTGAATGATGAAACCGTAGCAGCCTTAATCAAGCAATGCTTAAGCCATGCCGAAGCCGGTGCCGATGTGGTGGCACCAAGTGACATGATGGATGGCCGTATTGGTGCTATCCGTCAGGCACTGGAAGCACAAGGTCATATCTATACCAACATCATGGCTTACTCGGCCAAATATGCTTCCAGCTTTTATGGCCCGTTCCGGGATGCCGTCGGCTCGGCCAGCAATTTAAAAGGCGGCAATAAATACAATTACCAGATGGATATTGGCAACCGTGCAGAAGCGCTGCATGAAATCGCGCTGGATATTCAGGAAGGCGCCGACATGGTGATTGTCAAACCGGGTATGCCGTATCTGGATATTGTCCGTGAAGTCAAAGATACCTTTGCTGTGCCGACTTTTGTCTATCAGGTCAGTGGCGAATACGCGATGCTGGCTGCTGCCATTCAAAATGGCTGGTTATCCGACAGCGTGATCATTGAATCGCTGATGAGCTGCCGCCGTGCCGGTGCCGATGGCATTTGGACCTACTTTGCAGAAGAAGCCGCACTCAAACTCAAAGACATGAAATAAGGATATTGCCACTGCAATGAAGCACATTGCCATGATTGGCGCCGGCATTAGTGGACTGATGTCAGCGCTGGAGCTATTGGAACAGGGCTGCTCGGTCAGTATTTTTGATCAGCAGCAATCCGGACAGGCGGCCTCCTGGGCCGGTGGTGGTATTCTCTCTCCAATGTATCCGTGGCGTTATCCGGCAGCGGTGAATGTGCTGGCGCAATCGGCCAAGACTGAATATCTGCGCTGGAATGCTAAACTTCAGCCTGACACCGGTATTGATTTTCAGATCCATGAAACCGGCATGCTGATTTTTGATGAAAGCGATTTTGACATTGGCCTGAATTTCGCCGAGCAATTTCAGCAACCCATGCAGCAGGCAAAGCATCTGCACAGCGCCGAACTGCATCAGCTGAATCCGCATATTTCCGCACAGTTCCAGCAGGCCATCTATTTCCCGCAGCTGGCCAATGTGCGTAATCCGCGTTTATTACAGTCAATTCTGTGCTATTTAAAGCAGCATCCACGGGTGCAGCTGTTTGAACACTGCCCGATTGAACGCCTAGAACTGCACGGTCAGCAAGTATGCGCCATTGTTGATCAGACCGGACAGCGTTATCAGGCCGATGACTATGTCTTGACCACCGGCGCCTGGTCAGCGCGCTGGGCCGAGCAGCTTGATGTACAGATTCCGGTACGTCCGGTACATGGACAGATGGTGCTATTCAAAACTCCTGAAAACTGGCTGCCCACCATGTGCATGAATCAAGTCATGTATCTGATTCCGCGTCAGGACGGCCATATTGTCTGTGGTTCCAGTATGGCAGAACAGGGCTTTGATACCCGTTTGAATGCCGATACCACGGCCAATATTCTGGAGGCCAGCTATGCCATGGTGCCAGCCTTAAAAGACCTGCCTATTATCAAGCAATGGGCCGGTTTACGCCCGGGCTCACCAGACGGCGGTATTCCCTATATTGGCTTGATGCCAGCGTTTGACAATCTATGGGCCAATTTTGGCCATTTCCGCAATGGCTTATGTATGGCACCAGCCTCTGCGCGTTTGCTGCGTCAACTGCTATTGGGCCAGACCCCAGATGTATCTCCGGAGGCTTATAGTCCGGCCCGTTTACAGCATGCTGCACTGGCCAGTTAAGATTGGAACAATTCCCCTACCCGAGATGAGGCGAAGGGAAAATACGTCAGATGATTTAGCCCTGATGCTATGAACCAAACATTTTCGCCGCCATCCGCTGCGCCTGTTTGCCATAAAACCAGTACGTCAGCAGATACAGCGGAATGGCAATTAATAACCACATAATCACCACCACGCTTAAAAATTGCGGCTGCTGTAAATACAGCAGAAAATCCTGCCAGATGGTTGGGCTCTGACGGGAAAAAATCCAGATGCCGAGTAATAAAAAGGCCAGATTATAGCCCCAGAAAATCAGGCTAAAACCCAAGGTCAGCTTTTTACGCTCGGCCTGAGACGGTGCGCGCTGCTGCTGTTTTAAAAATTTAAACAGCACCCAGATCATGGCAACCAAGTAAGGCACTGCGGTTAAAATGCCGCCCACACCTGCCGGTAACAATGCAGCCAGTACCCCGCAGATACAGGTAAAGATCAGACAGAAAAATAAAAACCAGAGAAAATAACGTGTTAGAGAAATCATTAAACTGTCTACCTGAGCCATAAGCAACTAGTATAAAAAAAATTAATTTTTTTTGCATGATCCTGTCAACCGTTGTGCCCGAACAGGCGTTATATAGGGCACAAGCTTCATCTCCGGCGAATTTGTAACGGCATCCACAAATTTTTCGGGAAGCTTTGCTAAAGCAATAAGCGAATGTGAATCAAGTTTTTGTATAGCAGCCAAATGCTTTGTTCATCGCACTTTTTATTTGGCCGACGATTTATCATCACTCGAATCGTCGGCTTTTATTTGTCTGGCCTTTGCTGGTGAGCAGCATTCATCTTCAGAACAATAAAGATTAAACCTTAGCGTTTTATACCGGTACAGAATTTTAAATTTCGCCCTCAGCTATAGTATGCTTGCCTAAAGCAAAACAGGTTGATGACATGGCAGTGCATTTTTTTCATACGTCAGATTGGCATTTGGGGCAATTTTTCCATAACCACGATCGTGAATATGAACATGCACAGTTTTTAGACTGGTTATTAGAACAAATCCAGGAAAAACAGCCGAATGCCCTGTTTATTGCCGGGGATATTTTTGATGTGATTAACCCGGCCTCCAGCGCGCAGCGCCAGCTGTACCAGTTTCTGGCCGATGCTCATGCCATTGCACCGCACATGCAGACCCTGATGATTGCCGGCAACCATGACTCCGGCTACCGCATTGAACAGGTGGAACCGTTGCTGGCCAAGTTTAAGGCCAAGGCGGTTGGGGTGATTCAGCGCAATGCCGACAACCAGCTGGATCTCGACCGTTTACTGGTACCAATTTATGATGCCGAAAATACGATTATTGCCTGGTGTCTGACCCTGCCGTTTTTACGCACTGCGGAAATTACCGGACTGAATGAGCAGACCCAGAACGCCCAGAATGCGATTGCCTATTTACATCAGCAGTTGATTGCCGAAGCCAAACGCCGTAAAACGGAAGATCAGGCACTAATCCTGATGTCACATGCGCATATGCAAGGTGGCGAAACCTCAGATTCAGAACGGCCGATCATTATTGGTCATGAAGAAGCACTTTCCACTGCCCTATTTGATGATGTGATTGACTATGTCGCGCTGGGGCATCTGCATAAACCGCAAAAAGTCCAGCATCCACATATCCGCTATAGCGGCTCTCCAATTCCGCTGTCTTTTAGTGAAATCCAGTACAAGCATCAGGTGCTCGAGGTCAAGATTGACCCGCAGGCTGCGCCCGAACAGCGCCTGCAACTGGGCTCACTGCTGATTCCGCGCAGTGTACAGCTGCACCGTATTCGCGGCAGTCTGGATGAAGTGTTTCAGCAACTGAAAGCCCTCCCGCAAGGTACGGTGGAACGCATCTGCCAGCGTGATTATCTGGAAATTGAATACAGCACCGATGTACCACCACCGGTCGATTTACGCCAGCAGATTGAACAGACCTTACCGGAACAGCGCTATCGCCTGTTACGCATTTGCCGGGTCTATAGCCCGCAGGAAGATCAGACCGCAGATCAGTCCAAAATTGATCTGGCACCGCCCACACCAGACAGCTTATTCAAACAGCTATGGAGCAAAATGGGCTATCAGCCGGATGCCTCGGTCGAGCGAGATTTTATGCAGCTGCTGATTGAAGCGCAGCACAGCCTTGAACAAGAACAGCCATAAGGATCAGACATGAAAATTTTACGTTTAAGTCTGAACAACCTGGCTTCTATTGCCGGCACGCAAGACATCAACTTTGAAAGCGCACCTTTGGCACATGCCGGCCTAATTGCGATTACCGGAAAAACCGGGGCCGGTAAATCGACCCTGCTCGATGCCATGTGTCTGGCGCTGTATGACCAGATTCCGCGTTTAAACGGCGCCGCCGGGGCGCTTAAAGATGCCAGCGGTCAGGGCATCTCGATTAAAGATTCTAAAAATATTCTGCGCCGCGGCTGTACCCAAGGCTTTGCCGAACTGGAATTTATTGCGCTGGATCAAAAGCGTTATCTGGCGCGCTGGGAAGTGCGCCGCGCCCGTAACAAGGTCGATGGCAATTTAAAAGTCGAACGCGCGATTACTGCTGTGGAAGATCAGCGCGTGCTGACCCAGAAAATTTCGGAATGCACCCCGACCGTTGAAAAGCTGATTGGGCTGAGTTTTGAGCAGTTTACCCGCGCCGTCTTGCTGGCCCAGTCTGAAGTCGGTGCCTTTTTAAAGGCTAAAGATCAGGACCGCGCCGACTTGCTGGAATATCTGACCAATTCCCATATTTTCAGTCTGGTCAGTCAGAAAGCCTTTGAAAAAATCCGCCAGATTCGTGGCGAAAAAGAACAGTTACAACAGCTGATGGGGCATATTGATCTGCTCAGTGATGAACAGCTGCAAACCCTGCAACAGCAGCATGCCCAGAGCAAACTGAGTCTGCATGAGAAACTGCAAAGCGAAAAGCTGCTGCTGAATGATTTAAGCTGGTACAAGCAGCAACATCGTCTGCACAGTGAAATTCAGGCCAAAAAAGAATTTTATCTGGTGCAGGTCGATGCCAACCAGAAAATGCAGCCGCAGCGTGACCTGCTGGCGCAGCTGGACCAGTTTCAGGAAATCCGTGAACAGTATCTGCAGCAGCGCCAGCAACAGTTGCAACAGCAACAACTAGCGCAGCAACTTGAGCAATTCCAGCCGGAATTTCAACACTGTGAACAGCAGCATCAGCAGGCACAGCAGCAGCTGGAACAATTGCAGCACAGCGCGCAACAACAGCAGAAAGAACAGCTACAGTTACAACCCGTGTTAGAACAGGCACTACAGCTGGATGGCCAGATTGAGCATCTGATTCAGCGCTATAAAGAAGCCGATGCCCAGCTGAAACAGATTCAACATGAAAAAATTACACCACTAACCACCCAGCAGCACGGCCAGCAACAGCACTTACAGCAGTTGCATACGCAATTAGAACATCTGGAACAGCAATCGGCCCAGCATGCCTTTCTGGCAGTATTTGATCGTGAGCCACACAGTATTCTGCAACGCTTGCAGCAATTCCAGAAACTGCAACAACAGCTACAGCAGCAGGCGCCGGTACATGCACACAGTTCACTGGCTCAACTGCAACAGCAGCTAGATGATGTAAAACAGCAACAGGCCGATGCGCTCCAGCAGGCCGGCTCACTGGCTGAACTGGAACAGCAAGCCACAGAACTGGAACAGCAGCAGGTACAGCACCAGCAACACAGCCAACAGCTGGAACAAGCCCTGTTCCTGTTACAACACATGCTGAACGAGCAGCAGGAACAGCAGCAATTACAGCAGCACATGACCCAGCTTCAGGCCGAGCTGAGCAGCTTGCAACAGGCGCAAACTGAAGCACAGCAGCACTACCGGAATGCCCAGACGGCACGTGAACAGCTGGAACAGATTTTTGCCCAGCAGCGTTTATTGCAGGCACAAAGTGTGCAGGAGTTGCGTCAGCAGCTGCAAGCAGAACAGCCGTGTATGGTCTGCGGTAGCACTGAGCATCCATTTGTCAGTCATCAGGATTTGCTGGAATCTGCACTGCAGTCGGTGCAGGACACCCAGTTACAACAGGCCCAGCAGCAGGAACAGCAGTGCCAGCAGCAGCTCCAGCAATTACAATTGCAACATTCCAAACAGCAAACCCTGCTGGAACAGAAACAGCTACGCTCTAGCCAGTTTCAAGACAGTGTGCAACAGAAACTGCAGCAGGTTCAAAAGCTCAGCCCAAGCACACAGCTGGATGATACAGCACACGATCTGACCGCCTTGCAGACCACACTGCAACACAAGCTAAATCAGCAGCAACAGCAGTTACAGCAGCTAAAAACTCGCCAGCAACAGCTGAAAAGCCAGACCCAGCAGCTGCAACATTTGCAGCAACAGATTCAGTCCCTGCAGTTACTCTGTCAGCAATTCCAGCAGCTGGAACAACTGATTGAACCGGTTACCCAGGCACTGGAACCGGCCCAGCAAGCGCAATGGGCGAACCAGGCCGAGATGTGTCAGACTCTTATTGCCCTGCTGAGCAGCCGGACTCAATACCTGCAACAGCGCGAGCAATGCCTGCAACAGCAGCAGGAATTACAGCGCCAGATCAAAGACGGCGAACAGCAACTACAGTTCTATCAGCAGCAACAGCAACAGCTGAGCAATGACCTTACCCATGCACAAACTCAAGGCAGCCAGTTGCGCCAGCAGGTACGTGATCTCAGCCAGCAACATGCTGGACAGGTGCTGGATACCGGCAAAGCCTGGCAGCAGCTGTTACGAGAGCAGCAGCAACAACTCCAGCAGCAGGTAGAACAGCAACACCTGCACTGCCGTCAGCTGGAACAGCAATTCCAGCAGGCGCAGCTGAAACAGCAAGACCTGCATACACGCCAGCAGCAGCTTCTGGAAAGTGTACAGCAGCTACAGCACAACATTCAGCAGTGGCAAAGCCAGCATCCACAGTTCACTGCCGAGAAGATTGAGCAGTGTCTGGGTATTGATCTGGCCAGCTGGCAGGCCATGCGTCAGGCCATCCAGCAACAGCAGCAAGCCATGCTCAGTGCACAAAGTGCGCTGGATGTATTGCAGGAGCAATTCCAGCAGCATCAGGCCCAGCAACCAACTGCCAGCTATGATGAGGTGACCACCCAACTGGAACAGCTGGAACAAGAAAAAAACAGCTTGCAGGAGCAGTTTAACCAGCTGGAAACCCAGTTACGCATGCAGCAACAGGCGCAGGCACAACTGTCCAAATTCCAGAGCCAGATTGAAAAAATTCAGGCTGAAGAATATCGCTGGGGCCGGATTGCCGATTTAATTGGCAGCAAGGAAGGCACCAAATTCCAGAAAATTGCCCAGGAACATCATCTGGATATTCTGGTGGAACATGCCAACCAGCAACTGCAGCCACTGGCGCCGCGTTATCAGCTACAACGTATTCCCAACAGTCTGGGCCTCGCGATTCTGGATCATGACATGAATGGCGAAATCCGGCCGGTACTGTCTTTATCGGGGGGTGAAACCTTCCTGGTATCACTGGCGCTGGCACTGGCCATTGCCAATATGGCCTCCGGCTCCATGAAACTGGAATCGCTGTTTATTGATGAAGGCTTTGGGACGCTCGATCCGGCCTCGCTACATATGGTCATGAATGCGCTCGACCGGCTGCAAAGCCAGGGCCGTAAAGTGGTGCTGATTTCCCATATTCAGGAAATTCACGAACGGATTCCGGTCCAAATTCAGGTCAAACCAATTGGTGCTGGGGCCAGTACCCTGCAGATCGTAGGCTAGACCATGTTCTGGCACTATCGTCCGCTCTCGCCGCAGCTCAGCCTGCAGCTGGAAAGCCTGCGCGGATGGAGTGCCATTCTGGTGCTGTTCAGCCACTGTTTTCAGGCCTTTATTGGCCCGCTGGATCAGACCTTGTATTCGGGTGTGCGTCTGCTCGGACAAGCCGCAGTGATGATGTTCTTTGTTCTAAGCGGCTATCTGATTGGACATTCCATCCGTCACAATATCCATCGCCATCGACAGTTTTCAGGCTTGGCCTATAGCCGGCAACGCTGCCAGCGTATTCTGGGACCATTTTTATTTGCCATGTTGCTGACCTTGTTATTGTATGCACTGGCGCCCTATTTCTTTGCATCCGGCTCCCATAACATTGAGGCGAGCCAAAGCTTTATGATCCGGCACAGCTATGACATTAGTGCAGCCGATTTTCTCGGTTCACTGTTTTTCGTCAATGGTTTTGTAACGCCGACCGTATCGGCCAATGCTGCCCTCTGGAGCCTGAGTTATGAAGTCTGGTTTTATGTTCTGGCCGGTTGTCTGGTGACATTCAGACCTGGGAGCATCCTGCTGTTTTTAACCCTGCTGCTTGGCTTAAGCCTGCTCAATATCCAGTTCCTGATTTATTTTCTGGTCTGGTTGTTGGCTTTTGCTTTTGCTTTTGCCAGTCCGGCATGGAGCAAACAGATTCCAGCCGCCCAACTGCACTATTTTAAATCCGGTTTTCTGCTCTTGGCGGTGCTGATTGCCCTGTTTGATGCCTACCAGTTTCACTCCATTTATCTGGCGCAGTACTATACTGGCGAAAATTTCAGGCTGTTTAACCTGTGTATCGGGATTGCAGCGGCCTGCTGGCTGCTACAACTGGCGCGTGGTGAACGGCAGATTCAGGTGATCTGGCCGGCTTCCGCGCAGTTTTCCTATACCCTGTATATCACCCATTTCCCGTTGCTGATTTTTATCCTGGGCTGTTTTCCGTTTACGCTGCAGCACGGTTTAGGAGTAGCTCTGCTCAGCCTGATTATCACAATGGCGGTGCTGATTGGTTTTGCCTGGCTGGTGGCGCAAAAACTGGAGCCACCACGCCGGATTGAACGGCACTTATCCTAAGCAGGCTGTGACACCAAAGAACAATCTGAATATTGTAATGCAGCGTTATTGCGAATAATCACGCGCACCAAATAATGCCGTACCAATCCGCACCATGGTCGAACCTGCGGCAATTGCTGCATTTAAATCACCGGACATGCCCATACTTAACGTATCCCAATCTGCAGGCTGTGCATGTTGCGCCTTGACCGTATCAAACAGTTGTTTGGCATCCTGAAAGGCGGCAGTGTTATTTGGTGCCGGAATCACCATCAGGCCACGTAAACGTAAATTCGGCAACCGACTGATCTGCTCGACCAGCGCCGGTACTTCGCCAGGGCTACAGCCATCTTTGCTATCCTGTCCATCAATATTGACCTGCAGGCAGATATTCAGTGGCGCCTGCTGATCGCTGCGCTGATTGGACAAGCGCTCAGCAATAATCAGCCGGTCTACCCCATGCACCCAGGCAAATTTTTCAGCCAGATGTTTGGTTTTGTTGCGCTGCACATGGCCAATAAAATGCCACTCAATCTCTAAATCCTGCAGCGCCTCAATTTTTTCCAGCGCTTCCTGTAAATAGTTTTCGCCAAAGGCTCGCTGTCCGGTCTGGTACATTTCCTGCAACACAGCACTCGGATGGGTTTTGGAAACCGCCAGCAGCTGGACCTCTGCCGGGTCACGCTGCGCCTGCTGACAGGCATGCTGAATTTGTTCTAACACATGTTGACGCGATTTTTGCAGGCTATTCATTGATGCGGTTCTCATTTTCATTCATCTTTTTTACTTTGCCCTCGTGCTAGGTGTTGGTTAAGCTGAGGGAAAGCCGTATTATTCTAACAAAATAATTAAGATTTATATGATCTCGGGGAACTTATGGATATTACAGAACTATTGGCCTTTTCGGCAAAAAATGGGGCATCGGATTTACACCTGTCGGCAGGCATGCCGCCACTGATTCGTGTGGATGGTGAAGTACGCCGCATCAATTTGCCCGCCTTGGAACATAAAGAAGTCCACAAGCTGGTCTATGACATCATGAACGACAAACAGCGCCGTGATTATGAAGATAACCTGGAAACCGACTTCTCGTTTGAAGTCCCGGGCGTGGCGCGTTTCCGTGTTAACGCATTTAACCAGAACCGCGGTGCAGGCGCGGTGTTTCGTACCATTCCCTCTAAAGTGCTGACCATTGAAGATTTGGGAATGGGTCAAATCTTTAGAGATATCTGTGACTATCCACGTGGTCTAGTGCTGGTCACGGGGCCGACGGGTTCGGGTAAATCCACCACCCTGGCGGCGATGATTGACTATATCAATGACAACCGCTATGACCACATCCTGACCGTGGAAGACCCGATTGAATTTGTGCATCAGTCTAAAAAATGTCTGGTCAACCAGCGTGAAGTGCATCGTGATACCCACGGCTTTAACGAAGCGCTACGTTCGGCGCTGCGTGAAGACCCGGATATTATTCTGGTCGGTGAGATGCGTGACCTGGAAACCATCCGTCTGGCACTTACCGCGGCAGAAACCGGTCACCTGGTCTTTGGTACCCTGCACACCACCTCGGCGGCAAAAACCATTGACCGTGTGATTGACGTCTTCCCGGCCGAAGAAAAAGACATGGTACGTGCCATGCTGTCTGAATCGTTACAGGCGGTCATTTCCCAAACCCTGCTCAAGAAAAATGGCGGTGGCCGTGTGGCGGCGCATGAAATCATGATCGGGATTCCGGCCATCCGTAACCTGATTCGTGAAAACAAGGTTGCACAGATGTACTCAGCCATTCAAACCGGTGCCAACTACGGTATGAGTACGCTGGACCAGAGCCTGAAAGCCCTGGTCAGCCGTGGCGTGATCAGTCCACAGACCGCGCGTACTGTGGCGAAACAGCCAGAATCGTTCCTCTAATCGTGTGCAGGAAGCCAGGACAGCGCTATGGACTTTAATGATTTATTGAATTTAATGATTCAGCAAAAAGCATCGGACCTGTTTATTACGGCCGATGTTGAGCCTTCCATGAAAATTAACGGCCAGATTGTGCCAGTGGCCAAATCCAAACTGACCGGGGAAATTGTCGGCCAGCTGCTCAACTCGATTATGACCGACAAGCAGCGCAAGGAATTTGCCGATACCCGTGAATGTAACTTTGCCATCACCAACCGTGATAAAAGCGCACGTTTCCGTGTCAGCGCTTTTCAGCAGCGTGATGAACCGGGCATGGTGCTGCGTCGGATTGAAACCAAAATTCCGACCATGGAAGAACTGAAACTGCCGCCAATTTTAAAAGATCTGGCCATGACCAAACGTGGCATCATCATCTTTGTCGGGGCAACCGGTACCGGTAAATCGACCTCTTTGGCGTCAATTATTGGTTATCGTAACCAGAATTCCAAAGGTCATATCATCACCATTGAAGACCCGATTGAATTTGTGCACGAACACGCCGGCTGTATTATTACCCAGCGTGAAGTAGGCATTGATACCGATTCGTTTGAAGTGGCACTGAAAAACACCTTGCGTCAGGCCCCAGATGTGATCCTGATTGGTGAGATCCGTTCACGTGAAACCATGGATTATGCAATTGCCTTTGCCGAAACCGGTCACCTGGTATTTGCCACCCTGCACGCCAACAACGCCAACCAAGCCATTGACCGGATTATCCACTTCTTTGAGGCTGACCGTCATGGCCAGCTGTTTATGGATTTATCACTGAACCTGAAAGCCATTGTGGCACAGCAGCTGATTCCTACTATTGATGGCAACTCACGTCGTGCCGCGATTGAACTGCTGATTAACTCGCCACTGGTGTCCGATTTAATCCGTAAAGGCGATGTGCACGAAATTAAAGACCTGATGAAGCGTTCACGTGAGTTGGGTATGCAAACCTTTGACCAGGCCCTGTATGACCTGTATAAAGCCAAGCAGATCAGCTACAAAGATGCCCTGAAACATGCCGACTCGCCAAACGATTTGCGTCTGCAAATCAAGCTGTCGGAAGAAGGCGGCGAGCGTTTAATGCATGCCACTTCGAATATTACCTTCGACGGGCAATAATTTTAGGCAAAAAAAACAGGCTGATCTTCAGCCTGTTTTTATGGGTTGATTTATTGATGGGCAGTTTTGCGCTTATTTTTTACGGAACGCTTCGCGGCATTCCGGCGCATCGCAGTAGCCATATAAATTCAGTGAGTGACCGGTCAGTTCAAAACCAAACTTTTTCGCCACTTCATGCTGTTCGTGTTCAATCACGTCGTTGGTAAATTCCACCACTTTATTACAGTTCTGGCATACCAGGTGGTCGTGGTGATCTTCCTGCATAATTTCAAAAACCGAATGATTATTTTCAAAATTATGACGCTCGATAATCCCCGCGGCTTCAAACTGTGTTAACACGCGATACACAGTTGCTAAACCCACATCTTCACCCTGTTCGAGTAAAGTCTTGTAAATATCTTCCGCGCTTAAGTGATGTTGTCTTGAATTTTCTAATAATTCCAATATTTTAATTCGTGGAAGTGTAACTTTAAGGCCAGCTTTGCGTAGATCTTGATTTGAAATAGGCATGAAAAAAGGTCTCTCAACAAAATTAAAGTTGGAATATGCAACAAAGTTAAGATGCAGTATGATCTATGCTTGGATCGAATGCATCAATAATTAATTGGGATAGTGTAGCAAAATGCAAAAAGTCATGTTGACGTTATTCGTCACTTCATTGCTCATGGGTTGTTCGACCTTGGGCGTTTATAAAGTAGATATTCCTCAAGGCACCCCCTTAACCCAAGCACAAGCTGCAAAAATTCAGGTCGGCATGAGCCACCAACAGGTCCGCTTTTTGCTGGGTAGCCCAACCATTTCAGATCCAATGAATCCTTTACGTTGGGACTATATTTACCATTATATCCCAGGAACCTATGCTAAGAAAGCCAAGATTCCCGCTGCACAAGGTCAACACTTAAAAATCTACTTCGATCAAACCGGTATTGTGCAGAAAATTGAAGGTTTAGAAACCATTCCTGAACAGCAACCAGGCTTACCGGGTTCAAAAGAAGCAATTTTAACCGCGCCCCCACTATAGCCCCTTTCAGATAAAAAGAAACCCCTCAGTGAGGGGTTTTTCTTATGAACTCAATTGCTTAAAGCGATTGCCTTTGGCATAGCGGCCCACCGGGTTTTTCGCTGCTCGTTTGCGGCGGATATCTTTCGGATTAATGGTCAGCGGCCGGTAAATCTCGACCCGGTCACCCGGTTGCAGTGGCTGCTGCGCATCGGTTAAACGGCTACCAAAAATTCCCAGTTGCAGCGGTTCAGGCAAACTGACCTGTTCGCTAATCCCGCTCTGCTGAATCGCATCCAGCGCAGTCATGCCATTTTGATACGGCACTGCCAGATGAAACTGCTGTTCGGCTGAGGCAAAAGCCACCCAGACATACTGCGCAGTCATCAGAACATTTGTCCAATCACGGCCAGCAGCGCAGCAATAATTGCCAGTGGCAAGACAATACGGATGGCAATACGCCACAGGTTATAAAAGGCTTCACTGCTGAAGTTCATGGATTTACGCAAATGACTGATTTTCATGATCCAACCGGCGAAAATCGCATAAATCAGACAAATCACCAGGCCCCAGATCATCAGCAGCGGATTTAACACACTGGCCAGACCTGGAATGGCCCAGATCAACGTGGCTGCCAGCAGAATGATCCATTGAATTGCCACTGCAATCTGACGCTGTGCCAACTGTTCACGTGCCAGTTGCAGGATGAGCGCAGCAGCCATCACCACAGCAAAAGCCAGCGCAAAAGCGGGTAGCTGAGCAGTCGCGGCAAAGAAAGCAAAGGCAATCACGGCCAGTAATTGCGCCAGCCAGATCGGGAACACGGTTTTGGTCGCCACCTGTTGCTGTTGTACCGCCGGCAAACTGGTTTGCCAGTACAGACCCAGACCTAGGCCACTGGCCACCAACGCCAGTACTGTGGCATTGCCCCACTCGCCAAACTCAAGCGCGGTCATTTGCCATTCAGCAACCGGAGCACCCATCACTTGCGCCAGAATAAAGGCAGCAATCACACCGACCGCAGTCAGGCCAAGCAGCAGCAGACGCGAAATAAAAGACAATGCCAGGGCAACCAGTGCCAAGCTAATAAAAATCCACAACGGTAGAATCGTTGGCAGTGCCAGCTGGGTCAGCATTTGGCTGACATTAAACAGCATCGCGCCTGCTAAAAATGGAATAAACACCGCGGCCAGCCAGCCCACCAGACGCCACTGTGCAGAGGCATCGGCATCACGGGTCAAACTGGATAGAGCCTGCAAGGCTGTAGTTTTTGAACGCTTGGCCAGCGCAATTTCCATATAGGTCAATGGCAAGGCCAGCACCAGCATGGTACCCAACCACAGCAGCCAGAAGTCCAGTTGACGTTCCAGCTGAATGCCAGTGACCGGTGCCAGTGTGGCAATCAGAATAAATGATAAACAAAATGCCATCAGCGGCGATAACCATCGTGACATAGCATTGTCCTGCATGATGCTTTCCTAATAAAAATCTATCGCTATTTTGCCCTTGTCACCCGGGAAAATCAAAAACTAAAAAAGAAAAAGCAAACCATTGGCATCAATGGTTTGCTGCGCTAGTTTTTAGTCCAATATTGTTGTTCTCTGGTTTTATTAATTATGCAGTAATTTATTCTGTTTATGAGAAGAAACGGGCAAACCAGTTTTTACCTTTTTTCTTTTCTTTTTCCTGAATAATACCCATCATATTTTCTTTTACAGCGCCAACATAATCTGCATCATCGTGCTGAATATGGTTAATTAACCATTTAGACAACACTTCGTGCAGTTCTCCTTCAATGGAATGCCCCATTTCAAAGCGTTCACGATACGACTCGATTTTTTTAATAAATAAGTCATGTACACGTTTATGCGGTACGCGGTATTTATAACCGGCTTCTTCTTGTAAAGATTCTTCAAAGGTAAAATGAGACTGGGTATAGTCAATAATATTATCGAGAATCTGTTTAATACGGGCACGATCGGTATTTTCACCAATCTCGACAATTTCGTTAATATAATCAAGAATACGTTTATGTTGGTCATCAATCACATCGATGCCAGTATTATATTCTGGAATCCACTTCATTTTCATACGACCACCCCTGAATCAAATGATTTATAAGCTTTGAGCATAGTAGCCATATTTAATTTAAAATAAAAATGAAGTGATTTACTTGGGATTCCTGTTTCTGCCAACAAATTCACACAAACCCTTGTTTTATAATGTTTATAATATTTTAACCTGAGCAAAAGAGTCAGTTATTATTTAACCATTTTATTATTTTCTGCCATATTTTTAGACTTAAATAAAATACGGCACTATTTAAAATAAAATATACAACAGTAGATTAATATTGATCGGCGCGGGTAATCCGTTTTAATTCCGGATTCAGACGTTCTTTTTCCAAACGTTCAATATAAGTCAGCTGTTTTCTGATCGGCTGTCCCTGCTGGAATAAAATCATTTCGCCGGGGCTAAAAGCCTGCCAGGTTTCATTTTGAGTCAACGGTTCAGTGGTAATCACCGCCACCCGATCTTCCGGTGTGGTGACCTGGCTAAAATCGACCTCGACATCAATATCAATTAATTGGGCCGGTTTAAACGGGTATTCGCGCACCAGCCAGTGCAGTTTGGTGGTGGCGTAGCTAAACAGCGCCTGACCATTGGACAGACAGAAGTTAAAGGTGCCATGCTCGGCAATTTTCGGGGAAATTTCGGTCAGCAGTTCAAAGAGCTGCTCTAAAGACGGTTCCACAAAACCGAATTTCAGCACCATCTGATCGAGCAGATAACAGAATGCCCGCTCGCTGTCGGTATTACCCACCGGGGTAAAATGACCGCTTAAAGCTGGATCAAAATGGTGTAAATCGCCATTATGGGCAAAAATCCAGTGGCGTCCCCACAGCTCCCGAATAAAGGGATGGGAGTTTTCCAGGGTAATTTTGCCTTGCGTGGCTTTACGGATATGCGCAATCACATTGCGTGATTTAATCGGATAGTTGCGTACCAGCTCGGCAATCGGCGATTCTACTGCCGACTGGTTATCGACAAATAAACGGCAGGCCTTGTCTTCAAAAAAGGCAATGCCAAAGCCATCACTATGGTCGGAAGTAATGCCAGCGCGTTGTGAAAAACCACGAAATGAAAAGGTAATATCAGTAGGTGTTGCACAATTCATTCCGAGTAACTGGCACATACAGGACTTCAACATCTGATTAAAACTGCATTTATTGTGCATGACTCTGTCAGGCCATGCAAATCACAATCGCTGCAAAGTTTTATTTATTCCACAATGTGACGGGTATTTTTCTTGAGTACCATCTTTTTTAGCACCTGGTTCATTTCGACAAAGACAAAATAATCCAGACAGTTAAACTCCTGATCATAGTAGGCCTCGGTGGACAGTTTGCCCTGCATTTTCAGGTAAATATCAAACAGCTTGGGAATCCGGCCCTGTTTCAGCGAGGTCATTTCAGAGGCCTGCGGAATATACGCCTGTTTCGAGGCTATGCTACAGCGCTGCTGTTCGCTTAACTGCTGGATATACTGATGGGTATGATAGGCACGCGCTTCATTGCCTTCTAAACGCACACTAACACAGCCAATCAAATAACGAGCCTTCATGCTCCACAGCACTTTGGGCACCAGATTCAGCCACAAAATGGATAAGGCTTTACCAGCCCGATGCCGTGGATGCACGCAGGTACGGCCAATTTCCACAATATTGTTGAGATGCTTTAATTGCTCTTCAATGGCAAATTCGCTGGCACTATAACTTTGCGCCAGTTCATGCCCCTGAAACAGTTTTAATCGGGTATAGGCCACAATTTCCCCACTGGCCTTGTCCCTTAATACGGCATGTTCGCAGCCAAAATCGTAAACATCCTGATCCAGTCCATGCTCGAACTGTAAACCAAACTGGTTGGCAAACTGCTCGGCGCGGAATTGCTGTACTTCTTTTAACTGTTTTAAATTTTCAACCCATTCAAAGCTGTATTCTGTTTTTGTTGTGGTTTTAAAATCATATTTGGTATGATTTTTTTTGCTTAAAGGAAAACTCAAATTTTGTCGATATTGATTGAGTTTGGCTAACATCGATCAGCACTCCTAATGTTCTGCCTATACACTAGGCGATGCAGATGACAATTCAATGACCAAAAATCAGCCATAAAAAAAGGCCTCCTTAGAGACCTTGAGTTGTTTTAACTCTTAGTGTTTGGCGGCACGGTTGGTAATTAAAGTGCCCACTCCATGGTCAGTAAAGACTTCCAGCAAAGAGGCATGTGGCACACGGCCATCGACAATATGCGCACTGACCACGCCATTTTTGACGGCATCCAGCGCACAGCCTACTTTCGGAATCATACCGCCATAAATTACGCCGGTTTCAATTAACTGATCGACTTCCTGAGTGGTTAAACCGGTCAGCAGATTCTTGTTGGCATCCAGTACACCCGTAATGTTGGTCAACAGAATCAGTTTTTCTGCGCCCAAAGCTTCAGCCACCTTACCAGCGACCAGATCGGCATTAATATTATAGGTATTACCGTCTTCGTCGACGCCTAACGGCGCAATCACCGGAATAAAATCGCTTTGGGTAAACATTTCCAGTACGTCGGTTTTCACGCCGACCACTTCGCCGACCAAGCCTAAGTCAATTTTCTGTACTGAACCATCTTCTGCGGTTTTTTCCATCAGCAGTTTTTTGGCCCGAATCAGATTGCCATCTTTACCGGTCAAACCAATGGCACGGCCGCCATGCTGGTTAATTAAATTGACGATAGATTTATTCACACTACCGCCAAGCACCATTTCTACCACTTCCATGGTCGCCGGATCAGTCACGCGCATACCATCAATACGGTCAGATTCGCGGCCCAGCTGTTTCAGGAAGGAATCGACCTGTGGACCACCGCCATGCACCACAATCGGGTTTAAACCGACCGTTTTAAGCAGCACAATGTCACGTGCAAATGAACTTTCCAGCTCAGGATCGGTCATGGCATTGCCACCATATTTCACGACCAGCGTTTTACCCATAAAACGTTGAATATACGGCAAAGCTTCTGTCAGAATCTGTGCTTTGTCGATGCCAGTCTGTTGCTGTGGCATGCGCCTCTCCTTATTGAGCATCTAAAATGTCTTGAGCAATCTGCGGATAACGGTTGCTCAGCATGGAAATAAAGGTATGACGAATATCCGCTAATCGTGCCGGATTATCGGCATCAAAACGTACTGTAAAATATTCGCCCGTATTCGATGCTCGAATAATGCCAAAACCATCTTCAAAATCAAGTCGAACGCCATCAATTTTACTTAATTGTGCGGCCAATGGCTGACTTAAGGTTTCAAGCTCATGTAAAACATGCGCTGAAGCAATGTTGTGAGTGCTGATATAAGTATCTTCAGTACAACAGCGTTCAGGATATTTGGCCAGCAGTTCAGACAGGCTTCGCTCCGGGCGCTGGCTTAAATATTCCATCACCCGCAGCGCGGCATACAGGCCATCATCATAGCCAAAGCCGCGCCCGTCATTAAAGACATAATGCCCGGCATATTCACCACCAAACACTGCGTGTCCCTTTGATTGCGCCAGATACTGACGCAGGAAGGTGCTGCCGGTACGAATCATTACCGGATGGCCACCCAGCGCGCGTACCGTATTACGCACCATGGTCGAACACTTCACATCAAACACCACTTCATGCTGTGGATGTTGCTGTAAACACATTTCGGCAAACAATGCCAGCAAACGGTCTGCACCAATCACTTTGGCCTGTTCATCGACCAGAACCAGACGGTCGCCATCGCCATCCAGTGCAATGCCTAAATCTGCCTGATGCTGCTGTACCGCCTGTTTCAGCTTGCTTAAATGTTTTTCCTGAGAGGGATCTGGGGCATGATCGGGGAAATGCCCATTGGCTTCACAACGAATCGTAATCAGCT
Organism: Acinetobacter sp. YH12134; assembly: GCF_013418555.1. Lineage (NCBI taxonomy): Bacteria > Pseudomonadati > Pseudomonadota > Gammaproteobacteria > Moraxellales > Moraxellaceae > Acinetobacter > Acinetobacter sp. YH12134. The sequence goes on along the minus strand of NZ_VPBT01000001.1, from coordinate 16,635 downwards.
CACAGCCCAGTTTTTGCAAGACCAGCGCGGCACAGCGGCCGGCTGAACCATGCAGACCATCGAGTACCACCTTAAAACGGCGCTGTAATTGAATATCATCGAGTAGCGCCTGCTGATACTGCAGGCAAAATTCCGGATAAATCTGATGCAGCTGTTCAGCCACAGGCTGCTGCCGATGCGCCAGAAAATAGTTGCTGGCATGAGCCGCCACCTGCTGGATCTTGTCTGGCGTCGGGGGTTCACCGCCCAGAATCCATTTAATGCCATTGTCAGATTTGGCATTGTGACTGGCCGTGACCATAATACCATTGCCATCAAACTGGCGGGCAATGTAATACAGCATCGGACTGGAACAACAGCCCATTAAGGTCGGGCTTAAACCCTGCTGCTGGAGCACCTGCATGATCAGATCGGCATAGGCCGGACTGCTGAGTCGGGCATCATAACCAATCACCACACGTGTGCTGCCCGTGTTTTTAATTTGTACGGCCAAACCCAACGCCACCGCTTGCACCAGTTCAGGCGTCAGCAAAGTCACCTTGCCACGAATGTCGTAAGCACGGAAAACCTGAAAAGGGAAACTGGACTGTTGAATATCCATGGCAGAACTACTTTATATATGAATAGGGAGAATGATTGTTTTAGGCTTTTTAATATAAAAACTGATTCTATGCGGCCGAAAACAGAATTCACGCTACAAAATGTAATTTTAAGTGTTTGTTGCGTTACTTTCTAGCGTGTTGTGATAAAGCCTAATGTTTAGGCTTTATCATTCAAGCAGATTTTAAGCTTTACCGGTATGGCCAAAACCGCTAGCACCACGTTCGGTGGCTTCAAATTCATCGACCAGATCAAATTGCGCTTGTACCACCGGCACCAGCACATATTGCGCCAGACGCTCACCTGGTTCCAGGCTAAATGCAGTCTGACCACGGTTCCAGACTGACACCATCAATTCACCCTGATAGTCAGAATCAATCAGGCCAACCAGGTTGCCGAGCACAATACCGTGTTTATGGCCCAGACCCGAACGCGGCAGGATTAAACCGGCAAAATGCGGATCTTCAATATAAATCGCCAGACCGGTTTTGACCAATACGGTTTGACCCGGCTCAATGACGGTGGTCTCATTCACGCAGGCACGTAAATCCAGACCGGCCGAACCAGAGGTAGCATAGGTTGGCATTGGCCATTCTTGGCCCAAACGTGCATCAAGCACTTTGACCTGAACTTTCATCAGTTATTCCTGTTTATATCAATGATATGGTTTAGCGTTTAATTAACGCACGTAAATTTTCCAGATAATGCTGGGCCTGCAGTTTCGGATCGATATCGCCAGCCAGCTTTTTCTTGCGACCCAGCCATTCCAGCTCATCTTGTGGCATTTCATCCAGGAAGCGGCTTGGGGTCATCTGTTTCATCTGCCCGCCAGCCTTACGCTGCTCGGCCAGGGTAATGGTGAGGCCTTGACGCGCACGGGTAATGCCCACGTACATCAAACGGCGTTCTTCTTCAACTGTTTCAGCCACAATCGAGTTTTTATGCGGCAGAATTTCCTCTTCCAGTCCAATTAAATAGACATACGGAAATTCCAGACCTTTGGAGGCGTGCAGGGTTAATAAGTTGACCTTGTCAGTGTCTTCTTCTTCCTGCTGCTGCTCCAGCATATCCAGCAGCACCATTTTACGGATCACGCTTTCAATATTTTTTTCGTCCACATCTTCAGCGCGGTTAATCAGGCTTTGAATACTGCTGTACAGCACTTCAATATTGTCCAGCTTGGTTTTTTCCTGCGCAGGCGTAGCGGCGCTTTCCTTGACGTAGTCGATATAGCCAGCTTCGTTCATCATCTGGCGGATGATTGGTACCGGTTCATCATCTTCCAGCAATTCACGGGTAAAATTCTGAATAAAGTCGGCAAACTCGGCCAACTGCGTGGTGGCTTTTTTCGGAATGGCCATGGTCAAACGCTGATCACCGGCTGCCGCCAGCAAGGACAGATGGTTTTCCTGCGCAAATAAGCCCAGTTTTTCCAAGGTCACCGGACCGATGGCACGTTTTGGCGTGTTGATAATGCGCAGGAAAGCACTGTCATCTTCCGGGTTAATAATCAGACGTAAATAGCTCATCACATCTTTAATTTCTGCCCGAGCAAAGAAAGACTGACCGCCTGACAGCTTGTATGGAATCTGCATCTGGCGCAGCTGGGTTTCCAGAATACGTGCCTGAAAGTTACCGCGATACAAAATCGCATAATCTTTCCAGTTTTTACCGTTCATCAGCTTATGCGTGATCAGATCTTTGACCACGCGCTCTGCTTCATCATCATCATTGCGGCAGGTAATCACCCGGATGACTTCACCATGGCCTTTGTCTGACCAGAGTTTTTTGTCAAAAATATGCGGGTTATTGCCAATTACGGTATTGGCGGCTTTTAGAATCCGGCTGGTGGAGCGGTAGTTCTGCTCCAGCTTGATCACTTTTAAATTTGGGAAATCTTCTTTTAAGAGCGCCATATTTTCCGGTTTGGCGCCGCGCCAGGCGTAAATGGACTGGTCATCATCCCCTACGGCGGTGAACTGTCCCATTACCCCGACCAGAAGTTTGACCAGAATATACTGCGCGGTGTTGGTGTCCTGATACTCATCGACGAGCAAATAACGCACCCGGTTTTGCCATTTATCGCGGACTTCAGCATTTTCCTGCAATAACCGGGTTGGCATCACAATCAGGTCATCAAAATCGACTGCGTTATAGGCACGTAAATTACGCTCATACAGCTGATATAAATGCGCCATCTGGATATCTTCTGGCGTTTCACAGGTGGTATGTGCCTGCTCCGGTGGAATCAGGTCATTTTTCCAGTCCGAAATCATTTTCATGGCCCGCGCAATCAGCTCTTTGCTTTCTGCACCCGATAAATTGTCGCGATGCATCAGATCCATCAGAATGCGTTTGCAGTCGTCGGCGTCCAGAATCGAAAAGTTAGCTTTGAGCGGGGTATGTTTCAGCTCTAAACGCAGTAAATTTAAACCGAACGTATGGAAGGTCGAGACCGAAAGACCTTTGGCTTCTTCACGCGACAGCAACTTACCAACCCGCTCTTTCATTTCACGCGCAGCCTTGTTGGTAAAGGTCATGGCGGTAATCCGGTGCGCCGGAATACGGCATTGCTGCACCAGATAGGCAATTTTCCGGGTAATCACCGAGGTTTTACCTGAACCTGCACCTGCAAGCACTAACAAGGGTCCTTGAGTATATTTCATGGCTTCAAGTTGCTTGTCATTGAGTTGACTTGCCAGTGACATAGTGTTTCCTCTATTTCGGTTCGAGCTCGATTATAGTCATCTCCACCACAGTTGCCTAATCTAAAATGCTGCTTTTCTGGTCATAAAAAAAACCACCCTAAGGTGGTTTTTTGAATTCTGGACCGAATTACTGGATCGCGTAAATGCTGATCTCAACACGACGGTTTTGTTCACGGCCTTCTGCAGTTGCGTTAGACGCGATCGGGTTCGATGAACCGTGACCTTGGGCATTAATACGTGCAGTTGATACACCACGAGATGCCAGGTAGCTCGCTACAGATTGCGCACGCGCCTGAGATAACGGGATGTTGATAGAGTCATTACCAGTGCTGTCAGTATAACCTGTCACCAAGATACCGCTCTTGTTATCTTCAGTCAGAACTTGCGCCACTTTATCTAGAGTTGCATAGAAGTTTGGCTTGATGTTTGACTTGTTGGTATCAAAAGTAATGTTACCTGGCATGATCAGGCCAACAGAACCATCTGGGTTACGGTTAACATCTACACCGGTACCAGCCATTTGTTGACGTAATTTTTTCTCTTTATTGTCCAGGTAGACACCTGCAGCACCACCGAGTACCGCACCAATTGCTGCTGCACGGTTGTTTTGTGCGCTGGTATTGGCGTTCCCTTTAGAAATACCATAACCTGCTGCCGCACCAATAATGGTTCCTAATGCGGTTTTGTCATATTCTACACCGCCCAGGTTATTACCAGTGGTTTGACAACCTGTTAATACCATTGCCCCGACTACTGCTGAAATTGCTAGTGCACGCATCGCATGCCTCCTTACTTGTGTTTTTCGTATATGGGAAAGTTTGGATGAAATAAAGTGCTTAGACCATTGATTTTTTGTTAATAAATAAACTTTTATTTACAATTTGCAATAATCTCATGTTGTTCTACGCATAAGTTCACCATAATTCCTACACAGTTTCACTTCAACACTTTTTTATTTTAAAAACAACAATTATATTGGGCAGAACTTCGTATAAGTTGTTTTTATATTCAGGACTGTTTATGTCATCTAAAACCAATAAGCAACCGCTCTTAAAAAAAATCACAAAAGGGCTTACGGTCAGCTCAGTGATCACCGGCAGCACTTTTTTACATGGACCGCCGGTACTGGCTTTGGGCCTGACCAAATTGTTCAAGAAATCGGCCAAGGTCGACCAGACCAATATCCAGATTACCAACAGCTGGCTGAGTGTCAACAACTGGCTGATTGACCATGTATTACCCAATACCCACTGGGACATCAGTATTGAAGATGGTCTGGAACTGAGCATGCAGGGCCGTTATTTAATGACCTGTAACCACCAGAGCTGGGTCGATACCACCGTCAACCAGTATTTCGGTTTAACCCGCATGCCGCTGACCCGTTTCTTTACCAAATGGGAACTGATCTTCATTCCTTTTGTCGGACAGGCCTTTAAAATTCTGGGTTTTCCAATGATGAAACGGCACACCAAAGAACAGATTGCCAAAAATCCGGCGCTAAAAGACCGCGATATGCTGGAAGCGCGTAAATCTTGCGAGCAACTGCTCAGCCAGCCATTTACCCTGCTCAACTATCTGGAAGGCACGCGCTTTACCCAGGAAAAGCATGATCAGCAACAATCACCGTATCAGCATCTGCTGAAACCCAAAGCTGGCGGTCTGGCGCTGGCGCTGAATATTCTCGGCAATGAAATTGATGCGCTGGTAGATATGACCATTGTGTATCCGGACGGCGCACCGGGTTATGGTGAATTCTGGCTGGGTGAAGTGCCACGTATAGCGGTCAATCTGCGCAAAATTGACATTCCAGACTGGGTCTTGGGTGGTGACTATGAAGAAGATGCCGCATATCGGGAACGTTTTCAGGAATGGGTGCATCAACTCTGGACAGAGAAAGATCAGCTCATTCATGAGATGAAACAGAAATTTGCTGAGCAGTAAGCGAGTACCAAAAGCATTATGAAGAAACGCGAAGAGCCGGTGATCAAATCTTCCTTTCACTTTGTCAGAAAGGACTCATGGAGCTGGAAAGTAGTGCTGGTATACGACATCTTTATGATGGCGTTGATCCTCATCAACCTGTTCTGCCTGAGTGCCAATGCCATTTTGATGAGTGATTTTGGTGACTGGCTTTTCAACTTTATTCAGTTGCCGGAGGTACTGCAATTTTATCGCACAGAACTGCGTCCCTGGGTCATTATTACCGAAGGCTGGTTTACCACCTTCCTGATTATCGAGTTGCTGGTGCGCTGGGGCCTGGCGATTATTTTCCGGCATCATGCCCGCTGGTGGTTCTTCCCCTTCGTGCACTGGTATGAAGTGCTGTCGATTCTGCCACAGCTACGTTTTCTGCGTTTATTACGTGCCGTGGCAATTGGCTATAACCTGTATAGTCATGGCTACAAGGTCATCCCGGACAGCATCTTCCGACGCGCCAACTTTTATTACAGCCTGGTGATGGAAGAACTCTCGAGCCGGATTGTGCTGACCATTGTCAATAACCTGCAACGTGAACTGAGCAGCAGCACTGGTCATCGCCAGTTTATTGATGATCTGGTCGAGCAGCACCGCAAACTGCTGGCCGCAGCACTGGCTGATATCTTGCAGCAATCTTTGGGTAAAGAATTGCAGAGCCAGCGTCAGAGCATTGCCGAAAATGTCGGTCAGGTGGTGAGTCAGGCTATTGAAGACACCCCGGAGCTGACCCAGTTACTGCGCCTGCTGCCAATTGTCGGCGGACGTATGGAACGGCAGATTCAAAGCATTGGCCAACGCCTGGGTGAAAATATTACCCAAGGGCTGATTCAGCCTTTTGCCCATCATGACAGCTTGCCAGATAATGTGGCCTATGCGCATATTGCGGATAAAGTCAGCCAGATCGAGATTGAACATAATCCGCATATTGATGCGTTGGTAGAATCTGCAGTGTTTGAAACCCTGGAAGCCATTCGCAAACAGGTGAAAGTGAAAAAGTGGCAACAGATCCTGAATGAGCAGGAAACTGACAAAGAATAGCCAGCAATAAAAATATTTAAACCTTCGGCTAGAGTATTCGGCCGAATTGTTCTAGGATTTGCTCTATTTACAACATTTACTTCGACAACAATGAACAGGTCAGAAGTCTTAAGGAATCATTATGGCTGACATACGGATAAAAGGCAGAATGGTCAATGCGATTCGCATTAGCTTAGATACAGATGATCATGATGCGATCCGCCAGCAATTGAGCCCAATGTTACAAAAAGGGTTTCCACCCCAAATTCCGGCGGTGATTGAAAGTTCGGTAGATCAGGAATTAATTGCCCTGATTCAACTGCTGATTGATCTGAATGTACAGCCACTGGCCGTGGTAGAAGGCATTCTGTCGGAACAGGCGCGTGCCATCCAGTTCCCGGTAATTCCGCAAGATCGTCAGTTACAACAGATCAAAGCCACCCAGGAACAGGTCATTGAAACTCCGGCAGAACCTGAAGCGCCTGCCGCAGAAGCCGCGGTGGTAGAAGCTGCAGCAGCACGAATTTCGCATGTGACCTCTTATCACGATGAAATTCTGCGTACCGGTCAATGTCTGGTCCAGAACCAGGGCGATATTATCTTGAAAGCTGGTATTAACAGCGGTTCGGAAGTGATTGCTTCAGGAAATATACATATTTATGGTAGCGTTCGTGGTAGAGTCATTGCCGGCGCAGGTGGGAACAGTTCAGCACGAATTTTCTGTCATTCCCTAGAAGCAGAATTGGTATCTATTGCAGGCACTTACTGTGTGGCGGACGATATTCCCCCGCACGTAACGAAAAAACCGGTACATATTTACCTAAATGACAACCAAGAGCTTGTATTTGAAGCTCTGGAATTTTAATGTATAAATAAACACCAAAAAACCCCATACACAAAAGGGGGATTTAAACCATAACAGGAGTGGATTCGGTGGCGAAAATTGTTGTCGTAACATCAGGCAAAGGTGGCGTAGGTAAAACTACAACGAGTGCATCTTTTGCAACAGGTTTAGCCCTACGTGGCCACAAAACTGTTGTTATCGATTTTGACGTGGGTTTGCGTAACCTGGACTTGATCATGGGTTGTGAACGTCGCGTTGTTTATGATTTTGTGAATGTTTTAAATAATGAAGCGCGTTTACAACAAGCATTAATTCGCGATAAAGATATTGAAAACCTTTATATTTTACCTGCTTCTCAAACTCGTGATAAAGATGCCCTGACCGATGAAGGTGTGGCACGTGTCATGGATGAGCTTGCTCAAGAGTTTGATTACATTATCTGTGACTCACCAGCAGGGATTGAGCGTGGCGCCATTTTAGCCATGTACCATGCCGATGAAGCGATTATTGTGACCAACCCTGAAATTTCTTCAGTACGTGACTCGGATCGTATTATTGGCATGCTCGACAGCAAAACCAAAAAAGTAGAACAAAACGAAGGACGTATCCGTAAGCATTTATGTATCACACGTTTCAATCCGGAACGTGCCGATAAACAGGAAATGCTCACCATTGACGATATTTCAAAAGATATTTTACGTGTACCAACTTTAGGTGTAATTCCAGAATGTAAAAGCGTTCTGCAAGCATCTAACGAAGGTAAGCCAGTCATTCTGTATAGCGAAACTGAAGCGGGTCAGGCGTATGATGACCTGGTGGCACGTTTCTTGGGTGAAGAGCGTCCATACCGTCACATTACTGCTAAACCTAAAGGCTGGTTAGCACGATTATTTGGAGCGTAATTATGGCAGGATTCTGGAGTAAATTATTTAGCAGCGAAGAAAAAGCATCAAGTGCTCAAACCGCCAAGGATCGTTTAAAAGTCATTGTTGCTTCTGAAAATGGTTTAGGCCGCCGCCTGAGCCAAGACAAAATTGACCAGATGAAAAAAGAAATCATGCAGGTCGTGAACCGCTATGTCCGCGGTGTCGATGAACAGCACATTCAAATGTCGGTACGTTCTGAAGCCAACATTGAAATGCTTGAAATGAATATCAATTTGCCTGAAGAGCGATAATCTGATTTTTGATTAGTCAAGCAAATTGAATCAAGGCAGAATATGAGGCGGAAATAGCAAACTTAAAGCATTGCTTTAAGGATTTGCCTAGCCGCAAGACGAGAAGCTGTGCTTCAAGATAAAGTGCACAAAGACACTTTGCCTCTTGCGAACTCATATTTTGCCTTTTTTTCATTTCGAAAAACTATTCCAGGAGATTGCGATGGCATTGTCTCAACCAGCAACATTCAATGAAGAATGGTCAGATGAGCGTGTATTTGCCTACCTGAATCAGCTTCCTCCGAATGGCGTGAATGCTGATTTCCATGTGCTTTACCATGCATTTAAACATATGCGCCCAACAGACTATGAGCGCTTACTGACCCAGTTTGTTGCCGATGGCCGTGATGTAAATGCCACCAATCCTGAAGGGCAGCGCATTCATGACGTGATTGCTGAATTCCCGCGTCAAAGCGCAGAATTCCTGGCAGTACTGGCAAAATTTGCTTAAGCCGCACTGTCCATAAAAGAGCCCACCTATTGGTGGGCTTTGTTTATAAAGATCGAGAACAGCTTAAACCAGAATTTCACGCTTGCCGTTCGGACCCTGTTCACTGACAATACCCTGCTCCTGCATCTGATCGACAATACGCGCCGCACGGTTATAACCGAGGCTAAACTTACGCTGTAAAGACGATACCGATACTTTACGGGTTTCCAGCACAAAGGCCACACACTGGTCATACAGCGCATCACGGTCTGAGCCGCCATCACCACCATCTTCAAAACCACGTGACGCTGGTTCTTCATCAAATGGAGTCAGAATTTCATCGACATAATCCGGTGAACCCCGTTCACGCCAGGCATCACAAATCCGGTTGACTTCATCATCGGAAATAAAGGCACCATGCACACGTTCCGGTTCAATTTTACCTGGTCCAAGGAACAGCATGTCACCATGACCGAGCAGGTCTTCTGCCCCGCCAGCATCCAGAATAGTCCGTGAGTCAATTTTTGAGTTCACGCGCAAGGCCACGCGAGTCGGGATGTTGGCCTTGATCAGACCGGTAATGACATCCACCGATGGACGCTGGGTAGCCAGCAATAAGTGAATCCCAGCTGCACGTGATTTCTGCGCCAGACGGGTAATCATTTCTTCGGCTTTTTTACCGACCTGCATAATCATGTCGGCAAACTCATCCGCCACAATCACAATTGATGGTAACGGCGTCAAGCGCGGTGCACGTTCCTGGGTTGCTGAATCGCCCGGTTTCCAGGTCGGATCAATCAGGTCCTCGCCATTAGCCAGTGCTTCTTCAACCTTGCGGTTATAGTCGCTGAGTTTACGGATTTTCAGGAATGACATCAGCTTATAACGGCGTTCCATTTCATTGACACACCAGTTCAGGGCGCTGACGGCATCTTTCATATCCGTCACTACCGGCGTTAACAAATGCGGAATATCGTTATAGTTGGCCAGTTCCAGCTGTTTCGGGTCAATCAGAATTAAACGCAGTTGATCCGGCTTGTATTTAAGCAGCATCGACAGAATCATCGAGTTCACCGCCACCGATTTACCCGAACCGGTGGTCCCCGCAACCAGCATATGCGGCGCTTTGCCCAGTTCGGTAATTACCGGATTACCAGAAATATCTTTACCCATCGCCATCGACAGGATGCCATCCTGATCTTCAAATTTCGGGGTTTGCACCAGCTCAATCAGACGCACCATTTCGCGGGTACTGTTTGGCACCTCAATACCGATATACGGTTTGCCCGGAATCACCTCGACCACACGCACCGAAGCCATCGACATGGAACGGGCCAGGTCACGGGAAATATTGGTGACTTTCGAGGCTTTTACCCCCGGCGCCAGATCCAGCTCAAAACGTGTAACTACCGGTCCCGGCTGCGCTTCCACCACTTTGGCTTTGACATTAAATTCCTGCAGCTTGATTTCCAGCAGTTCAGATAAACGCTCCAGCTGCTCTGCGGTGAAGTTGACCTTTTTATTTGGATCGACCTTATCCAGTAGCTCCAGACCCGGCAATGGTGATAAATCACGACGTTTCTCTGCGACCTGCATGGCACGCGACATTGGACGGCCCATGGCATCGGTTAATGGCGCATCAAAGTCAAATTCATCTTCTTCTTGCGGTTTGCCGGCAGTTTCATGCCAGGCCTCAATGAATTCTTCTTTCGATAGGGCTTCTTTCACCGCGTCATTGACCACTGGTGCAGCCGCTGTGGCACTTACCGCAGCCTGATGCTGAATAGGCGCCTGTACAAAAGCCGAAGACTGCGCATAACTGCTGGTAGTTCTTGGGGCAGGTGCTTCTGGCTTCAGATCATCAACCAGCAGATCATCCAGCCCTTCAAATTCTTCATCACTCAGACGGTTTTTCGGGCTTGCATACTGCGCTGTGGCAGCCGATGGCATTTCAACTGCTTGTGCGTCTGGCACCGGCTGAATGTGCGGCGCGGGTTCAGGCTGCGACTGACTATTAAACGGACTGTGCAGATCCTGAGCAGCTTTCCCATTCGGTACAGCAGCCAGCAATTCATCAAAGATTTCATCATCATCCCAGTCAATATTAGACTGCGGCGTATTCGATGCAGGCGGTGCATCATGCACGGGCTGGACCACTGCATTAAAATGATCTTTCGGTGCGTGCGGAATCTGGTCCTGAGAGGCGCGCAACAATTCATGAATATCCTGACTGTGCTTCTGGTCAGCATCATCATTCAGGGCGCGCCAGACTTCACCGGTTGCCACCACACGCTGACTGTCCTGGGTCAGGCGATGGGCTTTTTCGACCGTCTGCTCAAAGGCCTGCTCTTCTTCATCTAGCAGATCCTGCTCTGCAGAACGCTGCTGTTCACGCTCGACCATATCATCAAACAGACGCTCGGCCACCTGTTCATGACGGGACACCGCTGGTGCCACCGGAGCTTCTTCGACTTCACGATGTTCTGGTGCCGGCGTAACCACTTCGGCTGCAGCCGGTGCAGCGGCCACCACTGTTTTTTTAACGACCGGTGCCGGTTGATCAGCTTTAGGCACATCACGGTAAAATAGGTCTTGTAAATAAGCTGGCGTGGCTTTTAAAGTCACCCAGGTCAGGTTCCATTTAATCCCAAAGGCCAGTGTAAACAGGACACCCCAGAACACCAGCAGGAAAAAAGCTGCACCATAAATAGTGAGCAGCTGTGACAGGCTCTGCCCCAGTTCATACCCAATAATCCCGCCAGAAGCATTTTCCAGTGTATCGGCCGGCACTTGCCAGAACAAATACAATAGACTGGCAGTGGCCAGCAAAATAAAGAACTGCGCCGCATAACGGAAAGGACGGTTCAGGAAACTGCGCGGCCACCACACCTGAATGGCTTCAATAAACAGGTACAGCGGAATCAGCAGACTGGCCCAGCCCAAAAAGCCGAACAACAGGTCGGCAATCCATGCGCCAGCGACCCCGCTGGCATTGGACACCTGCTGGGTATCACTAGACAAATGCATCCAGCCCGGATCAAAAGGGGTATAGGTGACTGTCGCAAGGAACAGATAAATCCCGAATGAGACCAAAAATAATGTCATTATTAAGCGCTGTGCATAAGCACCCGACACCGCAGTCATATACTGTCCTGTAACCAATTTTTCATAAATGTTCTTGTGCAACCTGCCAGTTTGGCATGGCCATAAAATAGATATTATGCACCTGTTGCAGCAAAAAAGATGCAAGATTATTGAAGTCAGTTGTTAACTTTTTCTATATAGCTTAAATCGATTTCTATGATCAATAATATCCACTGAATCTCACACAACTGTTATACAGTTTCACGTATAATTCCATAAATTGCTCAATAATAAAAGGATGCTACAGATGGGTGCTCGTCATTCACGTTTGATTATTTTAGGTTCAGGACCTGCAGGTTATAGTGCTGCTGTTTATGCTGCACGTGCCAATTTAAAACCAACCTTAATTGCAGGTTTACAACTCGGTGGTCAACTTACGACGACAACAGAAGTAGATAACTGGCCGGGCGATCCGGAAGGTCTGACAGGACCAGCGCTCATGGAACGTATGCAGGCCCATGCAGAACGTTTCGGGACCGAAATTGTCTATGACCATATCAATGAAGTCGATTTAAGTGTGCGTCCATTCGTGCTCAAAGGCGATATGGAAGAGTTCACCTGTGATGCCTTAATTATTGCCACCGGTGCTACGGCTCAATACCTCGGTCTGGAGTCTGAAGCCAAATTCATGGGCCAAGGTGTTAGTGCCTGTGCCACCTGTGATGGTTTCTTCTATAAAAACCAGAACGTGATGGTTGTTGGTGGTGGTAATACCGCAGTTGAAGAAGCGCTGTATCTTTCCAATATCGCCTCTCACGTGACCCTGGTACACCGCCGTGACAGCCTGCGTTCAGAGAAAATTCTGCAAGATCATATTTTTGCCAAAGAAAAAGAAGGCAAAATCAGCATTCTCTGGAACAACCAGGTCGATGAAGTCCTGGGTGATGCACAATCTGGTGTAACTGCCGTACGTTTGAAATCTACTGTCGATGGTTCAACCCAGAATGTAGATGTATCTGGTATGTTCGTGGCGATTGGTCACAAGCCAAATACGGGCATGTTCGAAGGCCAGTTAAACCTGCGTGATGGTTATATTCAGGTTCAAAGTGGTACTGCCGGTAACGCAACCCAAACCTCTGTACCGGGCGTATTCGCAGCCGGTGACGTGGCAGACAGCGTCTATCGTCAAGCGATTACATCCGCCGGTTCAGGCTGTATGGCGGCACTGGACGCTGAAAAATATCTGGATGCCCTAGGTGAATAATTTTGCCTAAAGCACGAGCCGCCCAATCCGGGCGGCTTTTTTATGTATGATAGAGATCTGTTTCGATTCAGAGTAGCTGTATGACCGCACTTGCACCCTCACAATTTATTTTCCCCCATCCTGATGAAGCTGATCCACAGGGTGAAGGACTGATTTGTATTGGTGCAGACCTGTCCCCCTCGACCCTGTTTGAAGCTTATACCCACGGCCTGTTTCCGTGGTTTTCCGAAGGTGATCCGATTTGCTGGTGGAGTCCCGAGCCGCGCTGCATTATCCGCCCTCAGGATTATCATCCAAGCAAGTCACTGCTGCGTAACATGAAAAAAGGTGATTACCGGATTAGCATCAATCAGGCCTTTGAACGGGTGATTCGCTGTTGTTCGCTGCCACGGGCCTATGCCAATGACACCTGGATTTCCGAAGACATCATTCAGGGCTATATTGACCTGTTTGAGGCCGGTTATGGCTATAGTGTCGAAGTCTGGGAGCAGGATGCGCTGGTCGGTGGTTTGTATGGCGTCACCATTGGCCGCGGCTGCTTTGGCGAGTCAATGTTTAGCCAGCGCACAGATGTCTCTAAAATGGCGTTTTATACCTTAATGCTGATTGGCCGCGACAACGCCCTGCCCTGGATTGACTGCCAGCTGGTCAATGACCATCTATTAAGTCTGGGCGCCTGTACAATAACTCGCCAAGCATACTTAAAATCGTTACAAGATGTTGTAAAACAGCCGGCGATAGATTGGAAAAAATACCAGGAGGGTGTATTTTCAAGTAAAACAATAGCGCAAAACGACTCACTGGATGAATAAATAAAGAGGGATTGCCATGAATTCATATCAACCGAAATCCCTGCTCAACGAATTACAATATTATATTACGCCGCCGCATAACTGCAGTTATCTGGATGATAAATCTGCTCGCATGGTGTTTTTAGATCCGGCGCACCGGATTGATGTGGTGACCCTGTCTGAACTGTCACGCATGGGCTTTCGTCGTAGCGGTGACTTTGTCTATCGGCCGGAATGCCATTTATGCCGTCAATGTCTGTCTTCGCGCGTGCCGGTACACGAATTTCAAATGAACAGCACCCAGAAAAAAGCCTGGAAACGCAATCAGGACCTGCACGTCACCATCCGCTCTACCCAAGAAGCCAATGAACAGCATTATGCGCTGTATGAGCGTTATATTAATGAACGCCATGCCGATGGCGATATGTATCCGCCAAGTCAGGATCAGTTTGAAAAATTTCTGGTGCACAGCTGCACCGACAGTTTCTTTTTAGAGCTTTGGCACCAAGACCGGCTAATTGCGGTCTCGACCTGCGACCTGCTCGATGATGGCCTGTCTGCGGTGTATACCTTCTTTGATCCGGATGAAAACCGCCGCTCCTTGGGCGTATTTGCGATCTTAAAGCAGATTGAACACACCCAGAAACTCGGACTGCCTTATGTTTATTTAGGCTATTGGGTGCCGCATTCCAATAAAATGAATTATAAATCGCAGTATGTACCGCTGGAATTGCTGATTGATGGCCAATGGCGCCGGCTCAACCGCAGCTTAAGCAGCGAAGAAATCCGGCAATTGGGAAACTCTCTCATGACCACCCTGCCCAGTGGTTGGAATAATTCGATTATCAAATAAAACCCAATAATTTTAAAAATTAAGGTGATGAGAAGAGCGCGGCAAAATCATCACTACAGGCTTTAACCATAATAACCGCATGTTCACGTGTGCCATCCGGATTTGGATAATAATTTTTGCGCACATCAATCTGATGAAAGCCAGCTTTTTCATACAGACGGATAGCCGCGGTATTGCTTTCACGCACTTCCAGAAAAATTTGTACCGGCTGATTCGGCAACTGCTCAATCGAATGCTCCAGCAGCTGATAACCCAACCCCTTCCCTTGCTGGTCAGGCACAACCGCCATCAGCAACAGGTTAGCTTCATCCAGCACCGGTTGCAAAATACAGAACCCGACCAGCTGTCCTTGCTGCTCGATTACGGTACATTGATAGCTGTCTACCGCTTCAGCAAACTGTTTCAAGCTCCAAGGATGGCTTTGTACCTGTTGCTCAATGTTAAATACACTATGAATATCAGCGTGTTGCATTAAACGAATCATCTTCGTTCATCATCGGTCAAAACAAAGTTCGCATTATAAGAGCTCTGGATAAAAAATCGAGCAAAAAAAAGGGCAATTTTCATTGCCCCAAGAGTCAACACCGTTAGAAGCCCAATTTGGCTTTCCATGTGTCCAGCAGACTGACGGTATCTAAATCGTTCGGATGAAAGCCCGGGCGGAAATATGCCAGCATCTCACGGCCCATACCGGTAATAATGCCCTTAGAGGGACTATAAGCATAGGTATAAATGGCCTTGAACGCCTCCAGATTTAGCTGTTTGTCTTCTTTTAACAGACGGAACAGGAAATAGTTTTGCACCACAAATAAGGTCAGCATGGCGGCAACCAGTGAGCTGGTGCGCAGTAAATAGGCTTTGGTGCCTTGGCCGAATACACCCTCAAACACATCATAAGCTACCGCTTTATGCTCGTTTTCTTCAATCGCATGCCACAGCCACATGGTTTTCATGGTGTCATCGCTCATCAGTTCCTGAATATGCGAATTACGCAGCAACTGGGTGGCAATGGTCGCGGTAAAATGTTCCAGTGCGGTGGTTGCAGTCAAATCAACCATTTCTTGGGTAATGCCAAAGGGTTTACCGACACCGGCAAATACCTTACGCGCACCTTGAATCACTTTATCGGTATAACGATCTAAACGTTCTACATCATGGCCATATTTTTGTGCCGAGGCATTAAAGCCAACATGCTCCTGGGTATGCATGGCTTCCTGGCCAATAAAGGCTGAAATTTCTTTTTGCAGCTCCTGATTATCTTTAATTGCCGGGTGGTAACGCACTGCACGTACACTATCAATAAAGAATTTTTCACCGGCTGGAAACAGGGCGGATAAAGCGGTCATAAAATGTGTCAGGCCTGCCGAATCTCGCATCCAGTATTCTGGAACCTGATCAAACTCAAACGCCATACGACGTACCGGGAAACTGGCACCTGCGCGGTTGGTAATATTTACTTTAGCATTCATGACCTCAACTCCTTTCAAGTGAAGCATCTCACCTGAAACTTTTATTTATTTTCTTCAGCTTTATCTTACGTGGTTCTGATATGGAGATAAGTGCAGTTAAGGTCAGGCGAATATCAGTTTAGGACAGCTTGCAGTTAAATTGTCTGACAATTTAATCTGCAGAGATAAAAAAAGCGTCCCAAAGGGACGCTTTTTTCACACTATAGAAGTGATTATGCAGTTACTTTAGAAACTACACCAGCACCTACAGTACGACCACCTTCACGGATCGCGAAGCGTAAACCAGCGTCCATTGCGATTGGGTGGATTAATTCTACTGACATTTCAACGTTGTCGCCTGGCATAACCATTTCAACGCCTTCTTTCAGCTGGATCGCACCAG